>CAZRXL010000001.1:0-17645 GCA_964604055.1 uncultured Gammaproteobacteria bacterium
GCTGGTTTTAATCCCAAATATATTCATTTGGCCGCTACTGCCGGCGCCTCCAAAGTCAAGCACCCTTCCATCAACGCCATCCGTCTTGGTCTCGGTCTCTATGGTTCTGCTCTGACTCTCACCTCTACTATCGTCAATGTCCATCAGCTCAAAAAAGGAGACACGGTCAGTTATAACCGCACTTTTACCGCCAAAAAAGAAACCAACATTGCCGTCTTGCCTGTCGGTTATTTTGAGGGTCTCGATCGTCGACTCAGCAACACCGGATACATAAAATATAAGGGTAAGTTTTTTAAAATTGCCGGTCTGGTTTGTATGAACTTATCGGTTGTCAATTTTAAAAATACTGTCCCTAAAATTTATGATTCTATTCAAATCATCTCTCCGCAAAAAACCGATAAAAATTCACTTAATAACATCGCTAAACTAGCCAATACTATTCCTTACGACATCCTGGTTCATCTTTCCCCAACTATTAGGAGAGTAATCATTTAGATTTTGTTATAATCAGCCAAATGTCAAAACCAGGAGCAGAAATACCACTATCGTCATTGACCATTGAACAATTAAATGAACGAATAATAAACTTCTCTGCTCTCGTCTCTACTGCTCCCAGACGAGACTGCCCCAATGCTGGTAGTGAGTTGGCAGCAACTTTGGAAGAGAAAGTCAGAAGGGGTGGTTCTTGTACGTGGTCAGAAGACTATCTCGGTTGGCTTAGAAGCAGCGATCAAGTATAAAATAAAGTAAACTTACTTATGGAATATGTTTATCTTGCTTTGGGTCTAATCGTGGGTCTAGCTTTGGCTTTGTTTTTTCTCAAAAAATTCGGTACCAACACCGACCGTTTAAGTGACGATTTTTTCAACAAATTTCAGCAAAAATTTCCCGATATCTTAAACCAAGCCAATCAGTCTTTAGTTACCATGGCCAATCAAAAATTGGGCGCCGAAAAACAGGATATTGAAACCGATTTGCAAAACAAAAAACAAGCCATTGAAGATTTGGTCAAAAGGGTCTTAGATGGTTTAGAAAAAAATCAAGCCAAACTAGAAACTGCTGAAAAAATGCGAGTTGATAACTTCAGTAGTCTTCGCCAGGCTTTAGACGACTACAAAAAAATTACCCAAGACTTATCGGCCACCACCGACGGTCTTAGAAAAGTCTTAAGCAACAATCAGCTTCGAGGCGCTTTTGGTGAAAAAATTGCCGAAGATTTACTAAAAATGACTGGTTTTGTCAAAGGGGTTGACTATCAATTTCAGACCGATACCGATTCTGACACCCGCCCCGACTTTTCCGTTTTTCTGCCTGACGGTTGTCGGATCAATGTCGACGCCAAGTTTCCCTACAGCAATCTTCAAAAAGCCTTAGAAACCGACGACAAATCAACCCGAGATCACCATCTTCAGCTTTTTTCAACCGATGTCAAAAACAAAATCAAGCAAATCACCAGTCGTGACTATATTGATCCCGAGTCTAAAACCGTTGACTTTGTCATTCTCTTTATCCCCAACGAAATGATCTTTAGCTACATTTACGACAAACTGCCAGATATTTGGGAACAAGGTCTCAGGTCCAAAGTCGTCTTTGCTGGCCCTTTTTCCTTTACTGCCATCTTGCGCATGATCCGTCAGGCTTACGATAATTTTAGATATCAAAAAGACACTCAAAAAATTATCAGTCAGATTCGCCTTTTTGAACAAGAATTCGTCAAATACAATTTTGAATTTGACAAATTAGGTAAGCGTATCGATAGTTTAAGTAGTCAATATCATCAAGTCAGCCACACTCGAACCAGCAAGTTGCTTCGGGTGGTTGACAGTATCAAACTAGAAGACCATGATCAAGACCAGAAAGCTATCCAATCGTAAATTACATCTCTACTTTATTCTATCCCTATTTTTTTTAGTCCTTTTGGTTATTTTTGTCAATTTATTTCCACCCCAGTTTTTTTGGCAACAGTTTTTGTTTTTCTGTCTATTTTTTTTATTTTGTTTCTTTTTATCTTTACGTATTTTTTCCTCCCGTCTAAAAATAGCCCTTCTCACTTCTTTCTATTTGGTCTTACTGGTCATCAGTTTTCCCTATCGTCTTTTCAGTTTAGTAAACTTTTTCCTTATTACCGCCTTTTTTGTCGCTGTTTATTTTCTAATACATTGACTTGACAACTGTTAGCAGTCAGTCTATCATATTGCTAATATGACAGAACTTACCCAAAGACAAATCAAGATCCTCAAAGATATCGTCGAGGAATTTATCGAAACTGCCGCTCCAGTTGGCTCAGAAACCTTAGAAAAAAAATATAGTCTTGGTGTTTCTTCTGCCACCATTAGAAACGAAATGGCCTCCTTGACCCAACTTGGTTTTTTAAAAAAATCTCATTTATCCGCCGGCCGAGTTCCTACTTCTATGGGTTTAAAATATTACGTCAGACAACTTATGTCGCCCAAAGACTTGTCTGTCAAACAAGAGGTCGGCACCAAACAAAAAATGTGGGACTATCGAAACGAGTTTGACAAACTTTTACAACAAGCCACCAAAGAATTAGCCACCCAAACCAGGACTATGGCTTTAGCCACTACCGATCAGGGCTCTTTCTACAACTATGGCGCCAGTAATTTGTTAGAAGAACCCGAGTTTTACAACATTGATGTCACCAAGACCATTTTGTCGCTCATTGACCAGCATGATTTTTGGTTTGATATGGTTGCTCGCGGTCAAGACACTGCCGACAATTTAACCCACTTATTAATTGGTGAGGATTTAGGTATGGAACACCTCGAACCTTGTGGTTTTGTTTACCAAACCTACCAAGCTGGTCCCCACCGTGGTGTTATTGGTATTGTCGGTCCTGCTCGAATTGAGTATCGATCTATCATTCCCTTAGTTGATTATTTTGCCCATTTAATTTCAGAAATTACTTTATAAAATAAGCATATGAAAAAAACCAAACCAAGCAAAACAGATCAAAAGCAAGATCTTCAAATCAAAAAATTAGAAACCGAACTGAACCAAATTCAAGACAAACTCAATCGTTCTCTGGCCGACTACTCCAACTTAGAAAAAAGAATCGATCGTGACCGCCAACTTTTGGCTACTTTGGCCGCCACCTCCATTGTTATCAAGATGATTGAGGTTTTGGATGATCTTGAATTAGTTTCTAATCATCTTGCCGATCCGGGCCTAAAAATGGTAGTCGACAAGTTTGAAAAAGTATTACAATCTGAAGGTCTTGAAGTAGTCAAGGCTCATCAATGCACTTTTGATCCCGAAACCATGGATTGTGTTGATGTCTGTAAAGGCGACCAAGATCAGGTTGTCAAAGTTCAAAAAAAGGGCTATAAACTAAACGGTCGCGTCATCAGACCCGCCCAGGTCGTCGTCGGCCGTTCCGAAAAATAATTCACTTTATACTTTACATTTATCAGCCTTTGGCTGAAACTTTATAACTTTATAAACTAATAAACATGACCCAATCAACAAAAATCATCGGTATCGATTTAGGCACCTCCAACTCCTGTGTCGCCGTTATGGAAGGTGGTATTCCTAAAGTTATTTTAACCTCAGAAGGTCGAAATCTGATCCCTTCAGTTGTCGAACCACTCAAAAACCTAGTCGGTGATCTGGCCAAACGCCAAATGGTTTTAAATCCAGAAAACACGATTTTTAGTGTCAAGCGTCTCATGGGTCGCCGCATCGACGATCCGCAAGTTATCAAAACCCAAAAACATGTTCCCTACAAAATCGTCGAAGGCAAAGACAAAATGGCCGCCGTCGAAATTGCCGGCAAAATCTATACTCCTCAGGAAATTTCTGCCCAAATTCTTCAAAAAGCCAAAAAGGATGCCGAAAAATATTTGGGTGAAGAAGTCAAAGACGCCGTCATCACCGTTCCGGCTTATTTTGATGATAGTCAGCGTCAAGCCACCAAACAAGCCGGCCAAATTGCCGGTCTTAATGTCAAAAGAATTGTCAATGAGCCCACGGCCGCCGCTCTGGCTTATGGTCTCGACAAAAAGAAATCAGGTACTATCGCCGTTTACGATTTGGGTGGTGGCACTTTCGATATTTCCATTCTAGAAATTGGTGATGGCGTTTTTGAAGTCAAGGCCACCAATGGCGATACCTTTTTAGGTGGCGACGATTTTGATCAAAAAATTGTCGACTGGATTTTGGACAACTTCAAAAAAGATCAAGGTGCCGATCTGACTGGCGATCTTCAGGCTCTTCAGCGCGTTCGTGAAGCGGCCGAAAAAGCCAAGATAGAGTTATCCAGTTCTCAGGAAACCGATATCAATTTGCCCTTTATCACTCAAAAAGATGGTCAACCACTTCATTTAACCGCCAAACTAACTAGATCCGAGTTAGAAAAACTGGTCGACGATCTAATTCAAAAAAGTATTGAACCAGTCCAAAAATGTCTCAAAGATGCTGGTGTTACCGTCGATCAGGTTGATGAAATCTTAATGGTTGGCGGTCAAACTAGAATGCCCAAGGTCCAACAAGTTGTCAAAGATTTGTTCAAAAAGGACCTAAACAACAACCTCAATCCTGATGAAGTGGTTGGTCTTGGTGCCGCCGTTCAAGGAGCAGTTTTAAGTGGTGAGGTCAAAGATGTTGTTTTGCTAGACGTTACCCCTCTTACTCTTGGTATCGAGACGGCCGGTGGTGTCAGAACCCCCTTAATTGAGCGAAACACCACTGTTCCTACCAAAAAATCTCAGATTTTCACCACCTATTCCGACAATCAGCCTCAGGTCGAAATCAATGTCTTGCAAGGTGAACGGCCCATGGCCGCCGACAACAAGTCCCTTGGCCGTTTTATTTTGGACGGTATTCCCTCCGCTCCCAGAGGTACACCCCAAATCGAGGTTACCTTCGATATTGATAGCAATGGCATTTTAAACGTTTCAGCCAAAGACAAAGGTACCGACAAGGAACAAAAAATTACCATTCAAAACGCCACCAATCTGTCCGACGAAGAAGTTGAGAAGATGAAAAAAGAAGCTGATGCCCATGCCGATGAAGACAAGGCCAAGCAAGAATTAGCCGAAAGTAGAAACAAACTCGATGCCGCCATCTTTTCTGGTGAAAAATTAATCAAGGACAATCCGGACAAGATCAAGGATGACGACAAGAAGAAAATCGAAGACGAGCTCAAAAAAGCCCGAGAAGTATTGGCAAAAACTGACAATACCAAGGCCAATTATGATTCGACCAGCGAATCTTTAACCCAGATTCTTCAGACAGTTGGTTCAGCTCTTTATAGTCAGCAACAGCAACAAGCTTCTGAAACCTCTGGTCCTGATCAGACCAAAACCGAAGACAAAAAGGCAGACAAAAAGGACGATAAGTCCACCGCCGAAGAGGGTGAGGTTGTCTCTTAGTAACTCTAATGAAATACTTTGTTTTTTTAGCTGTCGTTATACTATTTGTTACTTTTATTGGCATTCCAATATTTCGATATATCAGTCAGCCAATAAATTTTAAAAAATGTCTTAATAGTATCGATAGAGATTCGGAAATGTCTTGGCGAATACTTCCAAAACCAGACTGTTTTTGTTATGAAAAATATAAAAAAAGTTTTGTTGAAACTTTATTAAGGACAAGCAAGCCCAGTAGTTGTATGTAAACATGAAACGCGATTATTACGAAGTTTTAGGTCTGACCAAATCCGCCACCCAAGCTGATATCAAATCGGCCTACCGAAAACTGGCCTTAAAATATCACCCAGACCGAAACAAAGAAGTAGATGCTGAAGAAAAATTCAAAGAGATCAATGAGGCTTACGAAATTCTAAAAGACACCAAAAAAAAGCAGGCCTATGATCAATTTGGTCACACCGCCTTCGATCCTAGTTCTGGCGGTTTTGGCGGCCATACCTACACTGACCAACAAGGTCCTTTCACCTACACTTGGCGCAGTGGTGGCGGCGGATCTCCTTTTGGCAATGCCGACTTTGACTTTGGCGGTTTCAGCAATCCTTTTGATATTTTTGAACAATTTTTTGGCGGTGGCGGTGCTGGTTTTAGCAGTCAACGCCGTTTACCTACCTACAAAGTTCAAATCAGTTTTATGGAAGCCGCCAAAGGTGTCGAAAAAGAAGTCAAAATCGATAACACCACCAAAAAAATCAAAATTCCAGCCGGCGTTTCCGACGGCCAACAGATTCGTTTTCAAGACTTTATTCTTTATGTTGACGTCTTGCCCGATAAAGTCTTCAAGCGTGAAGGTAATGACGTTTTTGTTATCCAAGAGCTAACTTTTGTCCAAGCCGCTCTGGGTGACAATTTAGAAGTTCCCACCCTAGACGGTCCTCTTAAAATCAAAATTAAAGCCGGTACTCAACCCAACACCTTGGTTCGTCTTCGTGGCAAAGGTATTGCTGACGTCCGCGGACGTGGCCAGGGCGATCTTTATATTCGTCTACTGGTCAAAGTTCCCACCCGCCTGACCCGCGCCCAAAAAAACCTACTCCGCGACCTAAATCTATAATCTTATATTTGTTTTATCGCTTCCAACAACGGCTCTGGCCCATCACTTTTTAATAAACTGATCTCTGGTCCAGGATATTTTTCTCCTGAAAGACCAATTACTTTAGCTTTTGACCCTTCTCTTATCGCTTTAGTTAATCTTATTCCGTCAGCGTTTCCAGTGGAAGAAGGAGATAAATTTCCATCAAGAACAACTACCCTCACTTTCATCTCGTCTAGTCTGAGTATCAAATCTAGAGCCTCACTTACACTACCCGCTTCCGCTACAACATTATGTCCTTCCTCTCTCAGAATTTCTCCAAAAGATCCTCTAACATCCCGATTGTCATCGATCAATACTACTTGTTCTTTTGAACCCATTTTATTAAGCAAATAATAAATACAAGCAATTCTATCAAATTATATTTGGCGATCAAATTTTTGTCTAAAATTTGCTATAATACCAGCAGATTAGTTAGCTTTATAGGATTTTGGGGACGGGTCGTCCCCAATTTTAATTTATGGATATAAAAAGGTTACCAAAAACTGAGTTTGCCGCTGCCGTCGCCCAAATCGCCGGAGAACGCAATATTGATGTTGCCTCTATTCTCGAGTCCATCGAAGCTGGTCTGATTAGTGCTTACAAACGTGATCAAAAAGAGAAGGGGATTGAAGTTCCCGAAGAAGATATCTTTACAGTTGAATTATCACCCGAATCCGGTTCTTTCAAAGTTCTCAAAGTCGACGGTGACAAACAAACAGACGTTACCCCTCCCGGTTTTGGCCGAATTGCCGCCCAAACCGCCAAGCAAGTTATTGACCAAAAAATCAGAGAAGCCGAGAAAGAGACCATTTTAGTCGATTATCAAAACAAAATCGGTACTCTTATCTCCGGTATTGTTTTACATCTTGACCCTTATAAAGCTACTGTTGGGGTTGGCAAAACTGAGGCTGTTTGTCCCACTGACGAACAGGTCAAAAACGAAAGGTTGGCTTTAGGTGATAAAAAACTATTTTTAATTAAATCCATCACCGAAATTGACTCCGGTCGAAGAGATATCATTCTGTCGCGAAAAGACCCCGAATTCATCAAACAACTTTTTGCCCGCGAAGTACCAGAAATTGCCAATCAATCAGTTACCATTGAAAAAATAGCCAGAACTGCTGGTGTCAGAACCAAAGTTGCCGTTTCTTCCTCTCAGCCTGGTGTCGATCCAGTTGGCTCCTGTATTGGTCAAAAAGGTTCCAGAATCCAATCGGTCTTAGGTGAACTTCCTCAGCAGGAAAAAGTCGATGTCATCGCTTATTCTGACAATGTAAAACAGTTTTTAATCCAAACTCTTTCTCCAGCCGAAAATGTTGAATTGGTTTCCATTGATCAAGACAAAAAAATCGCCCAAGTTACCGTTCCCGAAGATCAGCTTGCTTTGGCTATCGGTTCCGGTGGCGAAAATGTTCATTTGGCCGGCCGACTGCTCGACCTTGATATCAAAATCGCCGGTCGTCCCGTCGTTATCGCCAAGTCGAAGTCAAAACCAAAAGCTAAATAATGTTTACTATTTTACAAAAAATTTATGGCTCAAAAAGAATTGCAACGCTATCGTCCGCCAGTTGTTGCCTTAATGGGCCATATCGATCACGGCAAGACTAGCCTTTTAGATAAGATCCGATCCAGTCATCTCTGGGACAAAGAAGCCAAGGGTATTACTCAGCATATTACTGCTTACCAAGCCAAAGTTAAGGATAAATTTATCACTTTCGTCGATACTCCTGGCCACGCCGCTTTCAAAGATATGCGTGCTTCGGGCAGTCTTGTTGCCGATATTGCTGTTTTGGTGGTAGCCGCCACTGAAGGCATCAAAGCTCAAACCAAAGAGTCATTAAAGTTCATTAAACAAGCCAATTTACCTCTAGTTGTCGCCATCAACAAAATGGATCTGCCCGGAGCCGAATCTAGTAAAGTCAAATCTCAGCTAGTTGAACAAGGTTTTACCCCCGAAGAATACGGTGGTCAAACTTCCGTTGTCGAAATTTCTGCCAAAACTGGTTTGGGCGTCGACCAACTTTTAGACACCATCTTACTCCACGCCGAAATCCTAGAATTAAAAGATCTACCCCAATCCCCCTTAGCGGCCCATGTCATTGAATCCCGGCTTGATCGGGCTCAAGGGCCAGTTGTCTATTCAATTATCAAACAAGGCACTCTCTCCATTGGTGATACTGTCTATGTTGACCAGGACCAGTTCAAGATTAAGGCTCTAACCTCCTTTGATGGCCAGCGTCTAAAACAGGCTTTACCTGGCACTCCAATCGAAATCCTCGGTTTTACCTCAGTTATCCCAGTTGGTTCCATCATCACTAGTCAGCCCCAACCAGCTGATGTAGGGGCGAATCATGATTCGCCCCAAGAAACGTCACCAAACAATTCCGATGATATTCCCCAGCTTAATGTCGTTATCAAAGCCGACACTGAAGGCACTCTAAAAGCCCTCTTGGCTAGTTTCAATACCGACGTCTTGGTTCTAAGTTCCGGTACCGGCCCCATTACCGATCATGATGTTTTCATCGCCAGCTCCGGTCAAGCTCAAATTTTTGGCTTCAATGTTTCTGCTTCCAAAAGTGTCAAAAATCTGGCCGCCAACCAACAAGTCGATATTTTTACCAGCAATATTATCTATGAGATTATTGACAATGTTCAGGCTCAAGTTCTAAAGATCCTCGAACCAACCATTGATGAGACTATAACTGGTCAAGCCAAGATTATTGCCGAATTCAAAATCAACAAGGTTAGAATCGCCGGGGTCAAAATTACCGATGGCAAACTCCAAAAAGGCGAGTCTATCCACCTCAAAAGAGACGATAAAATAATTAAAGACAGTAAAATCAACACCCTTCAACAGGGTAAAACTGAAGTCGAGTCAGTCAAATCAGGTACCGACTGTGGCCTAACATTTTCTCCTTATATTGACTTTAAAGTTGACGATGTTATAATATCCTATAAGAAAAGTTAGTCTAGTCAAATGAGCCAAAATCGCTCAGATTTTTCTATCAATACTCCTCAACCATCTTCCATGAAAAACTACAATATTACTGCTATCAAACCCTTAGTCGACGCTGCCAAAAAGGCGCTTATTGTCGTGCCTCAAATCAGTATCGACGCTGTTGGCTCTGCCTTGGCCTTAGCTCTGACTCTTAAATCAAAAAACATCGAAAGCCAAATCTATTGTCCCCAAAAAACTGATCAAAACTACAGCAAATTAGCCGGTTTAGAACTATTGTCAGATACTATCAACTTGGGCAATTTAGTTGTTACCCTAGATTATCCTTTAGATCAAATTGATCAAGTTTCCTACAATGACAACGGTGGCAAACTAAACTTAGTTGTTACCACTAAAACCGGTTCTCCTCAGATTCAAAGCGACAAGATTAATATCAACAATAGTAGCAGTCAGTCCGATCTTGGTTTTATGCTTGGTGACGAAACCTCTTTGCCCAATGCCGACCAGCTCAAACAATCTGGCAACTGGGTTTATATTGCCAGTCAAGATGCTCAAAAAGATTGGGCTAAAACCAAACTTATTGATGCCGATGCTCCGTTTTCTGAAATCTTCACCTTCCTTTTGCCCATGCTTGGATTACCATTAACTCCCGATGCCGCCAAAAATCTTTTAATCGGCCTTCGAGTTTCTACTCAGTCTTTTTCGGTCAATGTCTCCCCCGAGACTTTCGAGGCCGGTGCCGCCTGTCTTAAAGCCAGCCAAGCCGAACCCGTCCCTGTCACTGCCACTCCCGTTCTAGAAAAAGTCGAAACCGGCACCAACCAACCCTCTCCCATGCCCACCGCCTAATTAATCCCACCCTGTGTTATAATCCCTTTCGTAGCTTGCAGATGGTTTTTTGGCCGCCAAGCCAAAATTATTAATCCACTATCGTAAGCTCTATTAAATGGCATTAAACAAAAAAGAAAAACAAGATCTGATCAAAAAATACGCAGTTGAAAAAGCTGACACCGGCTCTCCCGAAGTCCAAGTCGCTATTCTTACTAAATCCATCGATAAACTTCAGTCTCATTTAGGAGACAACAAGCACGATTCTCCTGCCAAGCGTGGTCTTCTGACCAAACTGGCCAAACGTCGCCGTCTTTTACGCTATCTTTTGTCTCGAGACAAAAAACGCTACGAAAAACTAATTAAGGCTTTGGGGCTCAAAAAATAACATGGTAGATAAAAAATTAGAAGTAAATTTCGATAAGGACAAAGTTCTTAGTTTAGAAACAGGTCAATTCGCTCCTCAAGCCAACGGTGCTGTTATTGGTCGATTGGGTGACACTGTTGTTTTAGCCACCGTTGTCATTGGTGCTCTTGACGAGACCAAAGATTATTTTCCTCTTTCAGTCGAATATAATGATAAACTTTATGCTGGCGGTATTATTAAAAGCAGTAAATGGCTCAAACGTGAAGGTGGCTTAGTTGATGAATCTGTTCTTTTGGGTCGCATCGTTGACCGTTCCATTCGCCCCCTCTTTCCTGAAGGTTTTATGCAAGAAGTCCAAGTTATTGTCACCGTCTTAAGCAACGACAAAATTAACGATCCCATCATACCAGCTTTTAACGCTGTCTCTTTAGCCTTGTCTCTATCAGACATCCCTTTCAATGGCCCTGTCTCTGCCACCAGAGTTGGCCTGATTGATAAAGAATTTATCCTCAACCCGACTTTTGATCAACTAAAGACATCCGATCTCGATCTTTTGGTTTGTAGCAATACTTACGGTGTCAATATGATCGAAGCCGGTGCCAATATCATTGACAATGCCACCGTCATCAAGGCTATTGATTTGGCCAACACCACCAACCAATCCATCAATCAGCAAATTGAAAAGTTTGCCAAAGATAACTCTAAAACCAAACTGGAGTTTGTCCCTTTTTTACCAGACCGGTCGCTAATTTCTCAAGTTGAAAAACTAATTGACACAGATGTTGCCGACTTTATCAAAAACGGTGCCGATGACGGCAAACACATGGCCGCCGAGCAGGTCATGATTGACAAAATCCTGGCTCATTTTGAAGCTCAAATCGACGCCGAAGAGCTTAACCGCTCCTTAGTCATCGAAGCCGTTCATCATGTTATCAAAGACCAATTCCGCGCCCGAACCCTCAAAGGTCTCAGATTCGATGGTCGAAAAGTTGATCAAATCAGACCGGTTTCCGGTCAAGTCGCCGTCTTACCCCGAACTCATGGCTCTGCTTTTTTCCAAAGGGGTCTTACCCAAGCATTAACCATCACCACCCTAAGCACTCTTTTTGATCAGCAATATTTGGAAGATAGTACTGGTGAGTCTACTAAGCGCTATATCCACTATTACAACGCCCTACCTTTTTCCACAGGTCAAACCGGCCGAGTTGGCCGTCCTGGTCGTCGCGAAGTCGGCCATGGCGCTTTGGCCGAAAAAGCTCTTAAGCCCGTTATTCCAAGTGAAAAAGATTTTCCCTATACCATCCTTTTAAACTCCGAAGTTTTATCCCAAAATGGCAGTTCCTCCATGGCCAGCACTTGCGGCTCCACCCTATCCTTGATGGACGCTGGTGTTCCCATCAAAAGTATGGTTGCCGGCATCTCCATTGGCATGGTTAGCGACCAGTCTGACAATTATCAGCTTTTGACCGATATTGCCGGTATCGAAGATCATAATGGTGATATGGATTTCAAAATCACCGGTACCAAAGATGGTGTTACCGCCATCCAACTTGATATCAAAAGAATTGGTTTGACCATGGACATGATCAAAGCCACTTTTGAAGCCAGCACTAAAGCCAGACTTGATATTTTGGCTATCATGGCCAAAATCATTTCTAGACCCAGATCAAATCTGTCGATCTACGCTCCCAAAGTCAAACTAATTGTCTTGCCTGAAGAAAAAATCGGCGAGGTCATTGGTAGTGGTGGCAAAACCATCAAGAGACTAATGGAAAAGTATCACGTCCAGATCGATATCGACGACGTCGGTCAGGCTTCCATTTCTGGTTCTGACCAAAAAGCAGTCGACGACACTGCCTTTGAAATAGAATCAATGATTAGAGAAATCGAAGTCGGTGAAGAATTTGACGGTACCGTTACTAGAATTGAGGATTACGGTGCTTTTGTCGAATTTTTACCTGGTCGAGAAGCCCTGGTTCATGTTTCCGAACTAGCCCAAGGTTTCGTCAAAGATTGTCGAGGTTTAGTTAAATTAGGCGACAAAATTCACGTCAAAGTTATCGGCTTCAACGACAATTACCAAATCAAACTTTCCGCTCCCGAGCTCAAGGCAAAAAATGTCGGCCAGCCAAATGACCGTCCCAGTTTCCGCTCTTTCGATCCCAGTCTCAAGAGACGAGATTCTCGCCCTCGCCGCTAAATTAAGCTATACTTTTACCATGAACTCTGCCCCAGATTTGTTCGTTGATGAATTGACAGACAAACTCAACCAGCAAACTCTCCCTCCGGATCTAAAAATAAAACTCGAGTCAATGCTGTCAGGTCTGTCCCTGTCTGCCAACAGTGATAATTTTTGGCAAATCCAACAAAATGTCAAAAAATATTTTGATTGGGTTTTATCAATTCCTTGGACTCAAACTAGCCAAGACATTCTCGATCTTGCCACTACGGCCTTGATTCGATCAAAGAAAGACTTTTGGAATATATTTCAGTTTTATCCATTCAGAAAACCAGACATCCTCAAGATTTTTTTTCTGCCCCCGTCCTTCTCTTTGTTGGTCTAGTCGGTACCGGCAAAACTACTATTAGTCGGTCTATTGCTACTGCCCTAGGCCGCCAGTTTATCCGCATCCCTTTAGGTGGCTTAGGCGACGCCAACTATCTTCGTGGTCAAAGCCGAACCTTGCCTCAAGCCGAACCTGGTCAAATTATCAAAGCCCTAATTAAAGCCAAAACCAAAAATCCAATTATTCTTCTAGACGAAATTGATCGTATCGACGATTCTGCCCTAAATACCGTTATGGGTGTTTTGGTCGAACTTTTGGATCCCGAACAAAACCACCGCTTTACTGATTATTTTATTGATTATCCGGTCGATTTATCCCAAGTCTTCTTTTGTGCTACCTGCAACAATACTAATCGTATTGCCACTGCCGTTTTAGACCGACTTGAAATTATTGAAATGCCGTCGTACGGCGATGACGACAAAATAAAAATTGCCCAAAATTATTTATTGCCTCAAGCCATCAAAGCCGCTGGCCTCGAGCCCAATGAAATTATCATCGACCCCGATCTCTGGCCCCAAATCGTTCGGCCCCTGGGTTTTGACGCTGGGGTCAGAACTCTCAAGCGAAACATCGAAAGCCTAACTAGAAAAGCGGTCAGAATTATTCTTGACCAATCAGTCAAACAAGTTGTCGTCAATTCTGATAATTTAAAACAATTTATCCCCCAATGGTAAAGGTCACTAAAAAATTCAAACACATTCTTTTTCCAGTTTTTCTTTCGCTAACCTTTTCTGCCTTGCTTTTTTCTCTTTCTGTTAGACAGCAACAAGAAATCCAGACTCTAAAGTCGCAAATGCTTTATTTTAACCAACCCGCCTGGCCCGTCTCTCCCACCCCCACTCCCACCCTCACCCCCACTCCAAAACCACTTTCAATCAAGCTTTTTTTTCACAATAGCGAAATTGACCCGCAAGTTCTCGACACCACTGCCAATGATTATAAAATTGTTCAAATACCATATACCTCTACGCCTCTGACTGAAGCGATAAATTTGCTGATCAATGAATTTAGGATGGAAGATAGAGATGACTACAAACAACGGGTCGAGCGTTTTTCACTCGTCAAAGCCTCCATTGATAACGGTGTTGCTACTCTAGAATTTACTGACCCGCTTTTATATACATCAGGGGGTTCAACTCGCCTAGCCATTCTTTACGACCGAATTATCAAAACTGCCCTTCAATTTAAAACTGTCAAACAAGTCAATATTATTGGCGCCGAATTCCAACCCTAAATGAATAATTATTGTCTTAAACTTAGAAAAATTCATCCGATTCTATCACTAGCGTTACTAATCACAGCAACCTTTTTAATTCTCAAGCTTTTTAATCAGAATCAGTTACTTAAAAAAGAAAATTATCAACTATCTAATCAACCTCAACCCACACTGGTGCCGACATTAATTCCTACCTTACCCCTCCCTCCATCCTACTTTGCTAAAAACACCCAAGAACTCCAACGATTGGTTGAAAATTGGGATAATTACAAAGCAACAACCTCACAATTTTTTGCTGACGAGAGCGACTGTGGTTCTGAAGAAACTCAGGACTCAAAACGAATAAAATCTTATTTTAGTTCACTACCTATGGGTTCTAACTCCACGGCGGTATTTAACCAATTGAGACTACTAATCTCGCCCAATGAGCCAAACTTCAGTCTAGATGACTTGAAAACAAATAGGGTTGTTTGCAGTGTTGGAGATCTTTATCCGCTCAAAGTTTTTTCCGACAAAGTTCTCTGGACCAGTGCTTGTAGTGCTGGTTTTACCTCAGAAGAAATCGACGGACAAATCAAAGAATGTACTTATACTAGAGAAATCCTCTTTAAGCTTTACCAATGACCAAGCGCCATAAACAAAACACTATTGTCTACATCGTTCTAGCCGTTCTCTTCACTTTGACTTTGGTCACTATTGCCGCCGACCAAGCCGTCCAGTATAACCAGGTCAAACAGTCCTATTTACCCGCCACCCCTACCCCCACCCCCGCTCTCAAAGCCTTCAAAAACGATTTTATAAAAATAAAATACCCTTCAGCTCTAACCGCCACCCCCACCAGCAATGGTGTTCGTCTGACTCACTCTCTTGCCTACAATCATCCTGATTTTTGTGACCTTAAAGGTAGTGCCATTATTGATCAATTAGTCGATTTTGATCTCACTATTTCTGTTGCTGACCCACCCAAAGACTTACTTGACTTTCAATCTATTATTATTGACGGGGTCGAAGCTAAAGTTTTGGAACAATCTGTTGAAGGTTGCGGTCAGACCATTTATTATTTTCCCGACCGAAATCTAACACTGATCAACAAATTAGTTGGCGTCCCAAGTGATCTCAATCTTGCCGGTATAATCACTCCAGATCAATCTAAAAGCTATTTATCTGTCATTATCTCTGATATACTGTCATCAAGCTTAGGAAACAGCCGGTCTGAATAGGGATGAGTTTTTACCATCTTAAAACACCGGCCTCCAACACGATATTATTATTTATTGTCGTACTTCCAAAGGAAGTATTATTAAGCCAAATTTATTTATGAATCAATTTAGTCCCCAAAAACAATTTAACAGACCTCAAAATCAGGTTCGAGAATTTAAAAATCAAAACGATGCTGTTAGAGTCATCTCCTTGGGTGGTTTCGCCGACGTCACTCAAAACATGTTTGTTTATGAATACGCTCCCAGTGGCGACTTTAAACGTAGTCAAATTATCATTGTCGATGCTGGCGTCGGCTTTCCTGAGGAAGATGCTTTCGGTGTCGATATGCAAATTCCCGACACCCATTACTTGGTCGAAAGAAAAAACCGAATTAAAGGTATTTTTATCACTCATGGCCATGAAGATCATATTGGTGCTATAAGGTTTATTTTGCCAATTCTAGGCAAAAGTCTACCCATTTACGCTCCCAAATTAGCCGCCGCTCTAATTGAAGCCCGGTTGTCTGAGTTTGACCTCCGTCCCAATCTAACTATTTATGATGATTCTCTACCTATCACTGCCGGTCCTTTTATCATTGACCCAGTTAGAGTTACTCACTCCATTCCCGACACCTTTCACCTTGCCATTACTACCCCGATTGGTGTTTTCTATCATGGTTCCGATTTTAAATTCGATATTTTCCCCATCTACGGCCAGCCATCTGACCTAAACCATATTGGTCGTGTCGGCGATGCTGGTGTTCTTTGTCTTTTGTCAGACTGTCTTGGTGCCGACCATTCCGGATTTTCTCCTTCCGAGCGGTCGATTGCTGACAATTTCAAACAACAAATTATTGGCGCCAAAGGTCGAGTTTTTGTCACCACTATCAGCAGTAACATTGTCCGTTGGGGTCAAGCCATCGAATATGGCAAATCAGCCGGTAGAAAAATTGTCGTCGTTGGTTTTTCGGTTGATCGAGCCATATCTTTAGCCAAAGAGCTGGGTTATTTGGACATATCTAATAGCGATTTAGTTGAACTATCTCGCGCCAAAAACTTTAAAGACAATCAATTACTCTTTCTTGTCGCCGGTTTTGCCGGTCAACCCGATTCCGCCTTAAGCAAGATGGTTATGGGCAAACACCAGGTCAAGATTAAAGCCGGTGACAAAGTTATTTTTTCCTCGCCCGATTATATTCCCGGTACCACTAGCAAAATCAACGAAATGATCGATAATTTATCTCGTTTAGGCGCTGACGTTATCTATGGTGAAAAAAGTGGTGACATTCATGTTTCTGGCCACGCCTATCAAAAAGAACATGGCCTGCTGATTAGTCTCTTAAAACCCAAGTATCTATTGCCTATTGGTGGCAATCCTCGACACATTAAAGCCTATCAGTCTGTAGCCGAAAATCTTGGTTATCAACCTGAGCAGTTTATTGCTCCAGAAATTGATGCCGCCGTCACTTTTACCGGTTCTAATTTCGATACCAAGCTTCGTCTTAATCTTAGAAAAATTTTAATTGACGGTTTAGGAGTAGGGGATGTTGGCACCACTGTTTTGCGCGATCGAAAAGTTTTGGCCGAAGACGGCATGTTTAGCTTTGTGCTTTTGGTTGATAAATTAACTGGTCAAATCAGCAAAGACCCCATCATTTTAAGTCGCGGATTCGTCTTTATCAAAGAAAACACCGACCTTTTAGACTATCTCAAAAAGGAGATTTTAGCCAAATTCAAAGACGTCACCAGCAAACCAGCCAATTTTGATTTTATCCGGGAAGAAATTCAGGCCTTTGTCGAAGACCTAATCTACCAAAAAACCGGCCGCCAACCCATGGTTCTACCTCTAGTCATCGAGGTTTAGGGTATAATTGGCCATGCGCTACAGCCAACTTTTTGGTAAAACCACTAAATCCGATTTCAAAGACGCTTTTATCAAAAGCCATCAGCTTTTGCTTCGGGCCGGTTTCATCCGCCCTTTATCTACCGGCCG
>CAZRXL010000001.1:17655-22819 GCA_964604055.1 uncultured Gammaproteobacteria bacterium
CTTTTTACCGCTAGGCCTTAGAGTTCACCAAAAAATTGAAGATATCATCAGACATGAAATGGAAAAAATTGGCGCCCAAGAACTGGTCGTTCCCGACCTTCATCCTATTGAAATTTGGCAATCTGCCCACCGTGACAAAAAATTTGGGGCATCGATGATGCGGGTCACCGACCGAAACAATGCCCAATTTACACTCGGTGCCACTGCCGAAGTTGTTATGGTTGATTTAGTCAAACAATTTAATATTAGCTACAAGGATCTACCCATCAACATCTTTCAGTTTAGTAAAAAGTTTCGAGATGAAGCCCGTCCTAGCGGTGGCCTCCTGCGCACCCGCGAATTTGTTATGAAAGATGGCTATTCTTTTCATCAAGACGAAGCCGATCTAAAAAAAACTTACCAAAAATATTGGGACGCCTATCTGGCCATTGCCAAAGCCTTGGATTTGTCTGTTGTTACAGTCGAGTCAGATAACGGTGCCATCGGTGGCTCCATTAGCCACGAATTTATGGTCAAAACTGATGTCGGCGAAGATACTATTGCCACCTGTAGCTGTGGCTATGCCGCCAATCTGGAAACAGCCGAGTTTGACCGAGGTGATATTAATCTAGCCGAACCCGAACTACCTTTCAAAATTGTTGACCAACCTGAATGGGTTATGACCATGGAGGATGACATCAAACATTATAAAAGACCCAAAAGCCACTTTCTCAAAAATGTGGTTTACAAAGACAGCGATGGTCAGCTTATCATCGCTACCATCAGAGGCGATCTGTCTGTTAGTAAAGCCAAACTGGCTAAGGTTTACGGCGCCAAGGGCGATCTAGAGCCTGCTACCGACCAAGACTTAAAAAAACTAGGCACTAAATCTGGTTGGGTTCATTGTTGGGGCCATAAGGCTGTCTATGTTGGCGACATCTCTTTAAAAACCGTCAAAAACTTTATCGGTGGCCAAAAAGAAAAAACCACTGATTCTATCAATGTTAATTATGGTCGTGATTTTACCTGTCAGATTGAAGGCGACATTGCTGAAGCCCAATCAGACTTTATTTGTAGCCAATGCCACAAAAATAAACTAAAACTGGTTAAAGCTGTTGAATTTGGCAATATCTTCAACATCGGTCATGTTTATACCAAACCTATGATCGGCAACTTTACCGATATTGATGGTCAAGAAAAACCGCTCTATATGGGTTCTTACGGCATTGGTTTAGGTCGGGCTATGGCTTGTGTTGTCGAAACCCACCATGACGATCTTGGTATTATCTGGCCTAAATCAATTGCTCCATACCAAGTCCATCTCATCAATTTAGCCGCCGATTCGTCCGCAGCCAATGATTTATATCAACAATTATTAACCAAAGATATCGAAGTTCTCTATGATGATAGAACCGAAATTTCAGCCGGCCAAAAGTTCGCCGACGCCGATTTAATCGGTATTCCACAAAGAATCGTTATCAGCAACAAAACTATTGACCAAAAATCAGTTGAATTTAAAGATCGTTTTAGCGCCAAAACAGAACTTGTGCCACTTGAGCAAGCCATCTCTCACATATATACTTAATTTATGGCAAAACGCGGCCGCAAAAAGAAACGAAAAATTCTTTCTGCCCTCCATCTCAAATCAACTACCATCCAGTCTGTTTTTTTTATCTTCTTCCTGATCCTGTCTATTCTGTCTATTTTCTCTTTTCTTCAGATTGGTCCCATTCCTACTCAGTACAATCTTGTCCTTGATCGCTATTTTGGCTGGACTTCTGTTTTAGTTCCTTTCCTACTCTTATTGGTTTCTTTCTTTTTTGCCAAAATCGCCACTCCGCTACGCGAGCCCAATGTCTTTCTTGGTTTCACCATCATGTTTATGGCCATTATCAGCTTGTCTAAACAAGGTCTAATCGGCCAGTTTCTGTGGGAGCAATTATCAGTCCTCTTTTCGCCACTTCTTTCCTTTATTATTTTTTTCTTTTCCTTTATTGCCGGCTTTGTGATTTTATTCGACACCTCAGTTGCCCAAATTCTCAAGTTTATTGGCCAAGTTGTCCAAACCTTAAAAAGATATACTGTCGGTCTCAAGACCAAAAAAGATAAAAAAACCAAAAAAGAAGCTGTTTTTCAGTCTCAGATTGAAGATGATCCTCCCAGCAAAAAGCCAGTCGATGACAATTTGGTTGTCGGGGTTGCCCCCATCCTCAAGTCAAACTCCAGCAAACCCGTCACTTCCTCCACTCAACAAATTTGGAAATATCCTCCTACCAGTATTTTTGACACCACTCCTGGTTCCAAGGCTGACCGGGGTGACGTCAGAAAAAATGCTCAAGTTATAGAACAAACCCTCGATTCATTTGGCATCACCGCCAGAGTTGCCGAAGTCAACAATAGTCCCGCTGTTACCCAATATGCCATCGAAGTTGCCCTTGGTACCAAACTGGCCAAAATAATTTCTCTTAGTAACGATCTGGCCATGGCGCTGGCCGCTCCTGGTGGCCAAATCAGAGTTGAAGCCCCTATTCCTGGTCGGTCTTTGGTTGGAATTGAGGTTCCCAACCATTCTCTTGAAGTTGTTCCTCTCTACCAGATGATGGAGAGTGATGAAATGAAAAAGGACAAATCTAAACTAGTTGTTCCTCTGGGCAAAGACGTCTCTGGTAAGTTTAGAGTTGCTGATATTGGCAAAATGCCCCATGTTTTGATTGCCGGCCAGACCGGGTCAGGTAAGTCAGTTTGTATCAACTCTTGGATTAGTACCCTCTTGTTTCGAGCCTCTCCTGACGAGCTTAAACTTATTTTAGTCGACCCCAAGCGAGTTGAATTAACCCCCTATAACGGCATTCCTCATTTACTAACTCCGGTTATTGTTGAGCCAGAAAAAGTTGTCTCTTCTCTAAAATGGGCCGTTGCTGAGATGGAAAATCGCTACAAGATCTTTACCGAAGCTGGAGCCAAAAATATTGACGAGTACAACAATATTGCTGGCTTCCAGTCTATGCCCTACATTGTCATTGTCATTGACGAACTAGCCGAAATAATGCTTTTCTCCCCCAACGAAGTCGAAGATAACGTTTGTCGTATCGCCCAAATGGCCCGAGCCGTTGGTATTCACCTAGTCTTATCCACCCAAAGACCATCCGTCAACGTTATTACCGGTCTAATCAAGGCCAACGTCCCCACTCGAATTGCCTTTGCTGTTGCTTCCATGACCGACTCTCGGGTTATCCTTGACTCTCCCGGCGCCGAAAAACTATTGGGCAGGGGCGACATGCTTTATATCCCTCCCGATTTAGCCAAACCAATTCGAATTCAGGGTTGTTATGTTAGTCCCAAAGAAACCAAGGCCCTGGTTGACTATCTAAAACAACAACAAACCGCCGACTACGACAACGAAATTTTAAGCCAGCCCGTCAGCAGTCCTAGCAGCGCCAGCCCCAATCTTATGTCAGTTGACGGCGAAGAGCGAGACGCCATGTTTGACCAGGCAGTTGATCTAGTCAGAAGAACTGGCAAGGCTAGTGCTTCTCTTATGCAACGTCGTCTTAAACTTGGTTACGCTCGGGCCGCTCGGGTTCTAGATCAACTTGAAAAGGCTGGCATCGTTGGTCCCTCCGACGGCGCTAAACCCAGACAAATTCTTATTCCGGCCGGGTCAGAGGAAGAATAGTTCTTATGTATCGCGCTTCAGATCTTTTAAAGAAAACCAGAGAAGACAACTATTTGACAACCAAAGAAGTCGCCAGTCAGCTAAAGATTCCCCAAAAATATATTTTGGCCATCGAGTCTGACCATATCAAAAACTTACCTCAGGAACCATATTGTTCCCTGATCGTCAAATCATATGCTGAATTCTTAAAATTAGATGGCAACAATATCCTCCGCCTTTTCAGACGTGATTTTGCCACTAAAAACGATAAAAAAACCATCCGAAAACGGGTTTTTGGTTTTACTCCTCAATTGACTTTTAGTTTGGCTACTATTCTAGCTATAATTGCCTTTTCTGCCTTTCTGATCTTTGAATATTTCAAATTCAATCGTCCACCCCGACTTGATGTTTCTTGGCCCAAAGACAGTCCTGCTTTAGGAGAAAACTTATCCATCGAGGGCCAGACCGATTCTCAAGCCAATGTCACCATCAACGATAGCTTGGTTATTGTCGATGCCGAAGGCCATTTCAAAAAGGATATTGTTATTAAAACACTCCCCATCACCATTACTGTCCAATCCAAATCTCCAAACGGCAAAACCACTATTGACCAACGTCAATACCAGCCTTAACTTGTTATTCGTTTCCGTCTATTCTATACTCTTTTCATGGAGCCAACTCAATTGGTCATCGTTATCTCCCTAACTGCCGTTACCCTCATCGTCGTCATTATTGGTATTTGGTTGGTGATGCTTCTTTCTGAACTAAAAAATACTTTAACTCGGGTTAACTTAATTTTGGATGATACTCACCAAATCACCAATTCTGTCGCCAAGCCAGTCAGCTCTTTTTCAGAGTTTCTAATGGGCTTTAAAAATGGTTTATCTATTTTTAATTCCTTGGTTAACAGAGATAAAAAGTGAAAAGAGATAATCTTCTAATTGTCGCCGCTAGTTCTGTCGTCATTTCTGCTTTTCTTATTATCCTGACTATTTCCCAGCAACAAACTATCGAGTCTTTAACCACCGAGCTTGTGGCCCAATCCCCACTGGAAGTTGAACCCTCCCCAACCGAAGCCCTCGACCCCTTTGCTGATTGGCAAACCTATACCGACACAAATTACGGTTTCGAATTTAAATATCCCCAAAATTGGGCTACTGAACCATCTGATTATCCAGGTATTCGTTTGTTAAGCTTAGAAAATTTTCAAGCCAAACAAGGTAATCCCAAAGCCGCTTACGGTTACATCTATGATTTTGATGTCCATATAATTGAAGACCTTTCTCAATACCTAGATTTAGGAATAGAAGAAATTACCCAAATTAACGCAGATATCTTACCCAAATATGTTTCTGATAGCCGGCAAACTATATTTCTCGGGAAACCAGCTGTTATAGCTCAAGAATTTGGTATGACCAACTACTACACCATTTACATTGACAACCAAGACCATATCTTAAGGATATCTTTCCCTGACCGGCTTATTAGTGACCCCCTACCAGAGGTATACCAACAAATTCTTTCTACATT
>CAZRXL010000001.1:22829-26859 GCA_964604055.1 uncultured Gammaproteobacteria bacterium
TCCAAAATTTTCTTCAACAAGTCTCCTCATTGGCGGACGGTACAATACCAGCTGTCTATCTTGATCCATAAGATCCAATAATGAAAAAAGATAATCTTCTAATCGTCGCCGCTAGTGCTGTCATCATTTCTGCCTTTCTTATCATCCTGACCATTTCCCAACAACAAACTATCGAGTCTTTGACCACCGAGCTTATGGCCCAATCTCCCTTGGATACTGAAAGTTCTCCAGCCACAACACCTGCAGACCAATCTGCTGACCAGCAACCCCTTTCGGTCGTTACCGCATCAATCTCTCCACCACAACAAATCACCAATTTACTATCCACTGCTGACTGGAAAACAGTTAGTGACAATGGGGTTAGTTTCAAAATCCCCCCAGAACTATCTTGCCGATCAGGAGACGAAAACGATTGTGGTCTAATAAATAATCCCAATGCCACCCCGCCCAGTGTTCCTTTTTCCATCATTGTCGCCAATTACGATGGTGGTTCTAGAAGACAATATTATCTCAATCGAGTCGGCTGTGGTTCTGATAGCTGGCTTATTGAAGAAATAAAACTTGGTTCAGTCAACGCCCTTCAGCTTATTTCTCAAGGCGACAATTGCTACGGTCATGGGGTTATCATCGCTGTTATCGGTAACAAAATTGTCACTGCCCCCGGTCCAACTATTGATAGTCAAAAAAACATCATTCGTAGTCAAATGATTGATACCATTGTTTCCACCCTCAAATGACAGATAGTCAAAAAGACGATTCTGGTTTTGTCTTTGGCATTATCATCGGTGCCATAATCGGGGCGGTTGTCGCTATTGTCATTCATCAACAAGACAAAGACGAAGTTATCAAGCAATTAAAAACCAAAATTGAACAAGTTTTTAATCCTCACCCAAGCCCTCGTCGAAAAATAAAAACCAACCAGCCCAAACCGCGTCCTATCAAAAAACCCAAAAAATTCATTATTGCCAAGAAGTAGCTGATATAATTTGGCCATGACCGCTGCACAACTCAAGGATAAATTTGTTCAGTTTTTTGTTGACCGAAATCACCAGGAAATCCCTAGCGCCAGTCTAATTCCCGAAAACGATCCCACCACCCTCTTTATCTCTGCCGGTATGCACCCTCTAGTTCCATATTTACTCGGTCAACCCCACCCTTTAGGTAAAAGACTGGTTAATGTCCAAAGATGTGTTAGAACCGGCGACATAGAAGAAGTTGGCGACACCTTTCACCACACCTTTTTTGAAATGTTGGGCAACTGGTCTTTGGGCGACTATTTTAAATCCGACATGATCCCTTGGAGTTTAGAATTGATTAAACAGCTTGGTTACAACATCGACCATCTCCACATTACTTGTTTTGCAGGAAACACTGCTTCCAAAAAGGACGAAATCAGCGCCGATATTTGGCGTTCACTTGGAATCAAAGAAGATAAAATTCATTTTTTGGCCGATAATTGGTGGGGTCCGGCTGGTGCTACTGGCCCTTGTGGCCCCGACTCGGAAATGTTTATCGATACCAATCCAAGTGCTGGCCCGGTTGATTTTTTTGCCGGTTGTAAA
The DNA here is from genome assembly GCA_964604055.1 of uncultured Gammaproteobacteria bacterium. Taxonomy (GTDB): domain Bacteria; phylum Patescibacteriota; class Microgenomatia; order UBA12405; family UBA12405; genus CAZRXL01. The sequence goes on from CAZRXL010000001.1 coordinate 24,392, forward strand.
TCAGGTCGTATAGTTGAAATCGGTAATGACGTTTTTTTGGAGTACGACAAACAAAAAGACGGTAGTTTTAAAAAACTATCACAAATTAATGTTGATACCGGTTATGGAGTCGAGCCATTCTTTCTGGTTTTTCAGATAATTATCTGACCAATATTTGGCAACCAATCATCAAGAAAATCGAGCAACTTTCTGGTAAAAATTACCAAGACCAACCCGTTCCTTTCAGAATTATTGCTGATCATGTCCGAGCCGCTGTTTTTATCATCACCGATGGTGTCACCCCCGACAACAAAGAAGCAGGTTACGTCGTTCGCCGCCTTATTAGACGGGCCATAGTCCAAGCTCAAGAATTGGGTATTACCGACAATTTTCTGGATCCATTGGCCTCTTCAGTTATCGCCAATAAAGACAATTACGCCGACAACTATCAGTTTAATACTCAAAAAATTTTAGCCGTCTTAACCGAAGAAGAAACAAAATTTAGAAAAACCCTAAACAGGGGACTACTAGAAATCCAGAAACTTATCAAAAACAAAAAAGCTGTTTCTGGTCGGGATGCTTTTAATCTTTATCAAAGTTTCGGTTTTCCTATCGAATTAATTGAAGAAGAACTAAAAAAACACCACCTATCAGTAGATAGACAGGAATTTGACACTGCCAAAAAAAACCACCAGGATCAATCCCGGACTTTATCTGCTGGCAAGTTCAAATCAGGTCTGGCCGATCACTCCGAGATTAGCGCTAAATATCATACTACCACCCATCTTTTGCATGCCGCTCTAAGACAGGTTTTAGGCAATCATATTCAACAGTCAGGTTCCAACATCAACCCTGATCGTCTTCGTTTTGATTTTACCCACCCTCAACCTTTGACTGAAACAGAAATAAAGCAAGTCGAAGACTTAGTCAATCAAAAAATCCAAGCCAAATTACCAGTTGTCAAGCAAGACTTACCTCTTGCCGATGCCCTTAAGACTGGAGCCCTAGCCTTTTTTGGTGCCAAATACCCCAGTGTTGTTTCGGTCTATACTGTTGATGATTTTAGCCGTGAGCTTTGTGCTGGTCCTCATGTCAAAAATACTGGGGAAATCGGTTTTTTTAAGATTATCAAACAGGAATCTTCAGGTTCTGGCCATCGGCGTCTTTACGCGCAATGTAGTTAATTGTATCCTTAATCAATGCTTTGGTTGATTGCCATAAATCATTCTGATCTTTTTGTCTGTCTTTTGAGTGTCAAAGACGGTGCCTATAGTCTGGCTTCTATCGGTCCCAGGCAAGCCTGGGACATCCAAGATCCCGACAGCTTTTTAACTGCGGCCGATCTTTCTCTCTCACAGGCCGGTCAACAGTTTTCTTTGCCACCAGATCAGGAACCAGAACAAGTCGCCTTTGTTTTACCGCCATTTTGGACCGGACCAGATAACGAAATATTACCTGACAAGATTAAGTTAATAAAAAAATTATGTCAAAAATTAGACCTAACTCCGGTCGGTTTCGTCAACAATGACGAAGCGATTCTAGAACAACAGCAAAAAATCGACGCCTTTCCTGCCAGCTTTATTCTTCTTCACCTTACTAAGACCAGTCTCACCTTGTCTATTGTCTATTTGGGCAAAATTAAATCGCGTCTAAAGAGAGATTTTGAAATTTTTGATCCAGCCATTCTAAAACAGTCTCTGCTTGATCTCAACATAGATTCCGCCCTACCTCCACAAATCATTATCTTTGGTGATTTTACTGCTGATTCCATCGATCAAATTAAAAACTATCCTTGGACCAGTCATCAAGATGTTGAGCTTTTCTTGCACCTTCCTGAAGTCAAAACTTATTCTGATCAAGATTTAGCCTCTTTTTATACCCAAATGATCTCCTCGCAACTCAAAGGTGTGTCTGGTCCAGAACCAGAACCAGAACCAGAACCAGTTATCTCAGAACCCGACAAAAAACCACCCTTATTAGACACTGTCACCGAAATCGACCCAGACCAGCTCGGTTTTGGTCAGGGCCAACCAGACCAAGACTATCTAGCCCAAACGCCTGATTCTATTATTCCTCCACCGGTCAAATCCAAACTAAAATTAAAACTACCCCAAATCAAATTAAAGCTACCCAAGCTAAAACTCCACCCACCCAAAAATTTTGCTTATATTTTAGCCGCTTGCCCCTTACTAATTCTTATCCCTTTTCTTTTTTCTTCGGCCCAGCTGACCCTATTTTTAACTCCGATTAATTTCAACCAATCTTATCCCGTCATCCTTTCTACTCAACCAGCCACAGATACCTCTCAGGTCACCATCACCTCCAAAAACTTAACTGTTTCCTCCTCTTCTTCCATTGCTACCACTGGCCAAAAAACCACTGGTGAAAAAGCTACCGGTCCTATTACTATTTATAACAGATTAGAGCAAAGCATCGATCTGACGGCCGGCACTGTCCTTCAAGACTCATCAGGTAAAAAATATGAGATT
>CAZRXL010000001.1:26869-34627 GCA_964604055.1 uncultured Gammaproteobacteria bacterium
CAGTCACTGTCCCCCAAAGTAGTGCCAATTTGGAGGAGGGGATTATCACTCTCGGCCAGGCTAAAGCTGTTATTTCCGCTTCTGATTTTGGCCCAGAATACAATATTGATTCAGATCAACAACTTACTTTTACCAAAGCAGATCTTTCTGGTCTAATTGTCAAAACTAGTCAAGCCCTTTCCGGCGGCAATCGACGATTGGTCAACGTTGTCAGTTCAGACGACAAAAAAGCTGTCAAAGACAAAGTTGAAGACCAACTATCATTGGCCGTTGCCCAAAAAGTTGATCAAGATTTCAAAGATTTGACTGGTTTAATTGACCAGTCAGTTCAAATTCAAACTAGTCGAATTGAATATAGCCGGGAAATAGGTGAAGAAACTGATGAATTAACCGCTTCAATCACGGCCCAAGTAATTGCCTTCTTCTTACCTACAGACCAAAAGCAACAAGTCATTAACCAATTTTTATCTACCAGCCCCGATTTTAATCAAGCCCAAATTGAACCTGACGCTTTCAACCTATCCTTTGTTATCGATCAAAAAAGTCCCACTCAAGCCAATGCTGTTATGACTATTGCCGGCAGCGCTCTTCCCAAAATTGACCAAACCGGCTTAAAAAAGCAAATTTCCGGTCGCTTCCAAAACCAACTTTTGACTATCATCAAGCAATTTAACCCCAGAATTTACGACTATCAACTTAATACCAACTTTACTCTAATCTCTTTTATCAATCCTCTTCCGTTTAATCAAAAAAATATTGATATCATTTTAAAATCCGCCAACAATTTATGAGCTATGTATATATCAAGAAAAACTACTCTACACCAAAACAGATTCGCCAGACCAGCTTGCGTCTCAGTCCAAAGTCCAAAAGATATTTAGGTTTTATCTTTTTAGCCTCTGGTATCGGTTTCTTTAGCTTAGTTATTTACCCCATCCTTCGTTTTCAAGTCAGTTATGCTCTGAAGTTCGATCGTCTAGTCAACCCTCTTTCGGTTCAATTTTATAATCAATCCGACAATATTTTGGGTCAAGTCAGCAACGACTATACTCAACTAAAAAATTGGTTTGTTGACGACCCAGATTATCAAAATTTAGAATCTAATCTGCCATCCCACTTAATTTATTCCCTCTCCATTCCCAAGCTAAAAATCGTTGACGCCAACGTTGAGATTGGTAGTATGGATCTTAAAAAAAGTCTTATTCAATACCCTCAAACAGCTCTACCCGGACAGCTAGGCAACGCTGTTGTTTTCGGTCATTCTGTCCTGCCTCAATTTTTTAACCCCAAATCCTATTTAACTATTTTTTCCACTCTCTATCGTCTCAAACAGGGCGACGAAATATATGTTAAATTCGATCAAATTAGTTATAAATATTTAATCGATGAAATGTACGAAGTCCAACCCACCGACTTATCTGTTTTAGAACAGCGTTTTGATGGCCGCTATTTAACCTTGATTACCTGCTCACCACCTGGCACTTACCTTCGTCGTTTAATTGTTAAAGCCAAAATCGTTGATATTTAATGAACTACTTAGCAATCGATTATGGTATCAAAAGAATTGGTCTAGCTATCTGTATTCAAGGAGTAATCTCGCCTCTCAAAGTTATTGATAATAATAAACAGACTTTAGACCAAATTAGTCAAATCATTGATCAGTATAAAATTGAAAAAATCTTTGTCGGCTTACCCGAGTGGGGAACCAGACCGGCTGTTTTGTCCTTTGTTAAAAGACTTTCTGCCGTGGTAAAATTAGAAGTTGAGACTGTTGAAGAATCAGTTTCCACCATCGAAGCCGAATCAATCTTCAAAAGTAATAAAAAAAATAGAAAAAAATATAAATCCGTTATTGATTCGATTTCTGCCGCAGTCATTTTAAGACGGGCTGTCACTTAATAAATATGATCAAAAACTTAATCGCTCCCATTCAAGCTTGGTTATTATCTCAAAATCGGTGTGTTGGTTGTGGCACTCCTCTTGCCAAAGGCTCCAAAAAATCAGTCAGAGGCAAAACGACCGTCACCTGCCAATGTGGCCGCATCTTTATTTACGATTCAAAAACCAACAAATACCGCCGTGCTCTCTTTGATGAAGTCTAAAATTATTTTGTTTGTGCTCCTTGTACCAATTCTTGCAGCGTTTTTTTTCGTCTCCAATCTCTCATCGGTCTCAGTCGATTCTTCACCTCAGACCTTTGTAGTCAATCAGGGGGATTCTTTGACCACCATTGCCAACCGCCTCGAAAGCAATGGTCTAATAAAAAATCGATACGCTTTTATTGTATATTCTAAATTAACCGGTTTTAGCACCAAACTTCAGGCTGGCGGTTTTCGCCTAAGCCCAAATCAATCAATCAAAGACATTGTTCTATCTCTATCTCAAGGTGGCAGTTATGATTACTGGTTAACTATTTTACCCGGCTGGCGGCTAGAACAGGTACAACAGGCTCTCGACAACCGTTTTTCCATTCCTGACAAACTCGAAGGCTATCTTTTTCCCGACAGCTATCTTCTACCTGATTACTATGATCTTTCACAAATCCTTGATGTAATTTCCAAAAATTTTTCAGACAAAGTTGGCAGTGTCACCCCCGACACTATTATCTTGGCCTCTCTTTTAGAACGCGAGGCTAAAACCGAAAAAGACAAACAAATAGTAGCCGGTATTCTCCAAAATCGTCTCGATCTTGATATGGCTCTTCAGGTTGATGCTACTGTCCAATACGCTCGCGATTCTCTTACTCCTAAACCAGAAAAATATTGGTTACCAGTTACCAAAGCTCAATTAAGCATAGATTCGGCCTACAACACCTACCAGCACACCGGTCTACCTCCGGGCCCCATTTGTAACCCCAGTCTTGAGTCTATTACTGCCGCTCAAAATCCAAGCCCCTCAGACTATCTTTTCTATATCTCTGAACCTGACGGGACTATGCACTACGCCAAAACTCTCGATCAACACAACATCAACGTCCAAACCTATCTCCGTTAGCTTTGTTTGTTAATCAATTCCTCCAAAATCATCCATCTTTTTCTTTTTACATCTTGTGGCACATCATCCTGATAAAGTTTACTGGCCACTGTTCCCGGGCGAGGGGAGTACTTATTGATATAAGCCTTGACAAATTTTACCTTTTTACACATTTTTATCGTATTTTTAAATGCTTTTTCATCTTCACCCGGGAAACCAATCAATATGTCAGTACTAAATTGCACCTCTGGTATTGATTTTTTGATTCTATCAATCAGCGCCATATAATCTTTAGCGGTGTATTTTCTATTCATACGTCGCAAAATCTCATCATCCCCCGATTGCAATGGTAAGTGAATCAGCCTATCAATATTTTTATGCTTAGAGATTACCGCAATCAGTTGATCCGAAAAATCCCACGGATTACTGCTCACAAAAGAGATTTTTCCAATCCCAGTCTTGGCAATTTTATCTAGCAACACCGGAAAGCTTGTATTAATGTCTTTGCCATAAGAATTCACATTTTGTCCAATTAAGACAATTTCGTTAAATCCATCTTTAATTATCTGTTCCACCTCTTTAATAATTTTTTCTGACTTTCTCGATTTTTCTCTACCCCGGGCATAGGGGACAATGCAATAAGAACAAAAGTTGTCGCAACCGTTGCTAATTGGCACCAAAGCCGCTCCTCCTTTATCTCTTAGTGGTTTTATGCCAAAACCAAAATCACTGCTAGCTATAAGTTTTATTTTTTTACCCAATTTTGCCTCAAGTTTCTTTTTTCCTAAACCAGTCACCACGCAACCAGTTACCACTATTTTTTTCTTTTTTAAGTTATTAATCAAACCGTAAACTCTGTTTTCCGCTGATTCTCGGATCATACAGCTGTTAATAATCACCAGATCGGCTTTATTGATGTCACGTGTCTCTTGATAGTTTTTAGTCCTATAAAAAGCCCTAATCCTTTCGCTGTCAGCCTGGTTTTGGGCACACCCAAAAGTCTTTACAAAAAATTTCACCCGCTATTTTAACAACTTTTTGCCCAATGAGATTAAAAAAGTACCGCCGCTCATCAGTATTATGCCGGGCAATATTATCCCCACCGTCGGCAAAGTTTGACTACCACCCGCCTCCACTGCCCCCCAATCTACATTAGCTGTTCCTATCGTCAGGGTAAAAGCAATAGTTGAACCCCCGCTGGCAAAAGATATGCTATGGTCACCCTCACTTAGGCCAGTTGCAGAATAAACCCAGTTTCCAGCTGAATCAGCCGCAATTTGAGCCTGACTACCATCAATGTCCACAATTATATCCGCCCCAGGGCCAGCTTCTCCCCTAAAAACGGGGCTATTTCCGGTATACCACCAATGTGATAATTGCTGATTGTTAGTAGAAACACTGCCAATTGATGCCACACTAAATCCGGCCGCCCAAACTCGTTTGCCCCCAGAAGTCAAAATCAACAAACCAACTAGCAAGTACCATCCTATTCGCATATACATTAATAATAAACCAGTCCGCCATCTTTGCAAGCCTAAAATTTGACAACATACCAACAAGATGCCATATTTATTCCATGGATGATCAACTAACTGCATTGCCAGATTCACAACCAGATTCAAACGAATCCGATTATCAAAACAAGCTCGACCAATTAGCCTCAGAAATTAAGCCGGAACCTCCTTTTGAACCACCTGTCAACCCTCCCACTCCTCCCACCCCTCTACCTCCACTTCCACCTCATCCTCCAGTTTCAGAACCCGAGTTTTCTAGCGTCAACAACCTTCCTCCGCCACCTGTCCCAACCAAGCCAACTACCAATATTTTTAAATACATATTTTTTGTCTCACTGATCATCTTTTTAACTATCGCAGCCTTGGTTGTTAACAGTCTTATTGGTCAACATTCCAAGCGGTTACACTTCTACCCCCTCTACTGTGCCCGCCACTGCCACTCCCTCTTTGGATCAATCTTGCGAACTTAACGACCAAATTCTTACTGTTGGTCAATCTTTTCCTGCCGCTGATGGTTGCAATACTTGTACCTGCCAGCCAGACTTAACTATCTCTTGTACCGAAATCGATTGCGGCAACAATCCCGACCTTGAACTTTAAACTCTATTCCTTTATATTAAAATCAACCAGGACAGATATGAATTTGCCTGTTGACGGTTATTTTTCTTCTCGATATAATACAAAGCATTTGGCAAGCCAGGGGTTCTTAGCCCTGTTTTATAATAAAGCCACTCATAAAAATCTTGATGGGTCCAAAAAAACGTATCAATTGGGGTAAAGATTTCAAAAACATACCTCAGATGGATCTGATCAAAATCCAAAAAGATTCTTGGCAAGAATTCTTAGACGTCGAGTTTAAAGATGCCATTCACTCTATCTCGCCGATTAGCGATTATACTGGTAACAACTGGGAACTAGAATTAGGCGATATAAGCTACGATCCATTTCAATTGACGCCCCAAGTCACCAAACAAAAAGGTCTAAATTACACTATCCCAGTCAAAGTTCACGCCAAGTTAAGCAACAAACGCACCGGCGGAGTTAGAGAAGAAGATGTCTTTTTCCTCAATTTACCAGCCATGACCGCCGAGGGCACTTTCATCATCAATGGTATCGAAAGAGGAGTCATCAACCAACTAGTTAGATCTCCCGGTGTCTATTTTACTGGCGAAAATGACCCTGCCAGCGGCAAAATGCTTTTCAATGCCGAGATTCGTCCTCTAAGGGGTTCCTGGCTCGAATTTTTCGTTGGCAAAAAAGACGTCATTTTTGCTCGAATTGACCGTCGTCGTAAATTTCCCGCCACTATTCTTTTACGGGCCATTTGCCAGATGGACAACAAACAGCTTATCGCTGAGTTTGGCGACTATATTACCCACACTATTCAAGCTGATCCCACTACCAATCCCGAAGAAGCTGTCTTGGAGTTTTATCGTCGTCTTCGCCCCGGCGAGCCTGTTGTTTTAGATACTGCCCAAAAGTTTCTAACTGATCGCTTTTTTAATCTCAGAACCTACGAGTTAGGTCAAGTCGGCCGTTACAAAATAAACCGAAAATTTAATCACACGCTAGACGATGCCAAAGAAAATAATTGGGTTCTAAACCACGATGATATTATCTCCACGGTTAAATATTTGATCCAACTTCAAAAAGGCGAAATTACCAGACTGGATGACATTGATAGTCTTGCTAATCGTCGACTTCGTCGTTGTGGCGAGATAGTTTCTAGAATTGCTCTCCGCCCAGCCCTAACTAGGTTTGAACGCATGATAAAAGAGCGAATGAGCTTAATTTCTACCAAAGAAAAACCATCCCCCAGTCAAATGATCAATCCTCAGCCAATCATCTCTTCCTTAAATACCTTTTTCAGAAGCAATCAACTGTCTTCTATTTTAGATCAAACCAACCCCTTATCCGAGATTGACGTTTTACGCCGAGTAACCGTTGTTGGTGTTGGTGGATTAACTCGCGAAAGAGCCGCTTTTTCTATTCGCGATGTTCACCATTCTCAATATGGTCGTATTTGTGCGGTTAGATCCCCAGAAGGTCCCAATATTGGTTTAGTTACCTATCTAGCCCTTTATGCCAAAATTGATCGCTACGGTTTCATTTTGGCCCCATTCAGAAAAGTCAAAAAAGTAGCTAGCAAATTTCAGATCACCGATGAAGTTGTCTATCTAGATGCCCAAGACGAATTCGACAAACACGTCACCCACCTAGATATAAATGTTGACGACAAAGGTTTCATCAAATCCAGCCGTGTTCCTATTCGCTATCAAGGAGAATTCATCGAAGGTCCAGTTTCTGAATTAGATTACACCGATCTGGTTCCCAACCAAATTGTTGGCGCCTCCGCCTCCCTCATTCCCTTTGTTGATCATGATGATGCTACCCGTGCTCTTATGGGCAGTCACATGCAAACTCAAGCCGTACCTTTGGTAAAAAATGAATCTCCGATTGTCGGTACTGGTATGGAAAAAGCCATCGCCGTTGCCCTAAATCGAAGTATTCTAGCTCAAAGAAGCGGCCTGGTCACTTATGTTGATGGTCAAAAAATAATCGTCAAACTAGATAAACCCGCCTCCAGCTCGGACTCGACTGATATTAGTCTAATTAGTCGTGACGGCAAAACAGAAACCTATCCTTTAGTCAAATTTGAACGCACTTCTCCCCATGGTACTTGTTATAACCAAATTGCGACAGTCAACGCTGGCGACCAGGTTAAAGTCGGAGACCTGTTAGCCGATGGACCATCTACAAAAAATGGCGAACTGTCTTTAGGCAGAAATATCTTGCTTGCCTACGCCTCAATTGACGGTTTAACCTATGAAGATTCCATCCTTATCTCTGATCGACTAGTCAAACAAGACGTTCTCACTAGTATTCAAATCTATGAATATTCAGCTGATTTAGTTGATACCAAGCTTGGGCCAGAAGAGTTAACCAAAGATATTCCCAACGTTTCCGAAAATGAATTAAGCAAATTAACTCAAGACGGTATTGTCATGATTGGCGCCGCCGTCGGACCCAATGATATTTTAGTCGGCAAAGTTGAGCCAAGAGGTGAAAAAGAATTAACCGCCGAAGAAAGACTTCTTCGGGCCATTTTTGGAGAAAAAGCCAGAGAAGTAAAAGACACTTCCCTAAGAGTTCCCAACGGTGAAGGTGGAATTGTCATCAGAATCGACACTCTTGATAAAGATCAAGGTGACGAACTTGATCCCGGTGTCAACAAGGTTGTCAAAGTTTATGTTGCTCAAATTAGACGTAT
>CAZRXL010000002.1:0-3374 GCA_964604055.1 uncultured Gammaproteobacteria bacterium
TGATATTGTCGATTTGCTCGACAGTGGAGAAACCAAAGCTTTGGGAGCTTAGTTTGATTTGAGATTGGATTTGGGCAGGAGGGTATTTAGTGTAAAAAAGATAGAGGATGTAGGGTTGATCGTATTTATCGGTGACATAGATGTGTTGATAGTTTGATTTTTGGGACTCTAGGTAGGGAACCATTTGGTTGAAACTGGTATTCCAGGCAAAGGGGTAACGTTTGACCATGTGAATAAAATAGGCGTCTAGGTAATATATAAAGCTTGTGAAATAAAAAGTGATAAAGAAAAATTTTAGAATTTTTTTGGTTAGAACTTGGTTTAGACTGACAGCGATTAAAACAGCACTGGGTATAATCATGGTTAGAGCACGGAGGGCGGATGGGGCTTGAAAGGTCAGAGAGGATGCCAGGGGGGCCAAAAAAAGCCAAGGGACAAACAGTTTTTTTAGTGGTTGGTATTTTTTGTGATTGATGATTAAGTAGAGACCATAGATTAGCAGAGGGAGTTCAATTAGATAGAGTTGGCCCATATCGGGAACTTTGGATCTAGGAACTTGGTCACCGGTTAAAAATAGGAAATTAAAATTAAAGTGAGAAATATATTTTTCGGCCCAAGATAAAAGATATAGGCTTCTTTTGTTGTGAATAATTCGATAAATAATAGTGGGATAAGAGTGTTGGTTTAGTAATTCTTCGCTTCGAGACATGGGTCCGGTGTCAGCGGTTAGACCAACGCCGGAAAATCGAGCCGAACCGCCAGTGGTCAAAAAAGAGTATAAAACAGGAATAGCTAAAAGAAGGCCGAAAATAGCTGAAAAAATAATTTTTTTTCGGTTGGTGATTAGTAGATATAAAAATAAAAGTGGGGCAATGATGCGAGCAGAGTGGTAAACGTAAGTAGAAAATACAAAGTAAAAAGTGGAAAGCAGAAGAGAAGAGGTTTTATTATTTTGTTTAAATAAATAAAAATAATAGGTGCCGATAATAATAAAGCTTAGGGCCGTTTGAGACTCCCAAGCGCCACGGGAAAAGTGAATGTGCCAGGGCGAAAGAGTTAGAATAAGGGCTGATAGAAGAGATAATTTTTGAGATTTGGTAATAAGCAGGATCAGCCGGTATAAAAAATAAATAGTCAAAATGGACATGATTAGGTTGGGAAGACGGGTGGCAAAAGTGTTGAGACCAAAAATGGCAATTGATGGTAGGGCGAGGTAGACGTAACCACCAGGTTTGTAGTCGCCAAAAGATTTAAAATGAAGGGGCCACGGATCGCCGTGTTCGTCGTGGCCAGTTTTTAGGAGTGAATAGGCATTGTAGCCGAGAGCGGCTTCGTCTGGGTTTAGAGCTGGGTAAGAATTGATGCCAATGAAACGAATAATGATGGCAAAGATAAGGATGGTGATTAGTGTAATTTTAGGGGTTTTCATAGGCGTAAAAGGTTGAAGTGTTGTTAATTGGGGCAATGGGAGTAAGTTCATCTTTGAGTAAGTTGAGGTATTCAACGCTTTGGCTATTGAGATCATTGCTGTGATAAATGGTGAGGCTGTCAGGTTTTTGGGAGGCAAAATGAAGATCGACGGTCATGAATTGAACATTGTCGATAGCAGAAACCTGGCCAACATCGTCCCCTGTGGTTATAAAGGAGTTTAAATGTTGATATTTTTGGGGTGAATATTGGCTAAAAAATAAGTAAAAGATGTAAGGTTGACCGTTTTGACTGGTAAAATAAATATTTTGGTGGGGGTGGGTGTTGATATAGTTGATGGCTTGTTGATAGCCCCATAAAAATTGATCTGGATCTTTTTTGACCATATGGAAATAATAGAGATCTTGGTAGTAGAGGAAGCTTAGAAGATAGAAGCCAGAAGCTAGAAGCAGAATTAATCTGGAATGGTAAATTTTGTTGATACCCAAAGCGGTAAAAAAGATTAAGGGGATGACCATGGGTAGGCTTCTGGTGGCTTGAATGGTATCGCGGGTTAAAGCGGCTGGAATTGGGGCCAAAAGAAACCAGAGCAGAAAGAATTTTTGGGCGGATTTGTATTTGGTTTTGGAGAATAAACCAAAAGGTAAAAAAAAGAGACTGGGGTAAAGAAGGACGCCGATGTAGGGAGCGCTGTGGCGACTGTTTTGCCAGTCACCTTTGGTGAATAAAAATTCGGGTGAAAAATGATTAAAATAGCGGTTTAAAAAATTTTGAGCAAAAAATAGGCCTTGGTTGTGAAACAACTGGTAATCAAAACGGCTTGACTCGGTGGTGATGGTTTCTATGTCTGATTGAGGGCGAGGGTATGAAAAGAGACTGACAATTTTAAGACGATTACTGTCGCTGCTGAAGAATAGTCCGTAAACAATGGGTAGAGCAAGAATTGACAAGGGTAGAAAAAACTTGGTAAGGAGATGCCGAAATAAATTCGGCATGACATGTTTGTTTTGAATAAGTAGGACTATTATTAGGAGGAGACTAATAAGTTTGCCGGATTGGTAAGTGTAGAGAGTTGAAGCAAACAATAAGGATGAGATTAAGAATTTATTTTTGAAGAAAAAGTAACAAGCTAAAACTAGCTCAATGGTCAAAATGTTGGTTTCCCAGGCTCCTTTTGAATAATGAATAGTATAGGGAGTAATGGCGGTTAGAGCGGCAGAGATTAGGGCAAGTTTGTTAGATTTGCTTAGTTGTTTAATTAAGAGATATAAAAATAACGGTAGAAGTGAACCCAAAATGATTGAAGGTAAACGGACAGAAAGAGGATTAAGACCGAAGATGGCCACAAATGGGAGAGTTAAATAAATATACAAGCCGGGCTTGTAGTCGCCAAAAGATTTAAAAATGATGGGTAAAAACTGGCCGTGTTCATCTCGGGCTGTTTTTAGAATAGAATAGGCGTTGTAGCCGAGTGAGGCTTCATCCCAGAGAAGTGGTGGGTAAGTGTTGACTTGAAAAACTCTAATAAAAAATGAAGCCAGGATTATAAAAAGAATAAGAATTTTAGTTTTGGACATGGTTGGTGTCAAGAACGATGAAGGCTGATTTGCCGTTTTTATAATACAATTCCTTTATTATATGATTTTTGGCCTCAGGTGTTTCGACTATGTCCCAAATGGTGGTGATAATAAGACTGTTAGGGCGGTTTTTTTCTATGTTCCAATTGGTGCGTTTAAATTCAACTTTTGGGATAGACTGCTGGTTTTTGATATAAGTAGCCGGATCGGTTTGACAATAAAAAAGATAATATAGGTAAGGTAGACCAACGCTTAAAGGACCATTTGAGCCGTAGACAATTGGTAAGATGATGTGGTCGTACTGATCGTAGTGTTGACAGGCGTAAAGGCTAATTTCTTTTTGACTGTATTGTCGATATTCAGAAAAAT
>CAZRXL010000002.1:3384-17377 GCA_964604055.1 uncultured Gammaproteobacteria bacterium
TGGTGATGATGTCGATAAATTTAATAAAGTAGAAAATCAATAGGGCGGGATAGAGAATAAAGATTATTGTTAATTTTTTGTTAATAGCAGATTGCCAACCAGTGGCAATTAAAATGGGGAAAAAAGAGAGCATGGTTAGAGCCCGAAGGGAGTGTTGTTGACTCATGGTGAGTGAGGCAGGTAGGGGGGAGATTAATAATAAGAGGAGGGTAATCTGTTTTATTTTTTTATTTTTGGTTTTGATAAAGAAGAGAAGAGAAAGGGTAATAATAATAAGATCGTGAGGATATAAGAGTCCAAAATCAGGGTGATTGGGGGGAGTGAAACTTAGGCCGGTCCTAAACCAATAGCGAAGATCAAAATATTCTAGATATTTTTGGAACCAGTGATTAAATTTGAGGTAAGTAATTGCAAGTGGCGAGTGAGTATTTTCGATTTTGGCCAACAGAACCGGATCTTTGAGGACCGAAGTTGTTTCTCCTCTGGCTTTAATGGCGGGTGAACTGATAAATAAGTATAGGAAGGGAAGCAAAAAAAGTGAAAGAATTAGGAAAGACTTAAGATAGGTTTTTTGATGTTTTTTGAATTCAAATTGATGGCGATAAATTAGTAGCAATCCCAAAGAGATGAGTGGCACGACAACTCTTTGGGCGTGATAGGCCCAAACAGATAAGGATAAGCTAATGGTGGCAAGGTAGAGCCATTTTTTTTGATGATGAGTAAACCAGTTGATGAGGCCAAGAATGCCAAAAGACATTAGGGCCAGGGCGGTAATGGCCTCGTAACTGGTTCTAGACATGTAAATGTGCCAGGGTAGCAAGCTAAGCCAGAGTGAAGAAATTAAGCTTGATAGATTGGAAAATTTTAGTTTTTTTAATAAAAAATAAAAGATTACCGGAGTAAGGCTGCCAAAAAGAGCGGATGGGAATCTAACTGCCCATTCGTTGTAGCCAAAAATTAAAAAAGAAAGGCTGGTTAGATAAACATTGATTGGTGGCTTGTAGTCACCGACTGATTCAAAAGCCAAGGGAAACGGGTGTCCCCATTCGTCCTGGCCGGTTTTGAGGATGGAATAGGCGTTGTAGGCGATGGCCAGTTCATCTTGGAAAAAGCTGTCTGGATATTTGGTAAGAAATATAAATTTAGTTGAAAATGATAGTAATAGGATCAGTAAAATGGGTAATAATTTAGTCATTAAAGAAAGATGAGGCTGAATATAAATATAAAATTGCCGTTGGTGCTAAAAAGTAAGGATTGGGTTGGCCGGTGATAATAACTGGAAGTCCGGAGGTGATTAAAATAAAGAGATATTTGATAAAATTTTTTTTGAGTAATTTTGCGAAACCTAAAATCGAGAAAGGCAATATAATGGGGAAAATGAGCGGGTTTGTCTCGGGGAAGAAAGGCCGTTGGTAAATAACAAAATATTGTTTTGGGGAGATATTTTCTAAAAGATAAAAAAATTGATCAACAAAAACAGCGCTTTTGTTGTAGAGCAGGAAAGAAAGAGGGTTGTTTTGCTGGGCGGAGTTTTGACGGGCTAGACCGATGGGGTAACTTTTTTCGAAAGAAAAAAGATCTCTGACTTGGTTTTTGATTAAGTTGGGCGATGAGCGATATTGGCTGATGGCGACTTTGTAGTTGATAATAAAATTGTGCCAAAAGAAAGGGCTGATTAGAAGAAGACTAATAAAAATTAGATTTTTTTTGTTAATTTTCATATTAGTTTTGAATGATGTCAAAAGCCGGTTGTTGGTTCAAAAAATAGATGGTTTTGATTTTTTGATAACCAGGGGGATGGTTTCCTGGAGAGGTGATAATTAGATTTTTTGTTGAACTGGAGGTGAGATTTTTTATTTCCCAGTCATTTATAAATTTGAACTTGTCAAAACCGTTAACCCAATACCAATTGTCATGGTAATCCCAGCTGATTTGGTGACTGAGGTTTTGGGGTGGCCAGGGCCAGTAATAGAGGACAAACTGGTGGGGTTCACCATATTTTTTGGTGAAATAGATAGTTTGATATTGGTGGTAATTATCTTTAACAAAATCAATCGCTTGACGGTAACCATATTGCCAGGCTGAAGAATAGTTGGTGGTGTAAGTTGTGGTGTAGGTTTTCCAATATAAGCCAAATTGAATGAGTGTGATAAGTATGATTAAAGGCATATATTTTTTTATTTTGAGAAGGGCGAGAGCGATGAAGTAGAAGGGTAAGGGCCAGATGAGACTGAGGCGAAGAACAGGAAAGTCGCCAGTGGTTAAGGCGGCGGGAAGCATACCTAATACAAACCAAGCTAGGATAAATTGATTAAATTTTTGACGTCGCTTTTTGATGGTTAGTAAAAGTCCTAAATAGAAAAAAGGAAGGCAGACTGAATAAAGGATGCCCTCCCCGGGGATGTTGTATTGATGGTGATTGCTACCGGAAATAAATAGTGGAAGAGGGTTTAAAAAATTTAAATAATTTTTTAGGAAATGGAAGGAAAAATAGGTGTAGCGGTTGAAGACGAGCTGACTGAGGAGACTGTTCTGGTAGAGATTGCGCTGATGTTCGATGTAGTTGATTGAATTTTGGTTGATAATAAAAACCCAGTCCCCTCTGGCTCGCGAGTTTGGATCGGTTAAATTGATAAACAAGGCAATGGCCAATATTGAGGAGATAAGGCCGGATAAAATTAAGTTTTTGGTGTTTGATTTGGTAAAAACTTTGTTCTTGAAAATTAAAAGATAACTGAAAAAGATTAGCGGTACGACTATTTTGGTGCTATGGTAGGCGAAGGCTGATAGCCAGAAAATAAGACTGGCTATGGGTAAAAGGGATTTGTTTTTGGTCGATTTTAGTAAGAGGATAATGCCCAAAACAAAGATGCTTTGAGCGACAGTCGATTGGTAGACGGCTCTGCCAGTAAAAACAGTCCAAGGAGAAATGGCAACTAGAAAGGCGATCAAAAGACCGAGTTTTTTGTTTTTGACAAAAAGATAAGAGATGGGGATGAATAGAAACGAAAGAATAGCGGTAGGAAGACGGGTGGTGACAGGATTAAGTCCAAAATATTTAACAAAGGGTAGAGTCAGGTACATATTGATGGTGGTGGGGTAGTCGCCATAGGCTCTAAAATTAAAAAGTGGAACTTGGCCCCACTGATCCTGGCCGGTATTTAGAATTGAGTACGCAGTGTAAGCGTGGCTAATTTCATCCCAATTGAGGCTAGGCGGGAAAGATTCAAGTTTGTAGAACCTGGTAAAGAAACCTAATAGTAGGATTAGAAAAAGAGAAAGCTTAGACATAGGGTGAGCAGGGAAACTAGACTAATAAGATTAGCCATTGTTCTGATGGGAGTGTTGGTAAATGTAAGATCAATTTGATGTTGGCCTGGTGGAAGTTCTAGCTCAATTAGACCAAGTTCTGGTTCAATTTCAAAGTTTGATGGTTGTTGGTTGATGGTTAATTGCCAATTGGGAAAATAAACTAAGGGGAGAGTAACGGTGCTGTTTTGGTCGGTGGTAACTGAGGCTGAAAAGCGGTTACTGGTTTTGTTTTGTTGGTCAACGATGATAGTTTGGTCTGATTTAATCTGATTGTGGCTGAAGTTGGTTGGAGCAAATTGGCCGTATTTAGGCCAATAATCTTTTAGACCAGCACCGGATTGGGCGATTAAATTGGCGGAAGATAGTTTTTCAGCGTCAGTTAAATCAGGAAACCAAATATCTTCTCGAAAGTAATTAAAATTGAGGGCAATGGCGGAGATGACGATGGTGGAAACTATTAAAGTGTGGTGTGACTTGTTGGTGGTAGTCGATAAGATGAAACCAGAGATGAGAGATAGACAAAAAATGGCAAAACCCAAAAAACGCCAGGGAAATTGAAAGTAGGCCATAAAGGGAAAGGTTTGCCAAATAAAAGTAGATTTTGAGTGAGTTAGAAACATAAAAAATAGAGCAGAAAAAAGGAAAAATAAAAGTGTCTTCTGGTTTTTTTTGACTTTTTTGATAAAGAACATGATGAAGGTGATTAGGGGTATTAGCCATTGTATTAGACCAATTTGAAATGACATGTCATCAACGGGGCCCCAAAGAGAGGCACCATAACCCCAAAAGCGGGAGATAAAAAGTTGTTTGAGATCGACAAAATGGTTGACGAAATTAAAATAGCCTTGAGTCATAGTGTCGACGGTAACTAAGTTTTTTTCTGCTATGGCCGGGACTAAAAAGAAACTAGACAGGCCAAGAGAAAAGATAAATGGCTTTGCGGCTATTTTTAAATTGTTTTTGGAGTTGATAAATAGAAAAAGAGTCAGAAATGGCAAGGCAACAAAGCTGTAGAGATTGTGGGTCAATAAAAGAAAACTAGTTGAGAGAATAGAAAAGAATAGCCATTTTTTGTTGGGTTTATTGATATATTTTAGATTGGTGTAAAAAAGCCAGGGGATGAGAGATAGAGCCATAAATTCGGCCAGGGCGCCTCTAACAAATGAGTCGACGGCTTGGTAGGGAGCGAAGACGAAAAGGACAGTGGATATCAACCCGGGCAATGAGCCAAACAGATAGCTGGACAGTAAATACATACCTACGGAGGCGATAAAAAATATTAGAATAAAAACAATTTTTATACTATTGATGAGGCTAAAACCGAGCAGGTGAAAAATTTCGCCCACCGCGTAGGGCAAGGGTGAATAGTAATTAAAGAGTGGATAGCCATAGCCCAATCCCCCATTGGGAATGTAGCGACAGGGAATTTGCTTGTCCTTGATGCACTGATCAAATTGTTGAAGCCTAAAAATTTGAACATCGTCTTGCATGGAAAAGTAGCCAGGGCGCCAGAGTCGGAGAGAGGTTAGATACGCAAGACCGATTACCAGTATCAAATAAACAATTTTTGGCTTAATAGTCATAATTGATAAGTAATTATATATAATCTGGTAATGATTAAGAAATATAGATTAGTAATTTGGCTGGTAGTAGTTGCTTTTTTGACTGTGATTAAGCTTCATAATTATGATCGAGTGCCGGGGACAGGTCATGCGGAGGAACTGCTGTTTTCTTGGTCGGGGATATATTTGATTGAAACCGGAGTGCCCCAGTCTTGGTCGACTTTGGATTACCCTGATGATTATTTGGTATTTGATGGTATTGTGGGAGATAAGGATGGGGTGTATTTGCCGGCCAAACTGTATCGACCGTGGTTGGATGAACCACCGTTGTATTCTTTGGTTTCTGGAGGAGTGTCGCATTTGTTTGGTGATGATCGGACTATGGTTAGTCCGACTGCTCATATTAGAATCCCGTCGGTGCTAGTTTCTCTGGTGACAATGGTGTTGGTTTTTGGAGTGGCAAGACGCCTGTTTGGCTTTAAGGTGGGGATGTTGTCGATGATTTGTTATGGTTTGATTCCTACTTTTGTATTTGGGTCAAGATTGTCGGTGCCGGAAAACATGACAGCAATGGTGTCGATGTTGGCAGTATGGTTGATGTTGGACTATCAAGATGAACCGAAGTTGAAGATAATGGTTTGGCTTGGTTTTTTGTCGTCACTTTTGGGTTTGATGAAACCAACCGGTTTGTTTTTGGTGGCTTTGATGATGTTTTTTGCAGTTAAAAAGAGACGGTGGGGTGATCTTTTGGTGCTAATTGTTTTTGGGTTATCGACGGTGGGATTGATTTTGGCTTGGGGAGCAAGATTTGACTGGGTGACTTTTGGGTCAATCTTAAAGATTCAGGGTCAACGTTTTCCTGGGTGGACCAGTTTGGTACATATTTTGGTTTCTCCGGCTTATGATATTTTTGAATTTTTTGATGGTTGGTATGTGTTTTCGATGTTGTCGACTATTTTTATGTCAATCGCTTTGGCTGGTAAAGATAAGAAAATTAACTTGCTGGCTTTGTTTTTTTTCTTTTGGTTGATGGTGGCGGTGTTTTCGGGAACGGAGCAGGATTTGTTACCGTGGTATCGCTATCCCCTATTTCCTCTAATGTCGATTTTTGCCGGGTTAGGAATTGTCTGGCTATATCGAAATCTTAATTTTTATACTTTGGTGATAGCTTTGGGTTTGTTTTTGAGTTCTAGATTTTATTTATCTAACGCTTTTAGACCATTGCAATCTGCCTGGGGGTTTAGATTGGTTTTTTTGGTGGCATTGGTACCAAGTTTGTTGGCAATGGGTAAGTTGATAAAAATTAGGACGGCTGAAAAAATTAATCGGTCTATTTTTGGGCTGATTGTATTTGTGGGTCTGTTTTTAAATAGCCGGTATATATATTCGGCAATAGATATTATGTGTGAGAACCAAAGATGCGCCTTTGGTCCACAGACGGTGTTGTCTCGTGTTAAGTTTCCGGTGATAGATAAAATTTTGTTTTTACCAAAAGTAAAGGATGGTTTTGATAACACCAGACCGTTTTTTTAGTTATGAAGAGAAGAAAAATATTAAGTCTAATGTTGCCATTTTATTTTGTTTTATATTTAGTTTTATTTTTTGGATTGAGAGCTCATCGGCTAAAAAATTTTTCGGTAGATAAAATGGAGACAATGATGAGACAGAGTTCGTCATGGAAAGATGTGACTGATGATCCGTGTTTGTATGGTTTGCATGGGGATCCTGAAGTGGGAGAAGGTTTATGGGTTAAATTATACTTCTATTGTAATGATGGCAGAATCAGCACCAGCACGTTTTCTTTAGAAACACTTGAAAACCGAAGTGTGGGCAGCGTTCTTGAATCATATACTAGTATTGTAGGTATAAAAAAGGATGTTTTTTTGGGTGACAATAGTAGTTTTAGTTGTTTTTTGAATGGAAAAGAGGTTGATGATTTTGAGAATGAAGTTGGTTTGATGAACAATTTGACTTGTATTGGTTCAAATATTAAGAAAACAGATGTTTGGAAAAATAATTAAAACTATCTTGTTTGTGGTGGTGGTAATCTTGTCTTATCAACTGAGGGCAGGTAATTTTGATGTCATTCCGACTCGGGGGCAATCCTTTGATGAATATAGCAATTCCTGGGTGGGTTTATCTTTGATTCGTTTGGGGGTTCCGGTAGGTTCGTCGGGTTTGGCTGGATATGATGAAGATATAAGGAGATATATTAACGTTGACCGGGTATTACAATCTCATGTGGTGGGACCAAGTTTTATTAATGTGCCATGGTTTGATCATCCACCGATATTGGGGATAATTACGGGTGGCTTTGCCTATTTAAAAGGGGCGCGGGTATTTGAAGAAACAAGTACTTTTTTGATACGAAAACCAATGTTGATTTTGGGAAGTCTAACTGTGGCCTTAGTTATGATTTTTGCTTGGTTAAACTATGGTTTTTGGACCGGTTTTTTGGCGGGGATGATTTATGGAACAATGCCTTTGGTAGTGGTTGGAAGTCGAATGATTCAGGGTGAAAATGGTTTTATGCCTTTGTTTTTACTCAATTTAATTTTTTTGAGCTTATATATAAAAAGAAAAAATAGTTGGTGGTTGGTAGGGTCGGCAGTAGCATCGGGTTTGGCAACTTTGTTCAAATTATCCGGAATTGTGTGTTATGTGGCAAGCTTTTTTGTTTTATTTTTGGAAAATCAAAAAAATTGGCGGTTTTTTGTTAAAGATTTTTTGTTTTATTTACTTGTTGCGGTTCCAATAAGTGGTCTTTTTGTGGTTTATGGTGCAGCCCTGGATTGGAGAACGTTTGTTAATGTTTTTAGATCTAATTCGAATAGGTTTTATGGGATTGGGCCGGCCTCTTTTTTTAACTTAATTAAAGATAGTCGATTAACCCAGACAAAATTTTTAACTGATGGGTGGATACCGACAATGTGGTTATTGTTTTTTGGCATCGTTGCTAGAGCAAAAAAAAGTAAAGCAGATGTGATTGCTATATTGGGAGTGTTGTCGTATTTGATGGTTTATATTTTGTTTGGCAATTTCCCATATGGTTGGTATGCTTTTCCTTTTTGGCCAATATTGGTAATTCTAATGGCAAGGATCTTTGTTTTGGGCTTAGCCGATCGACATTTATCAGTTATGGTGGGTTTGGCAAATTTGTCTTTGGTTGGTTTTAGCATATCGAAGATGGTTGAGGAGACTGTTTTTAATTACTGGGCCAGTTGGTGGAGGCTGGGGTGGTTGATTTTACTGGCTGGTTTGGTTTTGTCATCATTGCCTCAAAAAAGGAATACCCTTTTAGTTTTGGTCAAGAATTTGATTTTTGTTTTATGTTGGGTGCTGGTAATCGGGATTAATGTTGTTTTTATAAACCAGATGACGATTGATTCGTGGTATTTTGTTGATTAGGGTCTGACAGAAATGATGGAATAGTTTATTTTTTCTTGGTATGGGGAGGGCGGGCTTTGGTATAGAGTGTCAAAATTGACTGAAGATGGAATATTTTTTAGTTCTTCTTGGTTAATTACATATAAGGTGTTGTTTGTTGGGATGTCGTGCCAGTTTATCTGACCAAAATAGTAGTGATTATCTAGACTTTGACCGTCTACAAAGTTAAGATCGGATTTTTGTAGGTTGTTATCAAGATTGCCATTGGTTGGTCGATATTGTGCATAATAAAGAAAAAATGGTAGAAAAGATTCGCTTTGGTTTGAAAAAATTATTTTGGAGTCGTCTTGGGGTAGATTGGCGATGGTTTGTTTGATATTGTAGTGCCATTCCCGGGCTGAAAAAGAAGGATAGTGGAAAAGATAAAAGTTAAAAAAGAGAAAGAATGAAGCGAGATATAGAGGAACAAGGCCTAATTTGAGCCATTTGTTAAGGTGGATAAAAACAAGATTGATAATAAGTAGTAATAAAGGAATCATAAAAAATAAACGAGTGGCGTGAGCGGTTGTGGAATCGTTGGTAATGACAAAAGGGAGTGGAGACAGAAGTAAAAGGGCTAATAAGAAGTGATGTTTTTTGCGTTTTATTTTGGTCAGTCCATAGGCGATAAGAAAAAAATCGATTAGATAAAAATAACCATGGTTTTTGAAACCTTGACGAAGGTTGCCGTCACCACTTAGAAAGAGAAATTGAGTGGAAAAAGAATGGAGATAATTTTTTGTAATTTTTTGGGCAATAATCGTAAATTTATTGTTGCTGAGTTTGTTGCCAAGGTCGGGAACAAGATCAAGTTGAACGCCATTTTTGACTAGTGAATAGTAGTGGCGGTCGCGTTTGATTTGGTCGCTTATAAACGGGTCGGACCAAACGTTGTTGTAGGAAAGCCGGTATGAGGCATGGCCGTTTTGAATATCTTTGAGAATGGGTAGAAGAAAAAGGAGTGAGATCAATATGGTGGGTAAAATGGTTTTGAGTTTGATTGATAGTAGTTGGCGATGATAAAAGGTTAAAAAGACCAAAAGGGTGAGCAGAATAAATAGCTTGGCGGTGGCATAAAAATACATAGTGACAAGCATTGATAGACAGGCAATTAAGGCATAGATTGGTTTTGTTTTTTGGATAAATTTGAAACTATAGATAAGTCCGATGATATAAAAAAGCAACATGCCACTAACTTCGAAAGCGGTTCGGCTGTAGTGAATATGCCAAGGATTGATGGCAAGCAAAAAAGAAGTAAAAAGAGCGGTTGCCTTATTTTTGGATATTTCAAGTGATAAAAAATAAATGGCAAAAACAGTTAGAGATCCAAAGAGAATGGAGGGAAAACGGATGGAGAAATCATTAAGCCCAAAAATTTTTTGACTGAGGGCAATTGAATAAATTAGAGCTGGAGTTCGATAGTCAGCAAAGGAGTGAAATAAGGAGGGATATTTATTGCCAAAATAATCGGTTTTGAATTGATTAAAAATAAAAGCTTGATAGCCAGCATCGACCTCGTCGGAAAATAAAGATGGCGGGACAGAATTGATATGATAGATTCTAATGGTAAAGGCAAGAATGGTAATAAAGAGTAATATAACCAAGCGTTTTTTATTTTTTGAGGGCATGTATTTTTTGGCTTGACCAAATAACGAAGTTAATTAAGTAATGTTTTACTAGGCCGTGGTAAAGTTTTGAACTTTTGATAAGGCGGCGCCACTGATTGGCGGAATCGGTAATTTTTTTACCGCTGGCGCCGTGATGATGGATTACCTTGCAGGTTGGAAAATAATAGACGAGTTTATTTTGGCGACGGGTTTGGCGGCATAATTCCAGATCTTCGTAGTAAAAGAAGTATTTTTCATCCCAACCACCTAATTGTTTGAAAAAATTATTTTCAATTAACATGGCGCCGCCAGAAATGGCCCAAACCGGAATTGGTTTTGGCGAGGTGGAATAATATTTTAGATAGGCCGGTTGGTTTAAGAAGAATTGTTTGAAGGCATTTTTTATAGTTTGAGGGGGAAGGATGGAACCTTGGGGAGTGTGATCTGGATTTAAAAATTTTGGGCCGATAATACCGATATGTTTATTTTGTTTGTAAAAGGTTAACATGGCCAAAAGACTGTCGTCGATTAATTTCATGTCTGAATTTAGGAAAAGTAGATAGTCGCCTTTGGCTATTTTGGCGCCGATATTGTTGGCTTTGGAGAAACCTAAATTGGTTTTATTTTTAATATAATGGAGATTTTTGATTGGTTTGAGTAATTTTTGGGTTTGATCAGTGCTAGCATTATCGACCACAATTATTTCGTATTTAATTTTATTCCGTAAAAATTTGTTGATGGTCTGGACACAAGACAAGGTGATTTTGTCTGTATTCCAGGTGATAATGATAATACTTAGTTCTGGTTTCATAGGGTGAACTTTAATTTGATATGGTGTTCCCCTTTGGGAACCAAAAAGCCAATAAAGGCATGATTGGCAATGTAAATGGGGTGTAGCTGGTTATCTATATACAATTTCCAATTAGGATGAAAGGTCTGAGTGTGGACAATAAAACCATCTTGATCTGATTGGCTGTCAAATTCAACCGATTGGCTTTGGATATTGATGTTTTTTAACTGCGGAATCGCTAAGGTTATGTCGGTGTCTGGCAATTCTTGCTCTAAAATGACGGTTTGAGCTAGATTTTCGGTTAATAAAAGTTCTTGTGTTTGGTCGGGACCAAGGCTTAGGAGATAGTTTTTAACTGGGAAAATTAAAGGCGAGGCTTCTTTATTGTGATGAATGGCAACACGACCATCTTCAAAAACAACTGGGAACTGGTCAAATTTATAGGAAGTTTTGCCACTTTCACTTGGTTTGCCTTCGGTTCTTTTGATGGCGACGAAATAATCAACGCCCAAAAAGTTAATTAGAGGTGAGTCGAAATTTTGAATTGAGACGTAACGAGAACCATTGGTGTCTGTTAGGTTGCCGCCGTTTAGTAAGGAGATAAATTGATTGTAACGGAGGGAGTGAAGAGTGTCTTGACCAGAGATTGATTTCAGGCCGTAGGGTAACCAGGTGTTGCTAGGAATAATTTCGGCGGGTTCGGCAGCAAAGCGGGTGGAATTTTGCTGAAGATAGTCGGTGGTGGCTGTTTGGGGAAAGATAAAGCTGTCTGGAACGAAACTGTTGTATTTGTAAAAAAATCGGTATAGTTCTGCCTGGGAAATGATAATTAAAAGAATAATGACAAGCTGTTTGTATTTTGAATTGGTAAATAAACTTAAAATGAGACAGGTGGCGATTATGGCCAAAGGCAAGGCAGAGTTTCTGATTGCAGTAAAGAATTGATTGCCAATTGGATCGGCAATAGTTAGGTGTCTGACCTGGAGAATGGCGATGGCCAGTGTTAAGAGACAGAGGGCAAAAAATATTGAAAAAATTAGAAAAAGTTTGCGATTTGGTTGGGTGATAATGTTTTTTAGGCCAATGGCGGCTAAAATGGCAATGGAAAAATTGGTCAAAAGCGAAAATCTAGTCATGACCATGGCTGATAAACCCATAAAAGAGAGATTGCCAATGGCGGTTGACACGGGATTTTTGATAGTCAAAATCAGACTGACAATTAGTAGAAAAAGACTGTATTGAGTTAATTTGTCTTTCTTTTTTGAAAAAATGGCTAAAAAGGCTAGGGCTAATGGGATGATGCCGGCGTAGACAGTCAAATTGTCATATGAGCCTAAATTACCCCAATAATTACCTGTTGAAGGGTTGCCAAAATAATCAGGGACAAGGAAGGTGATTAATTTTTTGGGTGGTAAATATTTGATATTGGCACTAGTGGCAACTTGGTCGGTAGTTCTGACTGTATCTTGGTTGTACTTGATGGTTGATAAAATCAGGGGAGAGATAATAATTGTGCCAATAAGAGTAAAGACTGAGGCGATAATAAAGTGTTTAGGTTTGGTGTAGATAAATAAACAGTAAAGGCTGGCGGACAAAATTAACATCAGAGTAGTAATGGGGTAGCCGGCTAGGAATGAAAATACAATCGAAAGACTTAGCCATAAACCTGATAAAGCATTTTTTGGTATGTTTTGAATTGAAAATAAGGCTAAGGGTAAATATAGGGCGGTGTGGACTAGGGTGTTGTATTGCATCCAGATAGAAAAGAAGCCACAAAAAGACCAGGAGATGGCACCGAAGAGGGAAGTCAAAGAGTTAAGCCTGTTGTTTTTTAGAAAGAGATACATAAACAAAAAAGCCAAAACTGGCTGAAGTATGACTTGAAGTGACCAGGCGAGACTAAAATTATCAATAAAAAAATAGATTAGGTTGAGTGGGTAAAGGGCGGCAGATTGGAAATTGGCTAATAGGGGGGTGCCAGATAAGATATTCGGGTTCCAGAGAGGAAGCTGACCCTGTTTGAGGATATCAATTGACAGTTTTCTTAGGGGGTAAGTTAATGAGACGATGTCCGAAGGAAATGGATTTTTGATCGGTATTCCGATGGGGTACTGGCTATATTTGATATCTAACCAGGGGAAATAAGCTCCGGGTAGAAGATCGGCTGGAACGGGTAAAAGGCCTTGCAAAAAAAATTTCCAGTAAAAGATGACGATGATAAGCAATCCAAGGCCGATGATGGGAAGATTTTTTTTCATGGTGTACGGTTGACCAAATCTGCTGGAAGATCACGCCAGTTGCCGATAATATATTGAAAGCTTTGATAATTCCATTTTTGAAATTGAAAAAAAATAAGGCTTAGGAAGATGAAATAAAAAAGTTTGTTTTTTATGACTTTAGTTAGAATTAGAAATACGGGGATTGTGGCTAGTAGTATACGATAAGGGTTGGAGGAGTAGTTTTGTCTGATAGTGATAAAACCCCAGAAAAAAGCACTGGATAGTGGTAGAAGCAGAAAGATGATAAAATTTTCAACTTTTGGTTTACTGAAAAGACGGCTGATAAAAATACTGATTGATAGGCAATAGATGGGTATAAGTGGAAGATAATACCAGGGGTAGTTGGAACCGGATAGAAAGATGATTGAAAGTAGGGTAATAAAGAAGATATTTTTTAGATAATTATATTTTTTTGGCAGTAATAGGATGGAGATGAGACCAAAAAGCCAGAAGCCCTCTTTGGGAAAATTGTTGAAGCCTAGTTGGCTAATACTTTTGATAAAATTTAGCGGCACAAAGGAGGCTCTTGAAGCTTGGAATAAAAAAATTGCTAATGGGAGTTGGGGAGAAAGGTAAAAAAGATAGCCATAGTAAATGGAATTAGTGAGAATTATGGGGGCAAAGAAGAGAAGTAGTTTGTTTTTATTGAGCTGTGTTTTGGCTAACATTAGGATGATGGGGATGGTAAAGATACCAGTTAGTTTTGTCAAAAGTGAAAAGCCGACGAATAGTCCGGAAATAATTAGGAAGGTGTTTTTTTTGGATTGGGCATAGAGTAGTGAAAAAATTATGGCGATAAGACTGATTGGGACTAAGACGTTTTCTAGTAATGAATATCTGGAAGCCAGAATAAAAACGGGGGTTTGAGAATAAACCAGGGCTGAAATCAGACCAATAAAAGGTTTTTGGCTGAGAAGAGAAGAAAAAATATAAATTAGGAAAGTAGTGAGAATAGAAAGATAAACGGAAACAGTTCGATATTGGTCTGAAGTAATTTGTTCTATCGAATTAATTTTG
>CAZRXL010000002.1:17387-25876 GCA_964604055.1 uncultured Gammaproteobacteria bacterium
GGAGCTATGGGGGGGTGGTCTATGTATGGCTGAGCCATAATAATGTGTTCAAGGCCTTTGCCAATATCAAGTTCAGTAACGGCGTAAATTGGATAATTAAATGATTTTGCATTGGATAAGGTCGGTTCTTGATTGGATTTTGTAATTGAGGTGCCAGTAAAATTGGTTTCGGCTTTTGACCCCAGATCTTGATAGAGTCCAAGCATGGACCAGCCAGTGGCAATTTTGTTTTTTCTTAGGGTGTAACCGATAAAGGGATAATCGATTTCGTCAACATAATCTGAGTGGTAAGGAATGACATCGTGACCCATCCAGCGAAGATATTTTTGTCTGGGTGTTAACTCAAATATAGCAAGTAGGGCCAGACCAAATAAAAAAATTTTTTGTTTAATCATGTTTGAAATGGGAAAAAACCTGTTGGTCAGTAAGATGTGGAAAAACAATTGGAGAGGGGTGGGAGCGAATTTGTTTTTTGGCGGCTCTAATTATCTTGATGTAATTGGGTCCAAAGGCAACTCGGCCGATTAGGGCCAAACGGTTTTGGTGGAGTAGTTTTTTGTCAGTAATATTGCGCCAGACGGTAAGAAGGCGGTTGCGTTCTTTGACATAGTCAGTAAATCTTTTGGGAAACTTGGAGATAGTCGATTCATGTTTGTGGCTGACTAAGGCTGTTGGTTCCCAGAGAATTTTGTAGCCTGATTTCCAAGCCCGATAGCCTAAATCTAAATCTTCTGAGTAAAATGGTTTATAGATAGGGTCAAAGCCGCCTAGACGGAGAAAGTGTTTTTTTCTGATGATACTACTGCCTCCGGAGAGCCAGGCGCTGATGTGAGTGGTAGTTGAAGTTTTGGGTTCGTGCTGAAGATAGCCGTCTTGCCAGAAGATTCTGGCCCAATTTTTGGTTTCGATTTCTGAAAAACCTACCCCAAAGACTTTTGGATCGGAAAAATGTTTTAGAGTGGGTTTAAGATAGTTTTTTTGGGGGACAATATCGTTGTTGAGTAATACAACTAGATCGCCAGTGGCTTTTTTGACGGCATGATTGCTGTTTTTGGCAAAACCAAGATTTTTTTGGTGGCTAATTATTTTTAGTTTTTTATATTTTTTTTGAACTGATTTTAGATAAGAAACGCTGTCGTCATCAGAAGCGTCGTCGGCGACGATAATTTCTTTGGCTTCTGGACTAAGTTTGATGATAGTTTCCAAATTTTTTTGCAACAAAGGCAAGCCGTTGAAGTTGGTAACAATTACAGAGATGTTCACGTCTTTTTTATAATATTTAAAAATTGTTTGGCAAAGGCTGATTTACTAAATTTTTGGCAGTCTAATAAAGCTTGCGCTTGGAGGTGATGATAAAGTTTTTGGTCTTGGATAAGTAGGCGGGTTTTGGCGGATAATTGTTCCTGAGTTTGCCAAAGATAACCGTTTTTGCCGTCTGTAACTATCTCGGGTAGACCACCTTGGTTGACAACTAAGGGGACTAAGCCGGAGGCCATAGCCTCAACGACGGTGATGCCAAAATGTTCAGTTTTTTCTGGGTGAAGATGGTGGTCAACTCCAAAACCGGCGGCATGCCAATAAATTTTTGATTGTGAATAAATTTGTTGTAATTTTTTAAAATCCGGATTGACGATAAATTCGACCGATAAACCATGGGCTTGGTTTTTTAGATTTTTTAGAAAGGTATTTTGGTGTTCTTGGTTAAGACTGCCACCCATTAGAATTAACTTCCAATCTGTTGGGTTAAGCATCTTAAAGGCGTCGATTAAGACATCTTGTCTTTTGGTGTTTAAGAGATTATCAAATCTGCCAACAGACAGGATCCAGTTCTTTTTTTGAGGGTGGGGAGAAAATTTTTCTACATCGACGGGCGGGTAAAGGACAATGGTTTTTTGGGTGTGAAGATGAGCTTGAGTAAAGTTTTGGGTAAAGCGAGAATTGCAGATAATTTGATTAATTTTTTTGAGTTTGATTTGATTGAGGATTTGGTCTTTTAGGCTAAAGTGGTTAGTAAATGGAACTTGAACGTGGAGAAGATTTTTTTGGCTGAATAAAAAAGGGACACTGCCATCGCCAAGGTAAAAAATTAAATCATAATTTTTGGTGGTTTGGTATTTATCAATGAGATTATTTGGTGTTTTTACGACGTTTAGATTGGTCAAGTCGAGCTCAAAACGGTGGCAGGCTTTTTGGATCAAGTCGGCGGCACCGGACCAAAAAAGATCGACTTGGTAATTTTGTGACAAAAGAATTTCGGCAACAGTCAGACAATACCTCTCCCCTCCTCCAAGAGTGTCTAGATAGGGGTCAAAAATTGCAGCTTTCATAGTTGATAATTTATGTATAACCAATTATAAATTTTATTGGCGGTTAAATGTTGATATTGGTTTAGATCTTGGTTGGTCAGGTCGTAGATGGTGTAAGGCGCTGAGGAAACAAGGATTTTTTCTGCTGGTGGGCAAAACTGGTTACAAGTGCCGATTTTGTAGGCGTCGTCTTGGATTTGGTTTTGATCGTAGAGAAGATAAAACAAAGGCAGATTGATCATGTTGTTGCCGGATTCGGTGTAAAAGGCGAACTGATTTTGACCGGTTTTGGTTTCTAGCTCTTGCTTGATCGATAAAATTTGTTGGGCTTGGGAAGTTTGGGTGGTGATAAGCTGATAGTCTTGAAATAAAAGTAGAACTGACAGGGAGAGTAAGAGGGTATAACCAATCAGTTCTGACTTGGTGATGATTTGATGAAGTGACCAGCCGGTAAAATAGATAAAGTAGGCGGTAAAAGTGAAAAAATATTCAATAGATCTGGGGCCCTTGTAGTAGCGGATGAGGATGATTTGAAACAAGAAGGAACTTAATATAATCAAAAAAAATTTTTGTTTGAGGATGGTTTGGCGGCCAAGGATTAAAGCAATAAAAAATAAGATGATTAAAGCGTAGCCAAGTTGGGGCAAAAGGCTAATAGTTTGACCCCAAAGTTGAGGCCAAAAAACAAAGATATCGGTCAACCAGCGGACTGGGTAGTAATAGCGAGATTGACCACTGATATAGTAGTCAAAGACGCTTTTGGTCCAGGCAAAATTATGACTTAGATCAAAAATTAGATTCGGAAGATAAGGCAAAAGAGAGCCTGTGATGATGGCTATTATTTTTTTTGGTTTTTTGATATTTGAAAGTAAAAAAATTAAAGTGATGCTAAATAAGCCTAAAGATTGGAAATGGGGAGTAGTGGCTAGACTAATAAAAAAGGAGACAAAAAATAAGTTTCGAGTGGAGGGTTTTTGGGTGTAGTGGCTTAAAAATAGAAAAGCCAGGCTGGTGAGATAAAAAACTAAAATGGTATTGAGCATATCGGGGGCGTTTTGAATAGTTAGGCTTGAAAGACAGGCAATGATGGCTAAAATTAGCCCCAAAAGTTTTTTGGTGATAAGAAAAAAAATAAGGGGGGTAAGGCAGGCAATAAAAGTAAATAGAAGCCAGGGAGCAGTAGAAAGAGGTAAAATGAGCTTGGATAGGCCGATTAACCAGTGGTAGGTTGGGCCAAAGTTAAAAGGACCGGCAGAAGCGGCGGAACCTAAAAGTAGAGCTTGGTGGTGGTCAATAGCATACATAACCATGATAGTGTCTCGGGTCTGATCCTGATTTAGAACAAAACGGTTATCAAAACGGTAATAACGAGCAAAAAAGCTTAAAAATAAGACGACAGCCAGGATTGTGTTAGTGGTTTTGGTGTTGTTTTTCCCAGAGTCTGGCATAGATGATGAAAGTGTTAAACATTTCAAAAATAACAGAAATCCAGCCGACAACACCGTCACGCCACATACTTTGTTTGATCAGCCTTTCCCAGAGTTTGGTTAACATCATTCTGGGAAAACGCCACCAGACAACGGGGGGGTGGCCGCTTTTGTAGAGGGCTTCGGCTTCTAGATCGGTCCAGACGATGGTTTTTTTTAGCATCGAGCTAAGGTCGCGGTGAGTGAAATGAAGTAGATCATTTTTTAGATAGCCGAAGTTGTCTGGCTGTTTTAGAACTGGTTGTTCATGCAACTGACCGGTCCAGCCGGAATAGCTTGAAGCTTGATAGAGTCTTTTGACATAATCCGGATAAGATCCACCGTGGCGGACTCGATGACCAAGATAGTGATTGGCTCGGGGAATAACGTAATAAGGTTTGGCGTCGGCTTGGTTGGTAATAATCAATATTTCTTGTTTAAGATTGAAAGGAATGCGTTCGTCGCTATCGATATAAAGATGCCAGGGTTTGGTGGCGGCCTGATAGCCCAGATTGCGCCATTTGCTGAAATTTTTATTGTACTCGTCATTGGTTTCAACTATGTTTATATTTTTGATAGTTTTTTGGGCGATGGTTTTAGTTTGATCGGTGGAGTTGGCGGCGACCAGGATGATTTGATCGGCCCAACGACAGGATAAGAGACAGTCTTTGATAACTTGCTCTTCGTTGCCGGCTAAAATGATGATACTGATATTATTTTTGGCCATGAAGATAATAATCAATAACCGCCTTTTTTTTGGCCGGAGAACCGATGGCTAAAAATTTTATGGCTTCGCGAAAAAGGGCGAAACGGGTTTTGAAGGGGGAAAATTTGTGGGCAAAATAGAGCCGGTTTTTGGTAATTTGATAGTCATGTAGTTGCGAACCTGAGGATGAAGAGCCGGAGTTGATGTGCCAAATAATGGATTTGGGTTGATAGGTAATATTGATGTTTTGCTGTTTGGCTCGATGACAAAAATCAACATCTTCAAGATACATAAAATAATAGGGATCAAAAAGACCGATTTTTTTTAGAACTGATCTGGTAGTTAGAAAACAACAGCCAGAAATAAAATCTAGTCTTGAATGGGATTGATCAAGCTGACCGTGATCGAATTGATCAACATTGATATTGCTACCGAGGATGTTATTCCAATCCATCTGACCACCGGTTGACCAAATAATTTTGCCAATTTGTTTGGGCTGGTAGCGATGGCGATGAAATTCATAACCGGGGGCAAAATATATTTTTGGTCCAACAATTGAGTTTGTGGCCATTTTTAATAGTGGTGATAAAAAATTTTGATCAAAAAAGAGATCGTTGTTGCTGATTAAAAAATATTGATTATTTTTATTGTTTAAGGCTTTTTTTAGACCAAAATTGTTGCCAGCGGCATAACCTAAGTTGGTTTGGGTGCGAAAAATCTGAATTTTCTTATTGGCTTGGTAAATCTTTTTTAAGACCTTAAAGGAATTGTCTAGTGAATGGTTGTCAATGAGATATATTTTTAGCTTGGTTTTTGGCGGTAGTTTGGCTTGGAGGAGACTATTGATAGTGGTTTGGGTCAAAAGAGCTTGTTGCCAATTTAGGACAATGGCGGCAATTTGTGGCATGTTAGAGATTTTTGGTTAAGCGATTTAGAATGTGGCGAAGTTTGATTAGGAAGTTTTTGAAGATATTTTTGCTGTAGTTTTCTTTGAAATATTTTGAGAACCAATAACTATATTCAAAAGTGCTTTCTTGACTGGCAGAAACAAATGACTCTTTGACTAAAATTTTGTCTTTTTTGGCAGTCTGATCCCACAGTTGGAGGTAGATAAAACTAATGGCGATACTTTGAAGGAGGGCAAAAACTAAACCATGGAGGCCATCTTTGTAGCCTTGAAGTGAGAAGAAACGACTGTTAAATTCTTGGGTTGGTTTGAGAAGCAGGTCGCTAGTTTTGAGTTTGTAGTTGGCCCTTTTTAGTTCTTTGGCTTGAATCTGGCTGTATCTGAGCGCTCTGTGGATAAAATCGGTGACGGAAATGTAGTTCCGGTGTCTAATAGCGAGTTTATCAGTGTCTAAAAGGGTTAGGCCTTCGCCTTTGGTTTTGGGCTGACTGTGAATTTTCTTTTGCCAGGTGACAGCTCCTTTTTTGAAAAAACGAATTAAATAGTCGGGCCAACAATTGCCGTGTCGAAGCCATTTACCAAAAATTATATTTTTTCTGGGGATTTTGACGAAATCAACGTGATTGCTGGTGGTAATTTTTTTTAGTTCTTTTTTTAGAGTCTTGCCAAGATATTCATCGGGATCAAGCAGGAGTATCCATCTACCTTTGGCTTTTGATAAGCCAAAGTTTCTGGCTGGTTCAACGTATGATAAGGGACGGTAGGAAAAAACTCGGGCCGAATATTTTTTGGCGATAGCAACACTATTGTCACTTGATTTCATGTCAACAATAACCAAATCATCAACCAATTCAGCGATTGAAGATAAACACTTATCGAGTACTTCGGCTTCATTTCTGACATTGATGACAGCAGAAATTAGAGGTTTAGAGTTCATGGTATGAGTGTATCATTTGTTGACTTTATAAACGATGGTGTTTTCGTTTTCGAAAATGGGCAATATGTCCATTTGTTGGGTGTTTAATGGAATAAGGTTTGGATGTTTGACTAAATATATGTAGTCAATGTTGTTATTTAAGAGCAATCCCCTATTTTTAAATTTTTGAGATTCGGCTTGAGCAAAGAAGTCGGTGCTGTTTTCTAGTTGAGGCGAGAAATTATATCCAGAGATAGTTAAGTTCATTTGATCGGATAAATAAGTGGGGAATCCGGTAAAGGCGGAGACATAAGCGGTGGTTTCGTAGGCATAAAGTGGTATGGGTGCGCTAAGGCCAGATTTTAAATATGGGTTATATGGTTGGGTCAAAATAATGCCTGGCGTTTGCTGTCTGATAAAATCTAGGGCTTTAATTTCGTTTGGAGGCAGAGCGGCTGGAGCAGGAGAACCGAGGTAGGTTTTTAGGGTGCCGATATTGCTGACTAAAGTTAAGATAATTATGAGATATGGAACATATTTTGATTTAGCATTGCTTAAGTAGATAGCTAATAAAATATTGCCTAAAAACAAGCCATAATATAAAAATTGAATTGTGTTCCAGGCGGTTCCTTTTTGAACAAATAAGGTGGGAATAATCAAACTTAAGGCAATTGAGCCAAGAGTTGGTTTTTTGAGCGGAAATTTTGTTTTGTCAATTGGACCTAAAAGTCGGAAACTGAAATTGCCGATAACAAATAAAGAAAAGGAGATTAGTTCGATGAGAAGAAAACGGGGGTCGAAGAAGCGGATGTTGGACCTAAGGCTACTGATTTTGGGAAGATATAGTCGATCTGAGGAATCGATTAGGGAGTGAACGAACCATAAGGGTTGAAACTGGAGAATGGAGGCACTAAAAGAGTTGTAAATTAAAAATAAAATCAGACCAAGGCAAGAGGAGATTAGAATGGCCTTGAATAATTTTTGATTTGGTTTTTGAAGATAGTGGTAGAAGGTAAAAAAATAGAAGATGACAGCCCCATAAATTTTTGTAATAGGCAGAAGAGCCAAACAGACAGTGAGGAGGAGATATTTTTTTTGGATTAAAGACAGGAGAATAATTAGACCAAAAATGAGTGATAGAGCATAGGGTGGGTTGATTTGAGTAGAGAGAGATTGCATTGACCAGAAGATAGACTCGCCGTAAAAATCTTGATTTTTGAGAAATGAAATAAGCCAGCCAAGTGAACCGGAAAAGGTGGATAAAAACATAAGGTAAAGGCCGGTACTAGTTTTTTTGGTGATTGTTTTGCCCAAGAAGTAACTTAAAACGGTGATTAATAGTGAAAAAACTACTGGCATGACTTGAAAAATGAGATGAAGATGTTTGATGCCGGTCAGGCGGTGGCTGGCGGCAACTAAGATGTTGTAGAAAGGATGATAATTTTGAAGAGTTTGGCCGGATAGACTGGGGTGTTGTATTTTTAGGGGATTTTTTATCTGTTGGCTTAAAGCTAAATGCCAGATGCCATCATGGCCAGTTGGTCCCCAAAAACCAATGCCGTAAGGGTAGGTAAGGCCGGAGCGAAACATGGTCATGGTTTGAGAGAAAACTGTTAGAAGCAGAAGAAAGAGAAAGATTATTTTTTGGGTAAGAGACATTTGATTTGGGAGCTAATCCAAGCCAGTTCTGGTTTGGAAAATAAAAGATGGAAAATTAAATAGGTGGTAAATCCAACCACTATTTTGATAATGATTTTTATGATTAAAAGAGAGAAGCCAATTTGATTGATAAAAATCAAGATCGAAATCATTAACAGACTGGCAAGTAAAGGTTTTTTGATAATAGAAAGGATATCGATTTGGAAAAGTTTATTGGCTTTTGACCAGACAAAAAATGATGAAAGGCCAACTAAGAGAGCGGCAACGGCAGTGCCTAAATAATTGTATTTAGCTGAAAAGGTGGGATAGAAAATCCAAGTCAGAACTGTCCACATGATCATAAAACGAGTGGTTAGTTTGATGTGGCCGACAGCATTGAAGGCATTGGTCAAAGGAGTGGTGATGGCGGCGATGGCGTATGAACCGGAATAAAAGTAAAGGGGCAAGACAGCTGGTAGCCATTTGCTATATTTGGGAATAAGATTGATAAAATCGGGTGCTAGTAGTGAAATGCCAGCTAAAACCGGGA
>CAZRXL010000002.1:25886-33643 GCA_964604055.1 uncultured Gammaproteobacteria bacterium
CAACGATATAGATAGTTCTGGAGACTGACCTGGTTAATATTTTGGTATGGGATTGAAGTCGGGAAAAAGTGGGGAAGGTGACTTTGATGACAGCGTCCATCAGGCTTAAAGCTAAAACTGGTCCTTTTTGGGCCCAGGAAAGTATGCCGTATGATTCTCGACTGATTATATAAGCCACAACTAAGCCTGACAGTCTGTCTTTGGCCATGGCAATAAAGGAATTGAGTTGGAAAGGGATGCCAAAACTAAATAGTTTTTTGGCGGCGTTTTTGTCGAAAGTAAGACCAATAGGCCATGATTTTTGGCTGTAAATGAGAATTAAGCCGAGAGTGCTTCTGGTAAAGGCGGCAATGGCATAGGAATAACCAGAAAAGCCCAATAGGGCAAAAGCAACGGCGGTGATATAAAAAGTTAAATTTTCAATCAGGTCAATTTTGCTGATGACTTTGAAATTTAAATCTCGTTCCAACAAAACTGAGGGAATAGTTTTTAGAGAGGCGGCGGCAAAAGAATAGATGAGAGATATTAAAATCCACATTTCTTTGGGTCCGAAATTTTTGGTAGCGGCAATTTGGGGGTAAATAATGGAGACGATAATGATGCCAATTAGAACCAGACTTTGTTGGATAAAGAAGGTGGTTTGAAGTTGTTTTTTCTCGATGGCCTTTTTTTGTTGAATTAAGGCAGAAGCTAGGCCAAGATCTGAAAAATAACCCAAGATACTAATTGAATCGTTGACAATGGCAAAAAGACCGACTTCCCCCGCCCCAAGAATAAGAGTAAGGATAAAAAAACCTACCGAGGAAATAAGTCTTAAAGATAAATTTCTTAGAGTCAAAAAAAAGACATTTTTGGTGGTGGTTTGTTTTAGATCTTTGATTTGTTTTTTGTCCATGATTTGCCAAGGTATAATACTAAACCTGACCAGGTGAACAGGGAGATTAGATTACTGACGGTCCTGATGGGGGTATTTCTGAGTTTGAGATAGAGCTGGTGTTGACCAGCGGGAAGATTTATAAGCATGCGACCCAATTCAGGTTCAATCTGAAAATCGATTTCTTTGTTAAAATCAGTAATTTTAAAATTTGGATAATAAAGTTGAGACAAGTAGATGGTGGCGGGGGCAGAAAGATCCAGATTGAAAAATGACCAATCGGAACCTTTTTGAGCGCCATAAATCTGATTAAGGGCTGTTTGAGGTTCAACCGAATCGATGTAGTTTTGAGCGGGAGAGGTAGCGGCTTTTTTGGCAGTTTTGGGTAAATAATCGTAAATACCTGAAGTGATTTGGTTTTGCCAAGCTAGACCAGAAAATTTTTGTTGGTCGGTTAGTGGTCCGCTAGTCAATGGGTGAAAGAGAGGTTGGTTGATGAGCAGAAGAACAAAAAGAACCAAACCAACGGGGACGAATGGTGATGAGTATTTAAAAAATTTTTGGTTTGTTTTAAAAAAAACGGGGAGGACGCCGACAGAAAATGAGAAAAGAAAGATAGCATGATTTAGAAAACGCCAGGGAAATTGGATTTTTTGAATTGGTGGTAGCAGAGTCCAGATGAACGATGAACGTTGGTGGGTTAAAAATACAGCTAAGAGGCCAAGTGAAGCCAAAAGACTAGAAATTGTAAATGGGGACGATATTTTTTTGGTTTTGAGATATTTGGTTGCTGAAAAAAGTAAGATGACGGCCGGAATAATCCAGTGGAGATAACCGATGGAAAATGACATTTGATCATTTGGACCCCAAAGAGAGGGACCGTCGCCCCAAAAAGAACTAAGGAAAAGCTGGTAAAGACTGACAAAGTGGACAGTGTAGTGATAATAATTCTCAAACATGGTTTCTATTTGGACTAATTTGGATTCAAAAATAACCGGCAAGGTATAAAAGGCGGTTAGGGCTAGTGAGATAAGACCTGAAGCAATTAGGGGCAGGAAAATTTTTATATTTTTATTTTTTTTAACTGCCCAAAAAATAACCCAAAAAGGGAGAAAGAGCATCATGGTCAAGACCATAGGGTTGTGAGACAAGAGTAGACCGACTAAGGATAGGCTTAAAAGGATAATATTTTTAGTATTTTTGGCAGAGGTGATAATTTTGTAGCTATACAAGTAAATAAGAGGGAAAAAGACTAAGGCCCAGGCTTCATTCATGGCGCCCCTAACATAGATGTTGACCGAATGATAAGGAGCATAGGTGTAAAAAAGAGCAGAGACTAGGCCACCTAAGGGCCCAAAAAAATGTTTGGCTAGGGCAAACATAGCTAAGGCCGAAAAAATAAATTGTAAAACAGCAGTGAGTTTGATGGTACTAACAAATGAAAAACCCAGAAGACGAAAAGTTTGACCGACTATGTATGGCAAGGGTGGGTAAAAATTGAAAAGAGGATAGCCGTAACCGTAGCCGAGATCGGGTGACCAGCGGCAAGGAATCTGACCGTCTTGAAGACATTTTTCCATGGAAAGTTGCCGAATCATTTGCATATCGTCGTGCATATTGTAGTAGCCAGGTTTGAGTAAAAAAAAGAAAGCGGGAATAATAAGCAAGAATAGAATTAGTCGAGGTTTAAACATAGAGGTTAGGGTTTGAGTTGATAAAGTTGGAGATAATCCGATCCGGGCTTGGGGTAAGAAGCGATTAAGGTTAGTTTTTGAAGCTGGTCGATGTTGAGCATATTTCTGGATTGGTTAATTAAAAGGTAAACGTCGTCGCCGGCTAAATTGGCATCAACTAATTGAGGTGGAATTTGAGTAAAACCTAAGCCTTGGCCAATGATGGTCAGATTGGGGATACTATCAGTGTAAATTTGAAGGCCGTCGGGTAAGGTGCCAAAATTGCCTTCAGTACCAACAATGACATTTTTTGTTTGGGCTTTAGTGATAAGATAATCGGCGGCAGGTTTGATGCCCCAACCGGAAGTCCAGTCGGTGGTGTAGCCTGACTCGGTTGGGGGTAATTTGACGGTAAAGGGAGTGATGGATAATTGGCGGATATAAATCAAATTGGGAACAAAAGCCAAAAGAATTAACGGCCAAAGACTGTGACCATTTTTAGGTAAGCTGGCTATGGCGATAGTACCGATCAAAATTAAATAAGGGATAGTAAAAAGAATGTATCTGGCGTAAAGACTTTGGCGAAACTGGCGTTGGCGATTAAAGGTAAAATTGACCAAAAAAGGGTGACGATAAAAATGGTTAATTTTTGTTTTTGTTTAATAAATAGATATAAGCAGGTGAAAAATAGGGCTATAACTGGGATAGAAATAAAAAGGGAACTAATGTTGAAGATATCAATCAGGTGGGGTTTTAGCGGATCAAGGGGATGTTTGAGAATGTCACTAATTGACCAGACATAGTCTTTGTTTCTGATACCAATCATGTGAAATTGCGGGCCTAAACGTAAAAGGTTATAGATACAAAAACTGATGGTGGCTGAAATCAAAGGATAATAAATTAGTTTTAGTTTTTTGGTGATAATGACGAAGCTAAGAATGGATAAAACAATAAAATAGATGGCTGGGGATTTGGTGATCCAGGCCAGACCGAGGACGATGCCCAGAATTAGGGACAGATCTAGACGGGGAAATTTGGCCAAGAGTAGGGATGTAAAGAAAGATAATAAGCCAAGGAAGGACAAGAGACTGTCGGCGGTGGCGAGGCGATCAAAAAAAAAGGTGAAAGGTAGACAAAGATAAATTAGTGATGAGACTAGGCTGGGGTAAAAAAAGCGATTGATCGATTGCCAGACAAAAAGGTGGGGTTGGTTGGTTTTTGAACTGGAATAGTTGAGAATAATAGAGCTGAGAAATAGTAAGGTAACCAGACTGCCAAAACCCGATAAAATTGACAAAAAACGGCCAGCGACCAGTGGATCGGAAAAAAACTTGAATAATGGTACCATAGCCCACATGAATAGAGGTTGTTTGCCGTCGGTTAAGGGGATAAATCTTAAGGTTTCTACATTTTTGATGATTTGGCTCCAGCGGATATAGATAGCTTCATCGCCAAAAATAGGGATGGCAGTTAGGTTTTGAATTCGTGACCAGAAATAAATTAGAGACAGGCCAGCGATAGAGATTAATTTTTGTAAGAACTTATTTTTTGAGATCATAAACCCCCTTGAGGTCATTAAGTTTTACTCTGGCAATTTCTTGAGCCATTTGACGAGAGTTTTTTTTGAATCGAGCCAAGTCATCACCTTTAGTGGTGCTTAAATCTTCGTCTTGCCAAACAACCGGAACTTCTTTAATTTTGTAGCCCCATTTTTTGGCCATAAATAGAAGTTCAACATCAAAGGCTGATACTCGCCAACCCGAACTGGCTGGCATTTTGAAATAACCTAAGTTGGGAAAAATTTTTTTAGCTAGTTTGGTCCTGATGGCTTTAAAGCCACACTGAGTGTCTTTGATCTCTGGTAAAAGAACAAGACGTCTGGTGGCAAGAAAGACGGCAGACATGATTTTTCTGATGGGAGTAAAGCCGTGTCTGGTTTGACCTCGAGAACCAATAACAAGATCGTATTCATTAAAATGAGCTATAAGTTTGTTAAGTTCTTTTAGGGGAGTAGATTGGTCCATGTCGGTAAAAAGAACCCAAGGATATTTGGCTTTTTTGATACCACCCCAAACCGCGCCTGGCTTGCCACCATGGGGTAAGTCTAAAACCCGAAAATTTTTGTGCTTTTTACAAAATCTTTTGAGTAAATCAAGACTTTGGTCAGTAGAAGCGTCGTTGCAAAGCAGGACCTCCCAATCATAGGTTTGGCTTTTTAGAAAAGCATAAACTTGGTCTAAAACGCCGCTTTCTAGGTTTTTTTGTTCGTTGTAGCAGGGAATAACAATACTAATTTGTGTCATATGATTTTATGATAGCATGCTCAACGCCTAACAACGGCTAAATTGCCCGATTGATAGACAAGTTGGCCGGTTGGAAGATCGTATATAGGAGAGATTGTGTATAGATGGGCCTGGGGAATGTTTTGAGGTTCTTTTTTGTAGTATGTAAAAAGGTATTGATAACCATTGTCGGTACCAAGGGGTAGATCGTAGGAGACATTAAAAAATGGGTCGGTCTTTTGGGTAACTAGATAGGAGACGATTTCTTTTTTGTTTTTGAGAGAAGAAGGATTGTGATCGTTGACTAGGTAATGAGTTTTGGTGATAAAAAAGAGAAGAAGTATATAAATGAGCCAAACTGGCTGTTTGGTTTGAATAAGTGAAAGAATGTAGCCTAAGTAGACGATAATGAAAATGGTAACAGAGCTGTAGTAGTATTCTGAAATGGCACCGCGATAGAAAGATAGGAGCAGTATGGGAGAAAGAATCCAGAGCAAAGACAATATTTTTGATTTGATATTTTTCAACGACAGACTACCAAAAATCAAGACAATAAAGGCGAGTAATTTTTCTGTGTTTGAAGGCTGCTGGTAAAGCAATCCGAGGCTGTTTTTGAAAGTGGTATAAAAAAGAACGGATGAATAATCGGTGGGTTGATTATTTCTTGAAAGAAGGTTAATAATTTGGCGGGTATTTAGAAAATCATGGCGAAGGTCAAAAATGATAATGGGGATAAAGGGGATAAAGAATAAAATTAGACTAAGACAGATGGTTTTTGGGCTTAATTTTGATTTGGAAAAAATAATGGTAAAGAGGATGGGAATAAACAGAGAGGCTGAGGATAAATGGGTAGCGGTGGCTAGGGCAAAAATAAAGATGATGATGGGTACGTATTTAGCATTTGATTGTTGGAATAGCTTGTGGCAAAGATAAAATATTAATAAGGCAAAAATGGGGGCATACATGGCAGTCCAGCTTACAAATAAATAGTTGATAGCGATGAGGAAGGCTGAGTAGATGGCCGCTTTTGGATTAAAAATTGATTTGGTGACAAAATAAACGACTAGTATTTTTAAGACATCGATGGTGATGGCGGCATAGGCACCGGCGATGGGGTCACCTTTGGTTAATAAATAGAATGGAGTAAGAACATAGTAATGAAGAGGGCCGTTGAAAAAACTATCTTCTGAAGCGACTCTGGGACCGATCAGTTTTGGTTTTTTTTGATTAATCATTTCCATGATTTTTATAGAATCATCCTGTTGATCCCAATCAAAGCTGTAACGATTGTTGATGTTGTAAAGACGAAATAAAAGACCGATGAAGATAATTAAGATAATGTATCTGTTTGAGATAATAAGGTTTTTTAGTTTGGCCATTTTTGGTCAACGGTAATGCCACCGAATTGTTTTTGAGATAAGGTTTGGTAATTTTGAAATTGGCTTAACCATTCAATTCGTTTTGAGGGGCGAATAGTGTCGACCTCGTAAAGAATATAAAAAGCTTGATCTAGTTGTTTGGTGGTGACGGCGGGACAGAGATGATGTTGGTGGCGCCAGTAAAATAAATAATCATAAGTATAAGGAGTGATGGAGGGGACGTATGAGTTGACTGAGATTTGAGTTTGATCTGGATTTTGGTGACAGATGTAATCGACGGCTTGAAGTTGGTTACCAAGAGTGACGTGTTCTGGCCCGTCAACACCGGCAATTAAATAATAATAGATGTGAATGAAATTGCCGTGAATAAATAGAATAGTAATAAGCAAGAAAAGAAGTAGCCGGGGTTTTTTCGAATTGAAAATCAGATAGGCAGAGATGGCAAAAAGGATAAAAAAAGCGGGGTATAAACCGGTTAAATAATAATCATATAAATTACCGTAGTTTCCCGAAAAAAATAGTAGAGCGATCAGAGGTAGAAAAAACCATATAAATAGTAGTCTGATAAGTAAATGAGATTGTCTTTTTGCGGCTTTGATTAGGCCAAACAAAAAAATGATTGAAAAAATAATTGAGGCATAACCGCTATTCGTATCTAATTTAGATGAAAGGTAGCGATAAAAAAGCCGAAGTCGAACCAGGACAAAATTTAGGTCAGGAATGGCCCAGGTTTGACCGGTAGAACTATTAACTTGACCAGAGATAAAACCAAACAAGGCTTTGGTGGTAATAAAATTGTTTTTGGCCTCAAAGGCTAATTGGGGGAGAAGTAGAACGATGAAAGCCGAGACAGAAAGAAGCCAGGTTTTGATTTTTGTTTGTTTTAGAGTTTTTATGTTGGACAGTGAGAAAATAATTATTATCGGGGCAAAAAATATGGCAGAAGCGGCTTCTAGTTGAAGGCTAAGACCAAAAAGAAAAAACAATAGGGGCCAATAGTTGGTTTTCTTGTTGGCAAATATCTTTAAAAGACAGAGCATGATTAAAAGAGCAAAGGTGGGCAGAGGAGAAGGGTTGCTAAACCAGCGGCTAGAACGGATGATGTAATGGCTAAATGCCCACAAAGAGGCTATAAATAGGGCTAGTTTTGGTCTATGATAATATTTTTTAACTAGATAATAAATCAGAGGAATAGTAAGGCTTTCGATAAAAGAAATAAAGATAGCGGCAAAAACGGGACTGCCAGCAGAAATGAAGTAAGCCGGAGCAAGTAGGTAAAACCAGAAAGGGCCTAGATACAAACCTTCGATACCGGTGGTGGGGCCAATGGCGGGAAAGTTTTTGAGGGTGATGATGTCGGTGGCAATAAGAGCATCGCGGCCTTGATCGTAGTAAAAGCCTAAAAGGCTT
Source organism: uncultured Gammaproteobacteria bacterium (assembly GCA_964604055.1). GTDB lineage: Bacteria > Patescibacteriota > Microgenomatia > UBA12405 > UBA12405 > CAZRXL01. The sequence continues at coordinate 33,505 of CAZRXL010000002.1, forward strand.
GATTGGCGATAGCTTCTTAAGAAAAAACCAAAGGCCCAGATGATAATAATTGCATAACTTTTTTTAATGTAACTTTTCATTTACTTATTATTGAGTATGACTGAGCTGATAGATATGGATGTGGTTAATTTGCCAAGTT
>CAZRXL010000003.1:0-8524 GCA_964604055.1 uncultured Gammaproteobacteria bacterium
CAAAAGTTAGACGTGAACGTATGGGGCATATTAGTTTAGCTGCCCCTGTCACCCATCTTTGGTATTTAAAAAATGCTCCTTCAGCTCTAAGTCTTATTTTAGATGTCCCCCAAAGAGATCTTGAAGCGGTTGTTTATTTCACAAAATATCTTATTACTTCAGTCGATTCCGACAAAAGAAAAATTGCGATTACCAACCTTGAAGCCAATGTCGAAAAAAGGAAGTTAGATGTAATCAAAAACTCCAAACTTTTAATTGAAGCCGAAAAAGCCAAAAAAGATAAAGATAAAAAAGCTTTAACTAAAAAAATAAAAAACCAGGAGCAGCTTCTTATCGCCCAAAAAGAGCAAGATGTCAACTTCAAGCAAATCATCCAAAAATTAGACAACGATTCTCTTAGCGAACAAAAACGGATTGAAACTTTAGGTCAATATCTTAAAGAAAAAATTACTGATCTTGCCGTTTTATCGACCTTAACTGATGAAGAAGAATTTTACCTAACCCAGTTTGAAGCCAGCGATTTTTTTGAGGCCAAGATGGGGGCAGAAGCCATACTAGAGGTTTTACAAAAAATAGATTTACCCTTAACTGTCAAAAGTCTCAAAAAAGAAGTCAAAAAAACTAGCAGTAAGATCAAAAAGAAAAAATTGATGCAAAAGATTCGGTTAATGAACAGTATGGCCAAGAACGACATCAATCCGTCTTGGACCATTCTTACTCATGTCCCAGTCATCCCACCAGATCTTCGTCCCATGGTTCAACTAACTGGTGGTCGTTTTGCCACTTCCGATTTAAACGATCTTTACCGTCGGCTTATCAATAGAAACAATCGGCTCAAAAAACTTCTCAAACTTGGTGCTCCAGAAATAATTTTACGAAATGAGAAAAGAATGCTCCAAGAATCAGTCGACACCTTAATTGATGCCCAAAAAAGTGCCAACAATCGTCGCCGCAGTTCTAAACGCGTTCCTCGATCTCTTTCCGACCTACTTCGAAGCAAAAAAGGCCGATTTAGAAGGAATCTTTTGGGTAAACGGGTTGACTACTCTGGTCGATCAGTTATCGTAGTTGGTCCCGAACTAAAACTAGACGAGGTTGGTTTGCCAAAAGAAATTGCCCTCGAACTTTATCGTCCATTTGTCTTAAGACAACTAATGCAGCGTGGCCTCGCTCCCAATATTAAAAGCGCCAAAAACTTAATCGATCATCGCATTAACGAAGTTTATGACATTTTAGATCAGGTCACCAAGGACAGTTATGTTCTATTAAACCGTGCCCCTACTCTTCATAAACTTTCCATCCAAGCTTTTAAACCAATTTTAATTGACGGCCTGGCTATTAGGCTTCATCCCTGTGTTTGTAGCGGTTTCAATGCCGACTTTGATGGTGATCAGATGGGTGTCCACTTGCCCCTGTCCAAGCCCTCCATTAAAGAAGCCAAAACCATCATGGTTCCATCTAAGAATTTACTTAAACCATCTGATAGTTCTCCTACCTCAGTTCCCGCCAAAGAAATGGCTGTTGGTTGTTATTATGTTACTTCTGTTAGACAGTCAGATTTGGCCCTGCAGGAAGGTGCCGACCTAAAAGATTTACCAATTTTCACCGACACTTCCGAAGTCACTCTTGCTTATCAGACCGAGAAGATTGATTTACGCCAACTTGTCGCCGTTAGAATTGAAAACAAAATTGTCAAAACCACCTATGGTCGAATCTGGTTTAATTCCATCTTGCCCTCCGAATTTGGCTTTGTCAACGAAGCCATGGCTGGTAATTCATTAAAAAGTCTAATCATCAAGTCTCTAGAAATTGCCGGCCAAAAAAAGACCGTCAAATTGATTGATGACTTAAAAGATATTGGTTTCGAAGGTTATACCTTATCAGGTATTTCTCTTTCTATTCAAGATTGTGGCCTGCTTTCATCAAAAGATCAGATTATCAAACAGGCCGACAGTCAGATCAACCAAATCGAGCAAAACTTTAAGATGGGCCTAATCAGCAACGAGGAAAGAAAAAGATTGTCCCAAAACATCTGGATGGAAACCACCGAAAAGATTGCCGAAGACACTTGGGCCACTCTTGAGTCCGACTCCCCCATTAAAATTATCGCTGCCGCTGGTATAAAACGGGCCAGTAAAGACCAGATCAAGCAGCTCTCTGGTATGAGAGGACTAATGGTTGACCCCACTGGAAAGATCGTTGAGCTACCCACCAAATCAAATTTCCGTGAAGGTTTATCGGTTTACGAATATGTCACTGGTGCTCGTGGTACTCGAAAAGGTCTGGCCGATACTGCTCTAAAAACCGCTGATGCTGGTTATCTGACCAGACGTCTAGTTGACGCTTCTCACACCTCATTAATTAGGGAGGAAGATTGTGGCACCAATAGGTTTATTACTATCAACAAAAACGAAAAAAACAGAGAACGATATTTTGCCAGAAGGTTATTTGGTCGTCAATTAGCCACCGATGTTGTTGATTCCAAAACTAATGAAGTTATTGCCAAGAAAGGGGACTTAATTGATGAAAATCTATCACTGATCATCGAAAACAACGAAAACATTGTTGCTGTTAATGTTAGATCTCCTCTAAGCTGCAACACCCAAAATGGTATCTGTCAGCATTGTTACGGCTGGGATTTATCAGACCGAAAACTGGTTGAAATTGGTACTCCGGTTGGAGTTTTGGCCGCTCAATCTATTGGCGAACCTGGCACTCAGTTGACCATGCGCACCAAACATACCGGTGGTGTCGTTGGTGTCGATGTTACTCAAGGTCTGCCTCGAGTTCAAGAATTATTTGAGGTTAGAACTCCCAAGATACCTTCACCTATGGCCGAAGTCAGTGGTAGGGTCAAGGTCAAAGAAAATATCGATGGCTTCGAGATCAAATTAACTGGCAAAGATATCAATAATGTCGAAAAAACTATCACCTATTTACTCCCCAGCAATGTTAATTTACTTGTAGCTGATGGGGATTTGGTCGCTGCTGGCACTCAACTTTCTTCTGGTTCTCTTGATGTCCAAGAAATCTTAAAAATCCAAGGCATGGATGCTGCCAGATCTTATCTGATCAACAGTATTCAGTTTGTTTACGAATCCCAAGGTATCGGTATTCACGACAAGCACGTCGAAGTTATCGTCAAAGAAATGAGTGACAAAATCAAAATTGAAGATCCGTGTGATTCTGATTTTCTTTATGGCCAATTGGTCACCAGGGCCTCCTATACAGAAGAAAATAAACGCATCAAAGCCGAGGGCGGCAAGCCAGCCCGTGGCCACAAAGTTCTCTTGGGTCTAATCAAATCAGCCCTAACCACCAGTTCTTGGTTATCTGCCGCTTCTTTCCAGCAAACTACCGGAGTTTTGACCGACGCTTCCCTTTTGGCCAAGGTTGATCACTTGATCGGACTCAAGGAAAATGTTATTATCGGCCGATTGATCCCCGTTACTAAACAACGACTGGCTCAAGCTAAATAATTTATGCCTACCTATAATCAATTGGTCAAAAAAGGGCGGATCAGAGCCGCTAAAAAAGTTAAAACAACCGCTATGCGCGGCAAATTTAATAGTATCAAGAACAAAGTTGTTGAGAGTTACAACCCTCAAAAAAAGGGAGTCATCACTGTCGTCAAGACCATGACACCCAAAAAGCCCCATTCTGCTTTAAGAAAGGTAGCCAAAGTTAGACTAAGTAACCGCAGCCTAGTTACTGCTTATATCCCCGGTATTGGCCACAACCTAGCCGAACATGGCATTGTCTCTGTTAGAGGTGGTCGTGTCCGCGATTTGCCCGGTGTTAGATATCACCTCGTTAGAGGTAAGTATGATGCCAGTGGCGTTACTGGTAGAAAACAATCAAGAAGTAAATATGGTGTTAAAAAAGATCAAGTAGCACAGGCCAAAACTGCTCCCGTTGCAGAACCAGCCGCTGCCGCTCAAGCCTAAATAATATGAGAAAAGGTCAAGCCAAAATCAGATCAGTTCAGCCCGATTTTTTGTTTGATAGTGTAACTATCAACAAATTAGTTAATTCTTGTATGAAAGACGGCAAAAAAACTGCCGCCAAAAAACAAGTCTATCAAGCTTTAGATTTACTAAAAAAAGAATTTCCCAAAAAAGAACCCGCCGAAATTCTAGAACAAGCTTTGGCCAATATTAAACCAAAGGTAGAAGTCAGACCTCGTCGGATTGGCGGTTCGGTTTATCAGGTTCCTACTCCAGTTAGATCTCATCGCCAAAACTCCCTGTCTATTCGTTGGCTTATTCAGTCTGCTAGATCAAAACCAAACCAGCAGTACCACACTTTCGCCGAAAAGCTTGTCGCTGAAATCAAAGAAGCCCTAAAAGAAGAAGGTAGTTCTGTTCAAAAAAGACAGGATGTCGAGAAAATGGCTGAAGCCAACAAAGCCTTTTCCCACTTGCGCTGGTAATCTTTTTAGTACATACTATATTAGAATGGCGCTTTTCTCCAAACCGAAAGTTATTATCTGGCCGCAAGCAAACTCCGTTGAGGTTTTTATCGACAAAGATAGCAATAACCATGTCTCCTTTGACATTTCCCTTTCCAAACCCCAAACCCAAGCTGACCTAGAGCCAATCATCTTTTTTTGCAAAAAAAACAACATCAAAGATATCCACCTTCTTTTGTCCGACGACCTTGTTTTAACCAAATCTTTTGTTCACGATAGCACTATTAGCCAAATTGACCAAAACGAGTTATCTCTTTTAGCCAAAAGTTCAGTTGATTTTGAAATCGACCCCAATTTTATCGTCTCCAGCTTAGTTCCTCGTCAAGGGAAAACTATTATCAAAAGCCATATTCTTAAGCCCAAAAAATTTACCAACTTAGTTGTTAATCTAAAAAGTTTAGGACTTAATATCATCAGTCTTACCTCCGTTTCTCAAGCTTTAGCCCATCTGTTTACCAACTTTTATGATCAAGATTATTTCTTACTTTTCCCTCTTTCAAAAACCAGACGGCTCTTCTTTTTGGCCCAAAAAGGCTCTGTTTACCTTAGCGAAGTTCTAAAGGGCGACAAACTTGAGGTCCAAAAAATTATCAACTACTCAAAGCTCTATTTTGACACTCTAACTACCAAATTTTTTAGTCCCAGCGATTCAAAATTAAACCTAGTCACTAGTAGTCAACTCGATACAACCACCTACGATGCCAGTCAAATCAATCTAAAATTTAACAAACTCAGCAACCTACCTTTACCCATCCTTTCTCTCTTTACATCAACTTCAAAACCGGACCCCAACAATTTATTAAGTCCTGCTATAATGAATCAGGTCAATATGTCAGATCAAACAAACAATTCCACCTCTGTTTCTCCACCTACAGTCAACGTTAGTCCAGCTCAGAAAAAAAACACTTTGCCCGTTATTGCCGTCTTTGTTATCACCGCCTCAATAGTTTCTATTGTTATTTGGTTCGTTTTAAATCAAAATGATCAAGTCACTTCTCCAGAAACCGAAAATCAGCCAGAAGTATCGGAAAATATTGCACCCACCTCAACCATTGCCCCAACTCCAACTCTAGCCGAAATCAGCCAGGATATCCAGCTCCAAGTTTTAAACGCTACCGACATCAATGGCCAAGCCGCTTCTTTCAAGGCCACCTTGGTTAAGCTGGGATTTACTGATGTTTCGGTCGGCAATAGTACCGAAAGACTGACTCAAAACGAGATTAGAATCAAATCTGACGGTTCAGATATCGCCACTTACTTTACTCAAAAACTGGCCGACAGTTTCCCTTTCGTCGTCAAAACTACTCTTGATCAAGATTCAAAATTTGATGCTGTTTTCATTGTTGCCAAAGATCTTCGTGATACTCCAGTTCCTTCAGAACCCGAAAGCGATTCTACTTCCTCTGCTGTTGTTGAAGAATAGTTTTACTAATATTGTTAGCCAGATCGATCGAATAGTTTATTCCCCGGTCGTACGGATATATTTGAGAAAAATTTGCCAAATACAATTTATCATCAATAGCGTTGTCGATAACCTCATAATCACAACCAACCACGTGTTGCGCCTCCTTAAACCGATAAACTTTACTCCAAACTACTTGTTTTTTATCAAAATTGGAAAAAATTTTGGACACATAATCAAACATTTCCTTCCTAATCATTTCTTGATCGCCAACCACTTTTTTTCTATAGCTACCGGCATAATAGATATTTAAATTCTGATAATTAACCTTATCTACCAAATTAGTATGTTGTACAAAAGCCAAAAAGGGGGATTGCTTGTCATTTATATTGTGCCAATAAAAATCACTTAGTTTTTGCCGACTGGCAAAAATTAGGTTAACAAAATCCAAATATTTAATTTTTGCCAATTTCTTCCTCACCTTTTCGTCACTAATCGTTTTCGCCAACGCCTGACTTGCTCCAGTCCAAATCACTTTGTCATACTTCTTCTTCAGGTCAGAAATTGATCTTATCTCAAAATTAGTTTTTATTTTTACTCCCTTTTTTATTAATTCTTTTTCAAGTTTTGCTATTATCTGTTCAAAACCGCCAATCATATAGCCCAGTTTTTCGCCTTGACCCAATCTCGAAGAATTAGCTCGGACATGAATTCTAGCCCACAACCAGGCCATTGAAATCTGTTTATACCAATCTCCAAATTTTCCTTCCAAAAGCGGTCGCCAAATTATTTCATAAGCTCTTTTCCCCACCATTCTTATTAACCATTTTTCAGCACTGATTTTTTCATATCTTTCCCATTTTTTGTCATATTTTAACCAGCTTACTGTTAATCCTAGTCTTATCTTATCAACCAGGTCCAGACCCCTAAATTTAATCAAATCTATCGCCCCACCAAACTTCTGGACTCCGTTTTTGTCTATCACCGCCATTGTTGACGGCAACCAAACTAATTTCTTAGCCAGTCCCAACTCATCAATTAAATCAATTGCCGCTCTGTCAGTACCAAAGATATGGTGATACGTTTTTTCCAAATAGACTTGGCCTACTCTAAACCCGGCCATTAACCCGCCCAATTGTTTGTCTTTCTCAAAAATTGTCACCCCAAAGCCCTTGTCTACCAACCTTTTGGCAATCACCATTCCGGCAATTCCTCCCCCAACAATCGCTATTTTTTGTTCTTTCATAATAAACTCATCTATGATATCATCAAAAAGTTCTTATGGCAGATGCAATCAAGATAACCACCAACAGAAACATATCCATGGACAAGGTCCGCAATATTGGCGTCATTGCCCATATTGATGCTGGCAAAACCACCACCACCGAAAGAATTCTTTATTATACCGGCAAAATTCACAAAATAGGTAGTATTGACGATGGTAGCACCACCACCGACAGTATGGTCCAAGAAAGAGAGCGGGGGATTACCATCCAGTCTGCTTGTATCACCACTTTTTGGTCTGGTCACCGCTTCAACATTATTGACACCCCTGGTCATGTTGATTTTACCGCCGAGGTTGAAAGATCTTTAAGAGTCTTGGATGGTGCCATCATGGTTTTTGACGGTAATGCTGGTGTTCAGGCTCAGTCAGAAACAGTTTGGCGCCAGGCCGACAAATATGGCGTCCCCCGAATTGCTTATATCAACAAGATGGACAAGGTTGGTTCAGATATGAACATGGTTTTAGATAGCATCCAACAAAAGCTTCGAGCTCCTGTCGTCCCCATGGTTATCCCGGTCGGCAAAGAACACGAATTTATTGGTGTTGTCGACCTAATGAACATGAAAATGATTACCTGGGACGTTGCCGGAGATGAAACGGGTGAACAGTTTCAGGCCAGAGACATCACCCCCGACTATTTGAAAGCCGCTCAGGAAGCCAGATCCAAAATGGTTGAAACCATTGCTGGCCAAGACGATATCTTGATGGACAAATTTTTAAACGACCAAGATATTTCTGTCGATGAGCTAAAAAAGGCCCTCCGAAAAGCCACTATAGAAAGAAAGCTATTTCCAATTTATTGTGGATCTTCTTGGAGAAACAAGGGAGTCCAGCCAGTTCTCGATGCTGTTGTTGACTACCTTCCCTCCCCTTTAGACCTGCCTCCAGTCGAAGGTTACGATATTAAAACCCGAGAACCTCTAACCAGAAAACCAGAAAACAGCCAACCGGTATCAGCCCTTCTATTTAAGGTCCAAAGTGACCCTCATGTCGGCACCTTATCTTATGTCAGAATTTATTCTGGAGTCCTAAGATCTGGCACAGAAGTCTACAATGCTACCAAAGACAAAAGCGAAAGAATTGGTCGGTTACTGTTGATGCATGCCGACAAAAGAGAGGGCATTGAAGAAGGTTATGCTGGTGAGATTGTTGCCTGTATTGGTCTCAAAGAATCGACCACTGGCGATACCTTGTGTGACAAACTCCAACCCATTTCTTTATCACCAATTCAATTTGCCGAACCAGTAATTTCCCTGAGCATCGAGCCAGAAACAGCCGATGATCAGGAAAAAATGGGTCAAGCCTTAGCTCGGTTAAGTAGTGAAGATCCTACCTTTAGAGTTTCTTACAAAAAGGAAACCGGTCA
>CAZRXL010000003.1:8534-27185 GCA_964604055.1 uncultured Gammaproteobacteria bacterium
AGAGCATTATTGGTGGTATGGGTGAACTTTATCTCGAAATTATCGTTGATCGTTTAAAACGGGAGTTTGGTGTTTCTGTCAAAACCGGCACACCCCAGGTCGCCTATAGGGAAACGATCACTGTCGCTGCCGAAGGTGAAGGTAAGTATATCCATCAATCTGGCGGTCATGGTCAATACGGTCACTGCAAAATCAAAATCGAACCTAAGTCCCGCGGCGAAGGTTTTGAATTTATCAATGCTGTCAAGGGTGGTGCCATTCCCAGCAATTTCATCCCCAGTATCGAAAAAGGTGTCCAAAATACTCTTCAGAACGGTATTATTGCCGGCTATCCCGCCACCGACCTGTCCGTTTCAGTCTATGACGGTACCTACCATGAAGTCGATTCTTCTGACAACGCTTTCAAATTAGCTGGTGCTATCGCCATCAAAGACGCCTTCAAAAGAGGTAACCCGGTTGTTCTAGAGCCGGTCATGAAGCTAGAAGTCGATGTCCCTTCCGAATTTATGGGATCAGTTATCGGCGATTTATCTTCCCGCCGTGGCCAAATCAGTGGTACCGCCGATAGTAATAGCCACACCATCATCAATGCTACTATTCCTCTGGCAGAAGTCAGAGGTTACGCCACCATTATTCGAAGCTTGACAGAAGGTAGGGGTACTTTTTACATGGAACCCAGCCATTACGAACCGGTTCCTGGCAATATTCAACAAGAGCTACTGACCGCTTTCACCGGCCGCCCTGTTGTTGAAGAAGAATAAGTGGTATAAACAACAGTAGAACATGCCTCGTCTTGAATCTGAACCAGGAAAATATCGCTCTGAAATAAGAAATGGAGTTCTTGTTTATATTCCTCTAACCTTTCCGGCTGGTTTTGTTTTGGCAAGGGAAGGTTACTCTATTGATTGGCAACCCCTCTTTGACCAAGTTAGACAGGAAACAGAACAACGACAAAGGCCCAAGCCAGATCCACAGTAAGTTTCCAGCTTGCAATAGGTAGAACTTGCTGTTACAATTCTTAAGTCTTTTAAGCTAAAATTATTAATTATTTATTGTATTAAAAAATTTAAAAGGAGACAAAATGGCTGACACATTTCAAAGAAATAAGCCTCACGTTAATGTTGGTACTATTGGTCACGTCGACCACGGCAAAACTACCTTAAGTGCCGCTATTAGTAAAGTTCAAGGCAACCCTAAATCATATCAGGATATTGCCAAGGGCGGTACGGTTCGAGATGCCAACAAAATTGTTACTATCGCTATTTCCCATCTTGAATACGAAACCGACAAAAGACATTATGCCCACATCGATTGTCCCGGCCACGCTGACTATGTCAAAAACATGATTACCGGTGCCGCCCAGATGGATGGTGCCATTTTGGTTGTTTCTGCTCCCGATGGTCCCATGCCTCAGACTAGAGAGCACGTTCTTTTAGCCAAACAGGTCAATGTTCCCGCCATTGTCGTCTATCTCAACAAGGTTGATTTAGTCGAAGATCCCGAGTTCTTAGACCTAGTTGAAATGGAAGTAAGGGAACTGTTAACCAAATACGGCTTCCCCGGTGATGACATTCCTATCGTTCGTGGTTCTGCCCTCAAAGCCTTAAATGGCGATGCCGATGGTGTTGCTTCCATCAAAAAACTAATGGAAGCCTTGGATGATCACATCCCTGAACCAAAAAGAGATTTAGACAAGCCTTTCTTAATGCCAGTCGAAGACGTCTTTTCTATCAAAGGCCGTGGCACTGTTGCTACTGGTCGTATTGAGTCTGGTGTTATCAAAGTTAACGAAGAAATCGAGATTGTCGGTCTGCGTGATACCCGAAAGGCTGTTGTTACTGGCGTAGAAATGTTCCACAAAACCCTAGATCAGGGTCAAGCCGGTGACAATGTCGGTATTCTTTTGCGAGGCGCCGAGAAAGAAGATATCGAGCGGGGTCAAGTTTTGGCCAAGCCCGGTACCATTACTCCTCACAAAAAATTCAAAGCCCAGATTCTTCTTCTCAAAAAGGAAGAAGGTGGTCGACACACTCCTATCTTTACTGGTTATCGACCTCAGGTCTTTATTCAGACTACCGACGTTACCGGTAATGTCACCCTAGAAGCTGGTACAGAAATGATCATGCCCGGTGACAACGCCAATGTCGTCGTTGAGCTTATTAAACCAGTTGCCATGCAAAAAGGCGAGCACTTCGCTATTCGTGAAGGTGGCTTGACTGTTGGTGCTGGTTCAATCACCGAAATTTTGGAATAATCAAAAAATGGCCAAAGGTAATCGCATTCGCATCAAATTGAAATCTTTCGACCACCGCATCATCGATGAGGCGGCCAGAAAGATTGTTGATGCCGCGATTACCGGCGGTGCCAAGGTTCAAGGACCAATCCCCCTGCCCACCAAGAAGCGTAAATTTGTAGTTCTAAAAAGCCCCCATACCGACAAAGACTCTCGCGAACACTGGCAACTTCAAACTCACAAAAGGCTAATTGACATCTACAATACCAGTTTACGCACCGTCGACAGTCTTCAGCATCTGGACCTACCCTCAGGCGTCCAAGTCGAAGTTAAGATGTAATTAAAACTATGATTAACGGATTTGTCCTTAAAAAAGGAACTATGGCCAGTGTTTTCAACTCCGACGGCCGCCAATTACCGGTTACAACTTGTCACACCCCTATCTTAACCGTTACCCAGATCAAAACAGACGACAAGCCAGACGGCTACACTGCTATTCAATTTGCCATTGCTGGTACCAAAAAAGCCAAAAAACCCATTGCTGATAAGCTAAAAAAACTCAAACTCAAATTAAATCCTCAATTTTTTATCGAGTTTAAACCCGAAAACATTGATCAATTACCCAAAATAGGTGACAACCTAACCATTGACTCCGTTTTTTCCGTTGGCGACAAAGTCGCCATCACTGGTTATTCCAAGGGTAGGGGATTTGCTGGCGTTATCAAGCGTCATGGTTTTCATCGCCAACCCGTCACTATGGGTGCTTCAGATCGAACCAGATCTACTGGTGCCATCGGTGCTCAAACTCCAGGCCGAGTCATAAAGGGCAAAAGAATGCCTGGTCATTTCGGTAACAAAAATATTACTGTCAAGAATATTGAAATTATCGATATTAATAAAGAACTTTCCACCATTACTTTCAAAGTTTCCATCCCTGGTCACATCAATTCATATTTAACCATCAAAAAACACTATGCCGCTTAAAGCTCCAGTCTACGATATCAACGGTCAAAAGATCAGCGATTTAGTTTTACCAAAAACTGTTTTCTCAGTCACCGCCCCCCAATCTCTAATTGACAAAAGCATCCGGGTGTATCTCAGCAATCAGCGTACCGCTCACGCCAAGTCAAAAAACAGAGCCGAAGTTTCTGGTACCACCCAAAAAATGTGGGCTCAAAAGGGTACTGGTCGAGCCAGACACGGTTCCCGAAAGGCCCCTATTTTTGTTGGCGGCGGTGTTGCTCATGGTCCCAGTGGTAATCAAAATAATTATCTAAAACTAAACAAAAAAACCAAAACTCAGGTTATTAAAGCCATTTTAAGTCTTCATGCCCAAAACGGTTCTATCTTAGTCGTTGACCAAATCAGTAAATTCTCTCCCAAAACCAAATTAGGCCATGAGTTTCTCGATAAACTAAGAAAAGACAATAAAATTCTAAAAAATTCTAAAAAAATTAGTCTTATTACCACCAAAAGTCTCAATAACCCCCGACGTGCTTTTAGAAATTTACCCTATCTCACTCTGTTAAACACCAATTCTCTAAATGTCTTCAACCTCTCGTCAGCCCAATTTCTAATTTTTAGCCTCAAGGCCATTAACAGTCTTAAAAAATGAACCTAACAACTATCATCAAATCTCCCATCGTAACGGAAAAAGCCCTTTTGGGTCAAGACAAGGGTCAATATCATTTTTTTGTTGATGTCTCCGCTAACAAAAACCAAATTAAACAAGCTTTTGTACAACTTTTTTCTAAAACACCAGTCAGAATCAATGTTATCAAAGTCAAAGCTTCCACTAAAACCGACTGGAAAACTAGAAAAATCATCAAAACCAAAAATCTCAAAAAAGCTATTATTACCCTCAAGAAAGGTGATAAAATAGAAATCCTCAAATCAAAATCAAACAAATGATCAAAAAACTTAAGATTATCAAAAAAATAAATAGTGGCCGCGATCACAGTGGTCAGATTTCGGTCCGTCATCGTGGCGGCGAGCATAAGCGCTTTCTACGCTTAGTTGATTGGAAGAGAAATAATTTTGATATCGAAGGTAAAGTTGCCGCCATCGAATACGATCCCGGTCGGACTGCTGATCTTGCTTTAATTCATTATTTCAATGGCGCCAAAGCTTACATCTTGTCAACCAGTAAATTAGCTCTGGGTGATACTGTTGTCTCTAGTCAAAAGAAAATTGCCATCAAAGAAGCCAATCGCACCCTTTTAAAAAATATCCCCGTCGGCGTCCCAATTCACTGCATTGAAATTTTACCAGGCAAAGGCGGCCAGATGGTCAAAAGCGCCGGTTCTGCCGCTTATATTCAAAGCATCGACGGCGCCCGCGCCACCGTCCAACTCCCCAGTGGCGAAATCAGGCTTTTTGTCTCCGACTGTATGGCCACTATCGGTCAAGTCAGCAACGCTGAACACATGAATATCAAATTAACTAGAGCCGGCCAACGACGTCACCGCGGTTTTCGGCCCACCGTCAGGGGTGTCGCACAACATCCCAATTCTCATCCCCACGGTGGTGGTGAAGGTAGAAGTTCTGTTGGTATGAATCCAAAAACTCCTTGGGGCAGACCAGCAATGGGCAAGCTTACCAGGAAAAAGAAAAAATACAGCAACAAATTAATTATTAAAAGAAGAAAGAAATGAGTAGAAGTATAAAAAAGGGTCCTTATGTCGATGCTAAGTTGCTCAAAAAAGTGGCTACTATTACTGGTCCCATCAAAACATATGCTCGAAATAGTCAAGTTTCCCCCAGTTTTGTTGGCAAAACCATCTCTGTTCACAATGGTCGAAAATTTATTGACGTTTTTGTCACCGAAGAAATGGTTGGTCACTATCTGGGTGAATTTTCTCCTACCAGAACCTTCAAAGGTCATGGTCGAATTGTTAAACGAGTAATCGAAAAAACCTAATATGCCTACAACCATTGCCAAAAAGAAATCATTAGTTACTAAACCAGAAACAGTCAAACTGGTGACCAAGACAGTTAAATATGTCGATACCAACATCAAAATTAGCGACAGGAAACTCCGTCTTTTAGTCGATCAAATCAAAAAACTATCACCCCATCAAGCCGCTGATCGTCTAACGGTTACCAATTCAAAATCAGCCCGGATCTTAAAAAAAGCCATTGACACTATTGTCGCTGATGCCCAACATAACCACAACTTAAGCCTTGAAAGTCTTGTTTTTAAAAGTATAATGGTTGACCAGGGTATCCGTTTCAAAAGAATGGATAAATCTCATGGCTCTCGTTTTAATCGCGGTCTTATCCAAAAGCGCCACAGTCGCTTGCAAATATTAGTTACTGGTAAAACTCAAAATGGGTCAAAAAGTTAATCCTGTCAGTTTCCGCCTAGAAACTGTTAAAGATAGTCCCGAATGGCAGTCATCCTGGTATGCTTCCAAAAAAAACTATGGTGATCTTTTGGTCGAAGACAGGAGAATTCGCCAGTTTTTAGAAGAAAAATTAAAATCTGCCAGTGTCGTTTCTATCAGAATCGAGCGCTCTACCAAAAAGCTAAAAATTATTTTAATTGTCTCCCGTCCTGGTCTAGTTATTGGTCGTGGTGGTCAGGAGCTTACTGCTACCAAAAAACAAATTCAATCTTTATTGGACAAAGCTCATGCCAACCTCAATATTGATATCCAAGTCGAAGAATTTAAAAATAGTGATTTATCAGCCAAACTTATTTCAGAAAAAATTGCCTATCAACTTGTCAAACGTATGCCTTATCGACGGGTAGTTGTTTCCGCTATGGAACGGGCTATTGGCTCTGGTGCCAAAGGCATCAAGGTCATCTTGGCCGGCAGAATCAACGGGGCCGAAATCGGTCGAGTCGAAAAATTTTCTCAAGGCACTGTCCCCCTAAGCACCCTTCGTTCCAAAATCGATTACCACCAAACTCCGGCCTTGACCCGGTCTGGCTACATTGGCGTTAAAGTTTATCTCTGTCTCACCTAATATGGCACTACTTCAGCCTAGCCGAACCAAGTATCGAAAGCAATTTAGAGGCGCTATGGCCGGTTTGTCCAAAGGTCATTTGGTTGCTTTTGGTGAATATGGTCTTAAGGCTCTCGGTCGAGGTTGGCTAACTAGCAATCAAATTGAATCCTCCAGACGCGCCATCACCAACTTTACCAAAAGAGGCGGTCGGGTTTGGATCAGAGTCTTCCCTGACAAACCAGTCACCGAGAAAGGCGCCGGTGCACCCCTAGGAGCCGGTAAGGGCGATGTTAAGGGTTTCGTTGCTGTTGTCAAACCTGGTAAAATCCTATTTGAAATTAGTGGCTTACCCAGACCTCAGGTTGAACAAGCTTTTAGCTTGGCCGCCGCAAAATTGCCTTTTAGTTGTAAATTGGTCGAAAGAAAATGAAAAAAACTGATAAAATTGCCTACCATCAAAAAACTTTGGCAGAATTGAACAAAAATCTTGCCGATACCTATCGAAAGCTCGTCGAGGCCAAGCTTCAACTTGCCTCTGGCAAACTCAAAGATACTAGCCAAATAAAAAAACTTAAATTTCAAATCACACTTATCAAAACAATTATTGGTCAAAATGAAAAAAATGGAAAAGAAGAACAACAATAATCCAAAAACTTTCACTGGCATCGTCGTCTCCGACAAAATGACCAACACTATTGTCGTTCTTCTAAAATATACCAGGCGTCACCCTCTATACAAAAAAATTACCAAAAAAACCAAAAAGATCTATGCCGAAAACAACCTAAACGCAAAGACAGGCCAAACCGTCTGCGTTGCCGAATGTCGGCCCCTTAGTAAACTCAAAAGATTTACCACTTTAAAAATAATTAAATAATCATGGTTCAACTACGTAGCTTATTAGTTCCAGCCGACAATTCCGGGGGTAGACTTTTTCAGGTCGTCCATGTTTATGTTGGTCATCACCACAAAAAAGGTACCATTGGCGATATTGTTTTGGCAGCTGTCAGAGATGCCAATCCAGACGGTTTAGTCAAAAAGAAAGAAAAAGTCAGAATGGTCATCGTCCGAACCAAAAAAGAAGTCAGACGACCAGATGGTTCTTATATTCGTTTCTCCGATAATGCTGGTGTTGTTATTGATGCTGAAAACAATCCTAGAGGTACACGCATCTTTGGACCAGTTGCTCGCGAAATCAAAGATTTAGGTTTTACAAAAATTGCCTCTTTGGCACCAGAAATTTACTAACATGAAAATCTTAACAGGTGACACTGTCACCGTCTTATTAGGTAAAGACAAAGGTCGACAAGGCCAAGTTTTAGTTTGTTTTCCCAAAAAAAACAAATTGGTGGTCAAAGGCTTAAATATTTTTAAAAAGCATGTTAAGTCCAGCCAAAACCAGCCCGGTGGCATCATCGAAAAAGAACGACCGCTTCTAGCTTCCAAAGTCGCCTTGATTTGTCCACAATGCAAAAAAACAACCCGAGTCGGTTTCAAGCTTGATAAATCCGGTCAAAAGTATCGTATCTGCAAAAAATGCCAAGCCATTATCGTTAACAATACCAAAACTAGCAAAAAATGATCGACATTCAAACTATAAATAAAAAATTATCACAAGAGTTAGGTAAAGACAGCAATCCAATGGCTCTGCCCAGATTAACTAAAGTAGTCATCAACTACCGTGTTCCTGAGGCTAGAGAAAGCCAAGAAGCCTTGGATAAAGCCCAGCAAGAATTATCCGCCATTGCTGGTCAGAAGCCCCAAATTTGTCGCGCCAAAAAAGCTGTTTCTTCATTTAAAATCAGAGCTGGTGATATTTTAGCCCTCAAAGTTACCCTTAGAGGCGCGCGTATGTATCACTTCGTTGAGCGGCTTTTCAAACTAGTTTTGCCCCGCTTAAGAGACTTTCGTGGCTTGCCTTCAAAAGCCTTTGATGCTCAAGGCAATTACAATTTAGTTATCGAAGATCAAACTTATTTTCCCGAAGTCGATCTCGACAAAGCCAACAAAATTCGTTCGGTTCAAATCACTTTACAAATTACTTCTTCTTCCAAAAAAGAGGCAAAAATGTTATTATCGGCCCTAGGATTCCCTTTCCAAAAAGAATAAAATTATATGGCAAATATTGCAAAAATTGTCAGAGAAGACAAAAAACTAAAATATAAACATCGCCACACTAATCGGTGTAAAATTTGCGGCCGCCCCAGAGGTTACATTCGTCTTTTTAAACTTTGTCGTTTATGTTTTCGGGAACTAGCCAACAAGGGCATGTTGCCTGGAGTTAAAAAAGCTTCCTGGTAAAAATATGATTACCTCACTTCCCATCGACCTTCTAATTAGAATCAAAAACGGCTATAAAGCTGGCAAAAAAACTATTGTCGCCCCTCTATCTAACTTCAATTCTTCTATTCTTGATCTGCTTGCCAAAAATCATTTCATCACCTCTTTTTCGGTTTCCAAAACCAATCCCAAAGTCGTCGATGTTTATCTCAACTATCAAGATAGTCTACCTGCCATAGAAGAGATCAAGATTTTTAGCAAACCTGGTCGCAGACTTTACCAAAAGGTTTCCTCCTTACCTTGGGGTCAAACACCCAATTCGCTGATTATCGTCTCCACCAGTCAAGGTCTAATGTCCCAAAGACAAGCCAAACTTAAAAATTTAGGCGGCGAAATTATTGCCGAAATTTACTAACATGTCCCGTTTAGGTAAAAAACCGCTTTTTATTTCTCCGCCAACCACCGTTACTGTTCAAGACGGTCTGGTCTCTGTTTCGGGAGCTGGGGGCAATATTAGCAAACCTATTCCCGACAAAATCGATATTAAGCTTTCTGACAACCAAATGATCATTACCAGACTTTCAAACGACAAGCAAACAAAATCCAACCATGGCACTATCTGGTCTCATCTCAACAATATGGTCAAAGGTGTCCAGACGCCCTGGTCCAAAAAGCTTGAGATCAAAGGCACTGGTTACAAGGCCGAAGTTAGTGCCAACATTCTTACCGTCACCGCCGGCTTCATTCATCCGATCAAAATCACCATTCCATCCGGCCTAACTGTCAACATTGTTGATGAAACCTCAATCACCATCTCTGGTATCGACAAAGAGTTGGTTGGTCAATTTGCCAGTACCATCAGAAAAATTAGACCCCCCGAACCTTACAAAGGCAAAGGTATAAGATACACTGACGAATATATTAAACTCAAACCAGGCAAAGCCGCCAAAACTCAATAATATGACCAATTTAATTAAAATTAGAACCAAAAGAAGAACCCTTCGGGTTAGATCGAAATTAGCCAAAAATCTAGGTCTACCCCGGCTGACTATTCGTCGTAGCAACCGCTATATTTGGGCCCAAATTATCGACGATAAACACGGTAAAACCTTAGTCAGTAGCAACAGTAAAAATCTAACCAAAGAGGCTATCACTGCCAAAACTAAAACCGAAAAAGCCATTTTAGTCGGTCAAGATATTGCCAAAAAAGCTCTCAAAGCCAATATCAATCGAGTCAGGTTTGATCGTGGCTCTTACCTTTATCATGGCCGGGTCAAGGCTTTAGCCCAAGCGGCTCGCGACCAAGGTTTAACATTATAATAATAAAAAATGAATACCTATTTTGACAAAAAACCAGTTTCAGAATTTACCGACAAAGTAGTCGAAATCAAAAGAGTTAGTAAGAAAACTAAAGGCGGTAACCAAATTTCCTTCACCGCTTTAGTTGTTAGTGGTGATAAAAAAAATAAAGTTGGTGTTGCCCTATCTCGTGCCAAAAATGTCAGCGACGCCATTCAAAAAGCCATCAAAAAATCTCAAAAAAGTATGGTCTCTATTCCAGTTGTAGACGGCACCATTCCTAGCGCTATCAAATTTAAATTTAAAGGCGCTTTGGTTCTGCTTCGGCCCGGCAAAAAGGGTAGCGGTATCATTGCTGGCGGTGCTGTCAGAAGCATCATTGAGGCCGCCGGTATCCGCGATATTGCCAGTAAAATTATTGGCTCCCGAAACAAATCAATTAATGTTTGGGCTACTTTTAAAGCTTTAAAAATTTTAAGCATCCGTCATGAACATTCTAACTAATAGAGCCAAAATTGTTGACAAATCGCAAAAAAGAGTTGGCCGAGGTTATGGTTCCGGTAAGGGCGGCCACACTACCGGTCGGGGTGCCAAAGGCGATAAAGTCAGAGGTAAAACCAAAATCACGTTTGACGGTAGCAAAATCAAAAAATCTTGGATCAAAAGGACTCCTTTTTTAAGAGGTAAACATCGACTTGAGTCCCAACCAAAACCCGTCATTTTCAACCTAGATCAAATCGACAAGTGGTTCAAAACTAGTCAAACTGTCAGCCCTGAAAGCTTATCAAAAGTTGTCAAATCAAATCTGACTGCCGTCAAAATTTTATCCCGCGGTCAACTAAGCCAGGCTTTGACCTTCAAAGGTGTCACTCTTTCCAAATTATCTTGCGACAAAATTGTTAAAGCCGGTGGTAAAATTGAAGGTAGATGAACGCTTTCCTCGCTTCTCTTAAGCTATATTTGTCTGGTTTCAAGATCCCGCTTCTCAGAACCAAAATCATTCTCACCCTTCTGATTTTAATTGTTTCCCGTTTTGTTGCCCACATTCCTGTCCCCGGCGTAAACCTGAGTCTCTTAAAACAATTCTTTACCCAAAACCAACTCTTATCTTTGCTTGATATATTTTCTGGCGGGACTTTAGCTAACTTCTCTATTGCCGCTTTAGGTCTCACTCCCTACATCAACGCTTCAGTTATGATCCAGCTTCTGGCTATGGTTGTTCCCGCCATTGAAGAGCTCCAAAAAGAGGGTGAGTATGGCCGGGCCAAGCTAAATCAATATACTCGTCTAATCACCATTCCCATCGCCTTTTTGCAATCTTTGGGTGTCTATGGTATTTTACGCTCCCAAAATATCATTCCCAATTTGTCCCCCTTAGTTTTAGTCGCTCTCATCTTGAGCCTCTTATCTGGTACCATGATTATGATTTTTTTGGGTCAACTTATTAGTCACTATGGTTTGGGCAACGGTACTTCCATTATTATCTTCGCCGGTATTGTCTCTCGTCTACCTATCAGCATCATTCAAACCCTTTCTGTTACTGATTGGGGTAACCCCCAATCAAATATTAATTTGATCAGTTTCTTGGTTTTAGCTGTCATTATGATTGCTGGCATCATTATGATTGACGAGGCTGTTTTGCGGGTTCCCATCAACTATGCTCGTCGGGCCCAAACCACCTTTTTGCCATTAAAAGTCAACAGCACTGGTGTTATGCCTATTATCTTTGCTGTTTCTTTGGCCACCGCTCCTTCTCTAATCGGTCAATTTTTGTCCAAAGTCAATTTTGGACCATTACCGGCCATCGGCACCTTTCTTGCTTCTACCTTCAAAACTAGCTCTATTACCTATATCATTGCCTATTTTATTATGGTCATCGCCTTTACCTTCTTCTATAGTTCAGTCGTTTTTAAGCCCAAAGATATTGCCGAAGAACTAAGGAAATCTGGTGCTTTTATTCCTGGTATTCGTCCCGGTATTGCCACTGAAAAAAGACTCAAACATCTAATTACCCGGGTTTTAGCCATTGGGGCTGTTTTTTTGGGACTAATTGCTGTTACTCCCTCTATTGCTCAACAAATCACCAATGTTTCTACTCTAACCATTGGTGGTACTAGCATTCTCATCGTTGTTTCGGTTATTATTGAATTAACCCGAAAAGTCGAAAATGTAGTCCAAACCTACAACTACGACAAACTGGAATATTAATTTTTTTTACTTATGAATCTTTTCATAATTGGCCCCAGTGGTTGCGGCAAATCCACCCAAGCCAAACTTATTGCCGAAAAATACAACTTAACCCATTTGTCTATGGGCCAGCTCTTAAGAGACGAAATCGCATCCGGTAGCCCCCTTGGTCTTATCGCCAAAAGTTATATCGATCAAGGCATTTGGGTCCCTGATCAAACCACCACAAAAGTCCTGACTACATACCTTCAAAAAATTAATAATTCTAATTTTATTCTCGACGGTTTCCCTCGTCTGATTGATCAGGGCATCTTTATTGAAAAATATCTATCCGATCACCATCAGCCCCTTGACCTGATTATCCACCTCGACGTTACCTTTGAAGAAATTCTCGCCAGACGTAATAAAATGGGCCAAAATTTTCAAGACGCCAGCCGTTCTGACAACACCCCAGAAGCCATAGCTAAACGTCAATCCTCTTATAACGATACCATCGGTCCCATCAAAACTTATTTTTCCCAAAACGGAAAGTTGTTCGAAGTCGATGGCAACCGGCCCATCGAACCTATTTTTGCCGATATTTGCGCCAGGATTGATACAATGAAGTAATATGATCAAAACCAAACCCTCCAAACCAGTCTGTTGCCCAATACGCCATTCTAAATTAACTCCTATTTATTTTTTTATCTTCCTTGCCCTAGTTTTTACCGCTTCTCTTGTTTATTTTTTCCGCCAACACACATCAGTTCAGACAAATCTTTCGTTTCCTACCCAACTTCAGCCATCTCCCGCCTCCACCACCTCGTCTACCGGCATCTCCACCTGGCAAACCTACAGAAATGAAGAATATGGGTTTGAATTTAAACACCCGGCCAACTGGATATACAATCAAAAACCCAGTGTGACAAGAAACCATATAGTTCCTTTCATTTCCCCGGATAACGAAATGGTAATAATAATAAAAATTTTTGACAACCCTCAAAAACTATCGACTGAAGACTGGGTAACTTTAAACAATAGTTTGATAACTGGCTCAAATTGGGGAGATTTAAAGTTTATCTCCAATATCGCTGGTCTTTCAGCTTTTAAGGACACCAGAGAATGGGATTATGTCTCAAAACCGAAAAAAGAACGTGCTAATGCTGTACCGCTGGTTGACTACTATCTGGCCAGAGGAGACAAGGTTTATGCGATAGAAATGAATAATTTTGCTCCTAACAAAATATGCCCCTCCTCAATGTCAATCACCTGCAGCCAGGCACTTTCTCTCTTTGATCAGCTTGTTTCCCTCGATCCAGACGGTCGTTTAATAGTTGCCCATCTAGCTGGCAAGCTTAGACTGCATCGAATTAGAGTCATGGCTGGAGACACGGTCTCCCTGGTTCTAAGTCCAGAAGGCGACAAGGGCAGGATTGTTTATCGACTAAGTTAAAACACACCTTTGAAATTAGAGGTCTTTTAGGTTAAAATACCCAAGTTGTTATTAATTGCTACATATGAAAGTCCAATCAAGCGTCAAAAAGCGTTGTCTAAAATGTAAAATCGTCAAAAGACGAGGCGTTATCCGGGTCATTTGTAGCACCAAAAAGCACAAGCAAAAGCAAGGATAAAATGAGAATCGCCGGCGTAGACATACCAGATAATGAAAGAGCCCAAGTTGGTTTAACCCGCTTTTATGGCATTGGGCCTCATCAGGTCATACTTCTCGCCAAAAAAGCCAAAATTGATCTTGATACTCGCATCAAAGATTTGGATCGAGACACTCTTAGCCGCCTGATGAAAGCCTTAGAAGAGTTCAAAATCGAAGGTGATTTGCGCCGCGACATTAGAGAAAATATTGCCCGCCTTAAAGCTATAAAATCTTATCGTGGTTTACGTCATTTAGTCGGCTTACCAGTTAGAGGCCAAAACACTCGAAGCAATGCTAGAACTCGAAAAGGAAAGAAAAAGACAGTTGGTTCCTTTACCAAAGAGGCCTTAAGCAAAATCGAAGGTCCATCCGCCGCCAAGACGGCAGAAGGAGAAAAATAACATGCCTACTACCAAACCCAAAAATCTTACTAAAGCCAGACTCTACATTAAATCTAGTTTCAATAATACTATTGTTACTCTGACCGATGCCAAAGGTGCCACAATCGCTTGGGCTAGTTCCGGTAACGTCGGTTTCAAAGGTAGCAAAAAATCTACCCCCTTTGCCGCCACCAGAGCTCTAGAAAAAATTCTAGATGCCATCCATGCTAATCAAATTAAAAAATTATCCGTTTACATCAAAGGACCTGGTATGGGTCGAGACGCCGCCTTAAGATTCTTAAGAGGCAAAAAAGACCTGGAAATTGACATGATTTCCGACATCACCCCCATTCCTCACAACGGTCCTCGTCCTCCCAAACAGAGGAGAGGCTAAAAGTCTATGAGTCGAATTACCGTCCATACCAAATGTCGTTTATGTCGGACCGAAGGCGCCAAACTTTATCTTAAAGGTGCCAGATGTCTTTCTACCAAATGTCCTTTGGAGAAAAAAGGTGCCGTTCCGCCTGGCATGCACGGTCTCAAACGCAAACGTAAAGCCAGTGATTTTGCTCTCCAACTTCGTGCCAAACAAAAAGCCAAAAGAACCTACATCGTCGCTGAACGCCAATTCAAAAACTACTATCTCAAAGCCAAAAAAATGACTGGCCAAGTTGGCGATAACTTGATTATTCTTTTAGAGACCAGGCTCGACAGCCTTGTCTATCAAGCCGGGCTAGCCAATTCCCGATCACAAGCCAAACAATTTATCAGTCACAACCACGTTTCAGTTAATGGTCGCCCAATCAATATCTCTTCTTACAGTATCAAACCAGAAGATAAAATCAGCCTAGATGCCACTGTTGCCAAAAAGTTTAAAGACGATCTCAAAATAACCGATAAAGATTTTAAAGCTCCCATCTGGATCAGTCTCGATCCAGCCAATTTCAGCTGTTTAGTTAATACTTTGCCCGATCCTCAAAAAATCCAAACCGACATTAATCTCAATTTAATAGTTGAATATTATTCAAGATAAAAAATATGGTTGACACAAATAAGTTTCATATCAATACCCTCAAGTCTGCCAAAAACTACGGCAAGTTTGAGCTTAGTCCTTTAATCGGCGGTTTTGGCCACACTGTCGGCAATAGCCTTCGTCGTGTCCTTTTTGTAACTATTCCTGGTGCCGCCATTACCAAGATCAAAGTTGATGGTGCCAATCACCTCTTCACCACCTTACCCGGTGTCAAGGAAGATTTAGTTGAAATTTCTCTCAATCTTAAATTAGTCAAGTTTACTTACGATGGTCAAGAACCCATTACTCTAACTTTAACCAAAAAAGGCCAAGGCGAAGTTACCGCCAAGGACATCGAAGTCAACGATTTATGCAAGGTCAGCAATCCTGACCAGCATATTGCCACTCTGTCTGATGCCAAATCAAAGTTAAAAATTGAATTAACCGTTGAGAAGGGTATTGGTTATACACTCGCCAAAGAGCAAAAAAGCGACGTCGTCGGGGAAATTATCCTAGATGCCGCTTTTACTCCCATCACCAAAGTCAATTACACCGTCGAGCCGACCCGTTTAGGTAAAAAATCAGATTATGACAAATTGACCATAGAAATTTGGACTGATGGTTCAATCGACCCTCTTTACGCTCTAAAAATGGCAGCCAAAGACTTGATCCGTTCTCTTTCTCAAATTGTCGACCCCAAAGATTTTGAAGAAGAGGTTATCACTCTTGCCTCTGAGCCCTTTTCCCTCAACTCCGAGATCTCTGTTGAAGAAATTGAGTTGCCCCTTCGAGTTACCAATGCTCTCAAAAAAGCCGGTTTCCTCACTGTCGATAGTTTACTCAAATCCGGTCGACTAGAAGTCAGTAAAGCCAAAAATGTTGGCGAAAAATCTTTAAAAATTATTGACGAATGGCTCAAAGACAAAGGCTTTGTCTGGAAATAAATGAGACACCAAAAATACGGCCGAAAGCTAGGTCGAAATCATCATCAACGTCAGGCTCTGTTCAAATCGCTTCTCAAGGCTATTTGTCAACATGGTCAAATTGAAACTACCCAGGCCAAGGCCAAGTCGGTTCAACCCTTAGTTGAAAAAATTGTTCACCATGCCCAGCGCGGCAATTTAGCTGATCGTCATCTTTTATACCGTTATTTTCAAAACCGCCACTTGGTCAATGATACCATTGCTATTATTCAAGCCACTTTCCCCAAACAGACCAGCAATTTTACCAAAATGGTCAAGATCAGTCGCCGCCAAGGTGATGATTCCCTAATCACCCGTTTTTCTTTTGTCAAGCCCTTGGTCAAACCAGAGCTAAAAGCAGTCGAAACAGTTAAAAAAAATAAAAAAGAAACAACCAAAATTGTTAAAAAGCCGGTTAAAACCAAAAAATAATGAAACAAAATACTACCTTTACCAAAGGCAATAATCCCAAAAGAGATTGGCATCTCGTCGATCTTGACGGCCAGACATTGGGCCGTGCCGCCAGTAACATTGCCAAGATTCTAATGGGCAAGCACAAAGCTGATTACGCTCCCCATCGTGATGCTGGTGATTTTGTTGTTGCTATCAATGCCAACAAGATCAAAGTCACTGGCCAAAAACTAACACAAAAAATTTATTATCATCACAGCGGCTACGACGGCAATCTAAAAGAGTTTAGTCTTCAGGTCATGATGGCCAAAGATCCTCGAAAAGTAATTGAGCACGCCGTTTCCGGCATGTTACCAAAAAACAAACACCGCGATCTTCGCCTCAAACGTTTAAAAGTTTTTGTCGGCTCCAAACATCCCCACACCGATAAAGTCAAAACAAACTAAATGGCCAAATCAATAAAATACACTTATTCCGTCGGTAGACGAAAAAGCGCTACTGCCACTGTTAAACTTTTTACCGATTCAGGTACTTCTACCGTCAATGGTAAACCGTCTGACAAGTATTTTTATACCGACCGACTCCAATATCACTACAAGAAACCCCAAAAAATTACCAAAACCGCCAGCAAATTTTATTTTACTGCCAAGGTTAGGGGTGGGGGACTGGTTTCCCAAAGCCAAGCTGTTGGTCTGGCTATCGCTCGCTGTTTAGATAAATTTGATAGCAAAACCTATCGACCTATTCTAAAACCCGAGGATCTTTTGACTGTTGATGCCCGAGTCAGACAACGTCGCATGATTGGTACTGGTGGCAAATCCCGTAGAAGCAAACAATCCCCCAAGCGCTAACTTTTCTGTTAATCTACTTTCATGTCTATTCTACTGCTTGGCCTTGTTCAAGCCTTATCTGAATTCTTACCCATCAGTTCTTCCAGCCATCTCAACTTATTTCAACAAAAGCCCTCTTTAAGTCTAGACATTTTTCTCCACCTGGCCACCCTTGGTTCAGTTTTGGTTTATTTCAGAAAACAAGTTCCATTTTTTGTCAAAAATCTTAAATTTATTGTTGTTGCCACCTTGCCCGCCGCCATTGCTGGCATTTTTTTAAATGGTAGTTTAGAAAGCATCTTTTCCCAGCCCAATTTACTGCCCCTTTTCTTTTTAATTACTTCAATTTTGGTTTTTAGTACCAAATTTATCTCTCCCAAAGACCAATCTCTTAACCACCAAAAAGCGCTTATTATTGGTCTATTTCAAGCTTTGGCCATTATGCCAGGTGTTTCTAGATCTGGCGCCACCATCTTTGCCGCCCTTTTAATGGGTTTGTCTCCCACCACTGCCTTTCAATTCTCTTTCTCACTCTTTATCCCAGCCACTCTTGGCGCCATGTTTTTAAATCTACCCCAGATCAGTCAGCTAGATTTTAATATCACTTATCTATTTGCCTTTATCCTTACTTTCATCGTCGGAATTTTTGCCCTGTCTTTGGTAAAGAAGTTTTTAAACAGGCGTTTTTTCTGGCTTTTTTCTATCTACACCTTTATTCTTGCCCTCTTACTGTTGTGTTAATATAACTAAAGGAGGACAAAACACTATGGCCACAAAAGTAGGTCAAATAACCCATTTTTTTGACAAAATCAGTGTTGGCGTTTTACAGCTAACCGATGGCGATGTCAAAGTTGGTGATACCATCATGGTTGGGCAGGAGGGGGAAGATTCCACCTTCCAACAAACCATTACCTCGATGCAAGTCGACCACCAAGCTGTTGAGTCTGCCAAAAAAGGCGACGAAGTCGGCCTCAAGCTTGATTCCGCCACCAAATCCGGCACCGACGTCTTTTTAGTCTAAAATAAAATCGTGACTCATATGAACTAGTTGTTTTTTAACCGTCCTTTTACGGGGTCTTTTAATGGGCCTTTTTATCTGCCAGTTTTTCGTTCCGTCTCCAGCTTATCCAAATCCCGTCTTTGCCCCTAAACTTCGATCTAACTAGAGTTGGACTACCACCTGGCACCTACTAAAACCAGGCGGCCACCGCCATCAGTCTTCAGCTCAACTTCTTTATCCGCTGGTATACACTCTTCCCCCTCGGCACTTACCCGAGGCGATTCAAAACCACCCTTCCTTTCGATCAATTCCGTCCTAGTAGTTCGTGTCATAGCCCCTCCGATTTTTTCACCTCTTACAACCAATCTCCTGATTATTACTCTTTTTTGACCATGACTTCTGCCTAATTCAAAAGATTTTTTCTCTTGG
Source organism: uncultured Gammaproteobacteria bacterium (assembly GCA_964604055.1). Taxonomy (GTDB): domain Bacteria; phylum Patescibacteriota; class Microgenomatia; order UBA12405; family UBA12405; genus CAZRXL01. The sequence continues at coordinate 27,139 of CAZRXL010000003.1, forward strand.
TCACGAACAACCCCATTTTCAACAATCATACCGTCCGGATTGTATAA
>CAZRXL010000003.1:27296-27871 GCA_964604055.1 uncultured Gammaproteobacteria bacterium
CGAAGTCGGGGATACAGGATTTGTTTTTACCCACACCCGGTGTGTACAAAGCAGATACACCGCTAACTGAAGCAAAACTAATTGAAATCTAGCTAAATACTTTTACAAGAGGAGAATCGTGCATTCTTTTACCGGGCCGACTATGTTTACCAACAAGACTAGTAGGAGGAGTTATATCAAAAGGAATATCTGCCAATTCTTTGCCGGCATTCTTAGCATCCATCTTCTTTTTTAATTCTTCTGCTCGTCTGTCAAGTTCCTCACCAGTTGGATTTAAATCTTCCTCACCATCTTTTCTTGGCATACTTAAACTCAGTATATCAATCAACGCCATAGCTCGAAGCGAATGCGAAGATGCGACGGCGGATATGTTTGTATTTTACCAAACAATTATGACCAATTTACGTCGTATTAATCAAGCTTCGTCTTTTATTCGGTTTTGCCCATTGACAGAATCTCATTTCTAGCCCAAAATGAAGTTATGCCAAAAACAAAAGTCAAAGATCTAAAACAAAAAAAACTTGAAGCCGTCAAGTTAGCCATGGAACAAATTACCAAAGAATACGGTGACGGCG
>CAZRXL010000004.1:0-4259 GCA_964604055.1 uncultured Gammaproteobacteria bacterium
AGTTTTGTCAATTTTGGCCCAGCCAAAGGCGGCCACTTTCCATTCGGAGTTGTTGATCGGGTTGCAATCGATGTCTGGATGGGGCTCACAAATGACAAAGAGTTGATCGGGCATGCTGTGGTCTAAATCAACTAAGCGGGCGTTCTTTTCGTAAAAAAAATAGCGATAGGGCGGGTCGTAGTTTTGTTTGGCTAAGAGAGCTAGGGCAAAAGGTTGTTGATTTGATTGGTCAATAATTGAGTCGACTATAGCCTCGGTATAGGCTAGTTGACCTGGTGGAGAAAAACGGAGGGGATTGTTGGTCAGGTTTAGTGTTATAAGACCAACTATGATGGGGATTTTAAAGGGGAGGTGGTTGATAACTAAGCCCAGAAGTAAAAATAGAACCGGAAAAAGGAAACCGAAATAGTGATCGTAGATGTGTTGTTTGTAGAGAGCTAGACCGATGAGTCCAGATAGATACCACAATATTAAGACCCAAAAATATAATTTTTGTTTTGGTTTAATTTTTTTGTAAACAAATAGAATCAAAATGAGAAATATAATTGAGAGAATTGGTCCTAAAGTTTCGTTTTTAGCAAAAAGAAGTCGGGTGTTGATTTGATTAAAAAGTGAAGGAAGAATGGGCAGGGCTTTGTAGGCTTTGAGGTTAACGGTGGTTTGACGCTGACTAAAAAATTTTATAAAAGCGTTTAGGTTTTGGCCTTGATGTTTTAGATCGAATAAAACAAGTGGCGTTAACGACAGAAGAAAGATACCCAGAGCAATAAGGCTAAATTTAATAAGAATGGGAGATTTGGTCTTTTGGTAGTAATAGAACCAGAAAAGAGCGGCTGGAGGTAGAAGTAATAGGCCTAAGTAGTGGGAATTTAAAATCATGACAAATGATAACGAAGCCCAGATCAAAAGCGGGTAGCGTTTTTCGGTCAGGGCGGTGATGAAAAAATAGACGAAGAGGAGAGCGAATATAGGCATTATATTTGGGTTCCAGGAGAAGGTAGAAAAGCGAATAACAACCGGGGAAATGGCATAAAAAAGAGCGGCAATAAGGCCGGTTTGGCGACTAAACCATTTTTGGCCAATTTTGGATATTAAATAGGTGGTTAAAACTGAAAGTAGGGCAGTAAAGATAACTGGACCTAAGGGATTAAAATTGGCCAAAAGCAGGGCGGGGGCAATTAGGTAATAAAACCAGGGCCCGAGGTACATGTTGCCAATGCTAGTTTGAGGGCCAATAAAGAAGAGATTGCCGTTTTTTAAGAAATCTCGGACTATGACTAAGTCTCGACCTTGGTCGCCTAAAAACTCAGCATAATCATATATTTTGTAGAGGCGCAATATGGCCGAGCTGATCAGGATGAGGCTTAGAAATGGGTTTTTTTTGACGAACTTAAGCATGGAAATTAATTTTGTACCAAAGGCGGAACAGATCTTTAAAACCGGATATAATGACGTTGAGTTTGGTGCCAGTGGCCTCTCCGGCAGTTCGCTCAAAATGATGGACGCCAACCTGGGCAATCTTGAATCCGGCCCGACGGGATTTAATCAGAAATTCGCTGGTAATGAATGGTCCCCTCTCGGCTTCGAGCTTGGGGATGGTATCAATGACTTTTTTGTTGACCAATTTGAAACCGCAGTCGATGTCTTTGACGCGAAGGCCAAAGAGGATAAAAACCATTAACTCCCAAAGTTTAGAGCCCCAAATGCGGATAAATGGAACTTTTCTACCCAGATAATAGCCTATAACTATGTCAGAATTAGTTTGGTGTTGTTTTTTGATCAGTTGTCTAATATCGGCAAAATCAAACTGGCCGTCGGCGTCGGTGAAGGCGATCCAGTCGTATTTGGCATTATAAAAACCGCTTTTAAAGGCGGCGCCGTAGCCTCGGTTGGGGTCATGGGTGATAATTCTTAGTTTGTCTTTACCTAATTTTTTTTGAATGGCTAAAGCCACCTTGCCGGTGTTGTCTTTTGAGCCGTCGTTAATGATTAAAATTTCCCATTTTTTTGCGATAGATTTAATAATAGGTAGGGCTTTGTCAACCGTAGTTTGGATATTTTTTTCTTCGTTGTAACAAGGGAAAAAGACTGAAAGTTGCTGTAAAAGTGGTTTGGTCATATGCTAAAGTATAGCAGACGATGAAGATTTTAAAACAGCAAAAAGAGTTATTGCTAGTGCTGCTAATAGCGGTTTTTGCTGTGTGGCAGATTAGATATCTATGGAAGGGATATTGGTTTTCTTCTCATGATGCTGTTTTTCATGTAATACGAGCGGAAGAAATGTATAAAATGTTGAAAATGGGGTTTTTTCCGGTCAGGTGGGGATTAAATTTAGATAATGGTTTTGGGGTACCAATCTTTAATTATGTTTATCCAGGGCCACATTATCTGTCAGCTTTTTTTCAGCTATTGGGGTTGAATAGCGTAAATTCGATGAAAGTGGTTTTTTCCCTTTTTTATATTTTGGGAGGATTTGGCTTTTATATGATTTACAGGAAGAAAGACAAGTGGTTGGCGGTGGTGGCTGGATTGCTTTATTTGGTATTGCCATATCAGTTTTTGGATATATTTGTAAGAGGGTCTTATGGTGAGGCTTGTGTGTTGGGATTGATGCCCTGGGCGTTTTGGACGATTAAAGAACTCAAGACTGAAAGTTTGAAGTGGTATCACCCAATACCTTTGGCATTAATGCAACTATGCCACAATTTTTTGGGAGTAATATTTTTAGTTTGGTTGGTGGTCTATATTTTGGTGTCAAAAGGGTTAAGTAAAAAAGTGTGTTTGTCTTTGGCCTTATCAATGGGTTTGGCAGCTTTTTTTTTGATGCCGATGATTGGTGAAAGAAATCTGATTAGTTCTGGCCGATACTCTAATTTTACTTATGATTATAAGGATCATTTTGTTTATCCAAAACAGCTAGTATATAGTAAGTGGGAATATTGGTATTCGGAGCCAGGCCTCGCCGATGGAATGTCTTTTCAGCTTGGATTGGCTGGTGTTGTGACGGTTGTTTTGGGATTACTGGTGGTTTTTAAGAATAAAAATTTTGATTTGATTTATTACTTAATATCCTATATTGGTGTGGTTTTTTTGATGTTGCCGTATTCTGATTTTATTTGGCAAAAGATATCTTTATTGCAGATTGTTCAATTTCCTTGGAGATTTTTATTTTTGACGACGTTTTTGACACCATTGTTGATGAGTTTTATTTATAAAAACAATAAGATTTTACTAATATTTTTATTAGTAATTGCGCTGATTAATAGCCGAAATTATAAACGGCCACAGATGAATTGGAGCGAAAGTGAGTACCAACAAAGTTATTATTTGTATAAGAATGGAGCAACAACTACAGATAGAAAGCAGGTGGCACCGTATTGGGCAAAAAATGAACTTTTTAAGTTACAAGATATAGATGGGGTAGAGTCAGAATGGAAAAATAGACGATTGAGCTTTGAGATCGATGGCGATAAAAGGCCAATAGTGATAAATTATAATTATTTTCCGGCTTGGAGATTAATAAGCGAGGGGAAAAAAGTCAATATTTATCCAACCGAGGATGGTCGGATTGGTTTTGAGACTTTATTGGGGAAAAATAAATATGAGTTGGAATTAATTAGTACTCCTATAGAAAAGACTGCAAATTTGATCAGTGGTATTGGTGTTTTGGGAGTGGTTTGTTTGGGGTTGACAAGACGAAAAAATAGGATATAATATCCTATAATCATTGTTATAAATGCAAAGCAGGTGGAATGAAAAAATTAATTACTTTAATTGGTTTGGTGGTATTGTTTTCGACCCAGCCGGGTAGTGTTTTGGCCCAGTATTATGGCCAAGGTGAAGATAAAAAACAATTGGTGGTTGATAAAAGAGTCAGGGCGATGACAATGTTGGATTATTTTGACAACCTGTCTTTGAGTCAAGCAAAGTTTTTTGTGGGCGATGGTATTGAATATTCAATTGCTGTGGTTAATAAAGGCAATGTCGATGCCTATAATGTGCAAGTAACTGATTATTTACCACAACAATTGTCGTTGGTATTTGGCCCGGGTAAAATTGAGGCCAATAAAATTAGTTGGACAATTGATAAGTTGGCGGTAAACGAATCAAGAAAATATACGATTCGGGCAAAATTTAATCAAGCTTCGGCTATCAGCGGTCAATGTGTTCAGGTAACCAATAAGGCGGTAGTGGACAATGATAGCGATACAGCGAGTGTATTTGTTTGTAGCGGAACTACACCCAAAACTGGTAGCATG
>CAZRXL010000004.1:4269-18698 GCA_964604055.1 uncultured Gammaproteobacteria bacterium
GGCAGTTGAAGCTGGTTCGGTTTTGAGTGGTTTGGTTTTGACAACGGGTTTGATGATTAGAAAGAAGATTCGAGGTTTCTAGCAAGTTATTTCATGTGGAGATAGAGAGTCATTTTGCCATCGGCGTGGAACAGTTTAACGTGATTGCCCAGGCTGCTGTTGGGATTTCTAAAGAAGTAGGCGACACCATCGTTGACGGCCATGATGGTTTTGTTTTCGGAGACCATGTCAATGCCATGGTGAAAACGGTCGGAATAAAGATATGAATATTGGGTCACTCCCCTGCCTTGGGTGATTCTGATTGGTTCATCCATGGGCCAACGGTGATCAGACAAATACGAACTAGGATCAATATCATTTTGGTAGGTCCAAGAGCTTAATTGTGATTCGGCTAGGTCATAGAGACCGAAATGAAGATGATCGCCAAATGAGTAGCCAGTATTGCCCATGGTGCCCAAAGCTTCACCAGTTTTGACTTGGCGTTTGCCAACGAATTTGGCTTGTAACAGTGAGGTTAATTCTCTTTCCGCTTCAGTTTTGAGTTGCTGATATTTCTTTTCATCGTTTTTGGTGATGGTTAGAAGATTTGATTTGGCCTCTTTTTGTGAGGCTAGGTCTGCTTTTTGTTTGGCTAAGGTGTTTTCGAGTGTTTTTAGTTCTTGTTGTTTCTGTTCTTTTTGTTGTTTTTGTAAGTCATAATTGGTTCTGACGGTTTCCATGTCAAGAAGGGTTTTTTGGCTGCTTTGCTGAGCAGAGGCAAGATATTTACGTTGGGCTAAAAACGAATTAAGGTCGCCGGAGACAAGGATGGCTAGTGGGGTAATTTTTTTACTGATCTTGTAACTTTGATTAATTTGGTGGATGAGAAGATTGGAAAGATGGTTGAGATAAATATCTAATTGTTCTATTTTTCCGGTTAACGATTCGATTTCTGTTTCGAGAATATTAATTGAATTTTGAGTCTGTTCGATTTTTAATAAAGTAAGATTAACTTGGGAGGTCAAATAGCTGACTTGATTGGCAAGAGTGTCTTTGGCTTTTGATAGTTCAGCAATCTTTTGGTTGTATTCGTTAATTTTTGATTGAAGATCGCTGACAACGTCTTGAGCAAAACCGGGTCTGCTAAAAAAATAGATAAAAAATATGCTAAGAACTGATAAAAACAGCTTTATTTTTTTCAGGTTAGTATCTAATGTATCTTTTAACTCCAAACCAACTAGCAAAGAAGCCTATAAAAAGTCCTGTGACAAGTTCGATTAAAATAAGTAGTGGGTAAAAGGTGGAAGAGGGGTCAATGAATAAGATTGGGTCAAAAAAAGGATTGATTTTGGGCGCAAAATAAAGGGATAAGACTGAACTGATAATGGAGCCAATGAGGCTACCAACAAAGCCATAGAATAAGCCTTCTAAAATAAAAGGTTTTTGAACGTAAAGACGACTGGCGCCTAAAAGTCGACTAATACTGATTTCATCTCTTCGATTGGTAATTTTCATACCAATGATAATGAAAATTACAAGAAAAGAAGTGGTACCAATTACAGAAACGAGAATTAGACCTGATTGTCTGATGACCCTGGTCCAGGATAAAAGCGAGTCAATAATATCTTTTTGGTAGATAATTTCATCGACTAAATCGGTTTTTTTCGAAAAATTAGTATCGATTTGTTCTAAGACAGCAGGGTTGGTAACAGTGACTTCGAAACTAGCCGGTAAAATACTAGCAGTGACCATTTCGGTTAAAAGAGGATTGTCTTGGTTTTGTTGTTTGTAGAAATCTAAAGCTTGTTCCTTGCTAATAAATTTGATTTCCTTAATATTGGGGTAGTTGCTGAGTTCTTTTTGGATGTCTTGGACCGTAGAGCGGTCAAGACCGTCTTTTAAAAAGATAGTAATTTCTGGTTTGGTTTCAAAATGATTTAAGACGGCCGATAAACCATGACTGATAACGGCAAATGAATTGAGCAAAAAGAAAGTGGTGGTCATAACTAGAATGGCAGTTAGGCTTTGGAAGGGAGAGCGTCTGATGTGGTGCCAAGCATGTTTTTTGCTGCTCATTTTTGTAATTTACCATTTTTTAAATTAATAATTCTTTTGCCCATAGACTTTACAATATCTTGATTGTGAGTGGTCATAAGAATGGTGGTTTTGAATTCCTTATTTATGTTTTTCAGAATCTTAACCAGATTCCAGGCATTTTCATAGTCAAGGTTGCCGGTAGGTTCGTCGGCCAGGATTAACCGAGGACTGACTGACAGGGCTCGAGCTAGACTGGCTCGTTGAAGTTCGCCTCCAGACAGCTGGGCTGGATAGAGTAATCGACGACTGGTGAGATTGACAGCAGATAGTACTTGGTCAAGCTTTTGGTCGATTTCATCCTTTGGATAGTTGATGATGTCTAAAGCCAGGGCAATGTTTTCTTCGACAGACTTATCTGCAATAAGTCTGAAATCTTGAAAAATACAACCGATTTTTTTTCTTGTCTGATCGACTAGGCGTTTATTTTTGCGATCTATGACCTGTTTGCCTAAGATTATTTGGCCAGAAGTTGGTGGAAATTGGCCGAGGATAAGCTTGATGAGGGTGGATTTACCGGAACCTGAGGGGCCAACTACAAAAACAAATTCACCTTTTTTGACAGTAAAACTAACGTCAGATAGGGCATTAATAAGACCAAAGCTTTTACTAACATGATCGAAAACTAATTTCATCTTGACCTATTCTAGTATCTTAATGGTACCAACATCAAGCAACCAAGAAGCTTTATTGCTGGAGTTGGTCTCACCTTTGACTTCAACTTTCTTGTCGATAAAAAGATCGAGGTCGACAGCTGAGGATGTTAACGATGCCCATTGGGTTTGACCACCTTCACGTTCGAGGATGTGGGTACCAACGTTGTTGATACTGCCAGATCGGACGATACCGGTGGCGGTATCGGAAAAATTTTTACCTGTTTGACCATAGATAACTCCAACTTCTAGATCTTGAGCCGTAGTTTCTTGAGATAAAGTAACTGGTTTGGCTAAACTGAGTTCAGAAGAGTTGTTGGTAGTAGGAAAAAAACGGGACAGAAAGAAGCCTGATATTATTGAGACAGAAACAACAATCAGATAAAGAGGGAGGTTTTTTGGGGTGGTCGGATTAGTATTAATTTGGGTAAGTTGATCGGCAACAGGGGGATTGGTTTGTAGTTTTGGAATATCCATATTTAAGTATAGCAAATTTTAATATTGCTCCTCGATAAATTGATGGATGTGACTGTAGTCCTGTTTGATAGGTAGAAAAACCCATTGTTTTTGAACTAAATAATTGGGGTGATAAATAAATGGAGTTAAGTCGTGACTAACTAGGCTAAAATAGTTTTGGTTTTGAAAGACGTAAAAAGCTAAATTTAGAAGGTATTGGTCGGTAAAACCAGTATCAAGATGGGACCAAAAATTGTAAAGGTTAATTATTTGATCGTAAGTTAGCTGGTTTTTGTTTTTTAATTTGTCAAGCAAAGATTGAATTAATAGCTGTTGTCTTTGAATACGTCCCAGATCGGTGCCGCCATCTTGGACGGTGTCGGCCCCTTTTCGGGAACGAACAAAATAGGCGACATTGCCAGAATCAATATGGTTGATACCAGCGGGAAAAGAAATTGTAATATAAGTGGGAATGTTGGGAGTAGGGTTGTTGATATATTCAGGATTGGGAAACTGATTGTCGGTAAAGCCGGTGTCAAGGTGACATCAACGCCACCAACCAGATCAATCAAATTGGCTAAATCTTGAGTAGAAAAGATTAAAATATGATCGATAGTTTGGCCGGTTAAAATGGCAAAATTTGTCTTGATAAAGTCGAGGTGGTTGTCGGTCTGAAGCGATTGAGGGTAGATGGCGTTAACTTTGGCTGATAGGGGGTAAAACCAAAGGTCTCTGGGAATTGATAAAAGATCGATACGGCCAGTTTGAGGATTAAGTTTTGAAAGGATGATGGTGTCGGTGACCTGAGTATCTTCAAGTTGGTCGTGACGTTCGTCCAATCCAAGGATAAGTAGATTAAATGGTTTGACAGGAGTTGGGTTTTTGACAACCGAAAAAATGGTTTTGGGCCAATACCAAAAGTTTTTGTGTGTTTTTTGGGAGACATCTTTAATAAAAAAATAAAGGCTGGTGAAGACAAGAAATGAAGCCAAAAGAAGCAAGTCAGAACAGAAGGAAATGATTTTTTTTAGTTTTTCCATTATAGCTTTAATTCGGCTTGAATAAACTCTTCTATATTACCATCCAAGACAGAGTCGGTATTGTTTGATTCATGATTGGTGCGTAAGTCTTTAACCATTTTGTAAGGGTGAAGGACGTAGGAACGGATTTGATGACCCCAAGAGGGAGTCAAATTTTTGCCTTTGAGCTGCTCATTTTGGTGTGCTTTTTTTTGTTCTTCAATGGCCCAAAGTTGCGATCTTAAGATATCCATGGCAATGACTCGGTTTTGGTCTTGAGATCGTTCCGATTGACAGCTAGCAGTCAAGCCAGTGGGAAGGTGAACTAGTCTGACGGCAGTGCTAACTTTGTTGACGTTTTGACCACCATGGCCACCGGCACGATAAGCAGAAAATTGTATGTCTTCTGGATTAATTTCTATATCGTCAACGGACTTGTCGATAACCGGTAAGACTTCGACTTTGGCAAATGAGGTTTGGCGGAGTTGGTCGGCATTGAAAGGTGACAATCTAACTAATCGATGAGTACCGGCTTCTTTTTTGAGATAACCATAGGCAAAATCTCCAAGAACTTTTATATGAACCGATTTGAGGCCGGCTTCTTCGGCTGGAGAAACATCTAAAACTTGGTATTTCCATTTTTTTTGGTCGAAATATTTTTGGTACATTCTAAAAAGCATGCTGGTCCAATCTTGAGCTTCAGTGCCGCCTTGACCGGCATGAATGGATAAGATAGCTGGCTTATGGTCGTGAGGGCCAGATAGATAGGTGGCTAACTCAAGTTCTCGGAAGCGGGAGCGGAGATTTTGGACTGATTTTTCTAAATCTAGCTGTAAGCTAGGGTCGGGTTCTGATTTTAGAGCGATTTCAAAATCTTTTAGAGTATTGATTTCGGTTTCAAGACTAGTAATGAGATGGATGAGTTTCTCGAGACTGTTAATTTGTTGGAGAGTGGTTTGGGCCTGTTGATGGTCTTGCCAGAAATTGGGTAGTTGACTAGTTTTTTTAAGTTCAGACAGTTGATTAATCTTGTTATCAATATCTAGTTTTGATTTGAGATGGCGGAGGTGGTGAGAGATTTTTTTTATATCATTCATTTTTTGAATCGAGATTGTTAATTAGATCTTGATAAATGTTTTTGAGAAGTTGTTTTTTGATTTCAGTAATTTGTTTTTGGGGAAAACCTTCGGATTGTACTTTGAGTTGGTCTAGCTTGTGTTGGAGGTTGATTATAACAGGATTACTAGGTAGTTTTTCGATTTCTTGTCGGCTGGATTGGGGCAAGGTTTGATAAAGTTTGTGGCCAATTTGATTAAGGTCACTGGTTGGTAGGTTGATGGTATCGCCTAGAATGGCAGGAATGGGACTGGCGGATGAAGAGGACAAGAAAACGACTAAAAAATAGACGACCAGGCTAAAAATTGCCAATCTAAAAATGGTTTGAAAGCCGAAATGGTAGTCTTCTTTTTTGATCTTAGATTTGGCCACAATTCATTTTATCATTTGGTGGCGGCGGTGATTGAGTCAATAGAATCGCCAACCTGGATTTGGCTGACATAGTTGATACCGGATACGACTGTACCAAAATTGACATACTGACCAGTTAGATGTTGACAGGATTCTTCTGAAAGACAAATAAAAAATTGGCTATCATTGCTAACTCTGATATCTCCGCCTCTGGCTAGACCAACTGAACCGACGGTAAAAGGCAGATTGTTGATTTCGGAGGCAATTTGGCCACCACCGGTACCTTTACCTAGAGGATCGCCACCCTGAACGACAAAATTGGGTTCAACTCGGTGGAAGATTAGGCCGTTATAAAAACCAGAATTAACTTTGTTAAGAAAGTTTTTGACCGTATTGGGCGATTGTTCTGGAAAGAGTTTGATGACGATTTGGCCGTATTTGGTGTTGATGGCGACGGTGGGGTTTTCTTGATCAAAGGATTGACCAAGAACGTCTTGGTTTTGTTCAGGTTGGGGAGATGAAGTGGGCTGAGTAAGATCTAGATCTTGATTGTTTGAATTGTTGGTCATAAGAGAGCAAGCGGAAAGAATAATTGATAATGAAAGAAGGAGAAATATTTTTTTAGACATAGGGTTTATTTTAGCAAAATTAAGACTCGGGGTATACCTGAGGTAATATCTTGTTTACCGGTGGCTGGTAAATCGTGAATGGAGGAAAGTAATAGTTGATAAGAATATCGAAAATAAGCCCCAAATTGGGTACCGACATCATGAACAATGAATTGGTTGGTGGTGTCGTCATAGCCTAGAATAGTTAAGTTGTGGTAGTCGGGACCGCCGTTTCGGAAATGAGGGTTCTCGGCAAACAAGGTTTTGCCGTTGGCGGGGATAATAACCGGAATGTCTTTGGCAATAAATTGTTTAATTTGATCAAGGCTGGGGTGGTCAATAATTTCGGTTTGATAGTTTAGGTGCTGTTGGGCAATTTGGGCCATTTGGCTTAAATTGATATCTTTATCCCAGCCTTGCTGGTGTTCGTAGTCAAGCATAGACAAAAGATCTTGTTTGATAGTTTCTAAATTAGGAGTCTGGTTTTGATAGAAATAGTGGGGGGTTAAAAGGGCGGCTTCTTCACAAGTGTCTTGCCAGGGTTGATCCCAATTCTTGTCGGGGGCTTGGGGAACAAAAGTAGTTTGAATTAGGTGTTGACTAGAGAACGTATCTCCCGACGGGGAAGTCGGGATGACGTTCTGAATTGGTTGATTAAACTGGGGTGGTTTGGGATTGGGATCAATAGGGAGGCTTTGACGGCTACAAGCTGAAAGAATAATGCTACAAAAAAGGAGTGGATAGATAGGCTTGATCATATATGATTTTACCAAGTTTAGGGGTATAATTCTCGGATGGTTTCCAATCTTGATATTAGAGATATTGCTGTTATTGCCCATGTTGATCATGGCAAGACAACTTTGATTGATGCCATGCTGAAACAGACCCATACTTTCCGCAATAATCAAGCGGAGATGGAGATGGATCGGATCATGGATAGCAATGACCTAGAACGGGAAAAAGGGATAACAATAATGGCCAAAAATACGGCGGTGGTTTATAAAGGAGTAAAAATCAATATTATTGATACTCCGGGACATGCTGATTTTGGTGGAGAGGTAGAAAGAGTGCTGGGTAGTGCTGATGCGGCTTTGTTGATAGTTGATGCGGCTGAGGGTCCATTGTCACAAACTAAATTCGTTTTAAAACAAGCATTGGAGAAGAAGCTAAAAATTATCGTGGTTATCAATAAAATTGATAGGAAAGATACAGATTTGAATCGGACCAAAAGAATGATAGATGATTTGTTTTTGGACTTAGCAACAGACGGTGAAGGATTGGATTTTGGCATAATTTATGCCATTGGTCGGGAGGGTAAAAGCTGGAGTCAAATACCGGTAGATATGACAGCAGAAGCAGATTTAACGCCATTATTTGAAATGATAATCAATCTGGTACCAAGGGCAGTAAAAGATGAAGATAAAGCTTTTACGATGTTGGTAACGGCGTTTGAAAATAATGCTTATTTGGGTAAACTGGCGATTGGTCGAATCAAGTCAGGAAGGGTAGCGGTAGGACAAAATGTGAGATTGTTGGGTAACAATAAATCGGAAAAATTTAAAGTAGAAAAATTGTATGTTAATCAAGGAATTGAGAAGGTTGAAGTAGATGAGGCTGGTAGCGGTGAGATTATCTATTTGGCTGGAAATAGCAAAATAAATATTGGCGAGACAATTGCTGATTTAAGTGTTTTGACGGCTTTGCCGACGGTTTGGGTTAGTCCGCCGACGATTAAGTCGAGTTTCGCGGCTAACACTTCTGTTTTTGCAAAATCTGAGTCAAAATTTTTGACTAGTCGAGAGGTGTTGACTCGGCTAAAAAAGGAGTGCGATAGCGATTTGGGGTTGAGGGTGGAAGATAATAATGGTCAGGTAATGGTGATGGGTAGAGGAGAACTACATCTAGCAATATTGATCGAGAAAATGAGAAGAGAAGGTTTTGCCTTGGAAATCGGTAAGCCTGAGGTAATCACCAAAATAGTTGACGGACAGGTACAGGAGCCTTTTTGTGAAATGATAATTATTTCTAACCAGCAATTTATTGGTCAAATAAGCGAAGAAATGGGTAAAAGAAAGGCAAAATTGTTGAAGATGGAAAATATGGGCGATGAGATAAAAATGACCTATGAAATCAGTGAACGAAATGCTTTGGGCCTAAGAACTAGACTGATGACTGATTGTCGTGGGGCGGTGGCAATATCTAGTTTGTTTGTAGGTTATCAACCGGAACTGAAAGGTCAAAAACAAATCAGAAACGGAGTGTTGATTGCTTCGCAGTCTGGTAAGGCCTTGTCGTATGGATTGGATTTGGCTCAAAAAAGAGGAATTACCTTTGTGGCTCCAACTGAAGAAGTTTACGAAGGACAGATAGTAGGCTTAAGGCCAATGGTGGGAGATTTGGAAATTAATGTCTGTAAAGGCAAACAGTTGACCAATATGAGATCGGCGGGTAATGATGATGCGATTATTTTGGCGCCGCCAGTCAAATATAGCTTGGAAGAGTGTTTGGGTTTTATTGAGTCAGACGAATTGGTGGATGTGACCAGCAGGGAGGTTCGATTAAGAAAAAAACTATTGACCAAGATTGACAGGACTAGACAGAACAGAAGTGGATAAGATTTTTTGCCAATCAATTCCTGACATAACTTTTTCTATCCAAGTGGTAATTGGTTGAATAAAGTCAATTTTGCCTAGAATGTAGACAACAATGCTAACGATAATAGCGGTGCCAAAAAGGGAGCCGAGGGTGGACATGGCGCCGGCCAAAAAGTTTAGAAGTAAAAATTTGGCTGGTTTGGATTGGTAAAAGAAAAAACGAGTTCTTGAATTGATACTTTCAAGCTGTAAGCTCTTGGTCCATAGTTTATTTTAAAACATTTGGATAGATTTTTTTGACACTGTCGTAAACTTGATCTTTGGCCTCGGTAAGGTTGGCACTGAGACTGGCACCAGCGGCGGCTGGATGTCCCCCACCGCCCAGATCTTGGGCTAAATAGGCAACATTGTATTTTTTGGCATCACGAGTTCTAAAGCTGATTTTGACAAGATGGCGCTGAATTTCGATCAAGCTAACGGCAATTTGCCAGCTAACCACTGATTTGAGTCGATTGGTAATACTGTTGCCAGAAATATCATTTGGCAAAATTTCTTTATTTGAAATTTGGTCATAAGTGGCTGAAGCCATAACTAAACTACCGTGCTCTTCGACAGAATTTAGTAAAATTTTTTCAAATTCAATACCGGCTTTGGTATTTTGATTTTCGATGGCAAAGATTAAATCGGTGAATTTGGGGTAGATTCTGGCTAAATGAGAGGCGATGGCAAAGGTTTGACTAGTGGTGCCTTGGTATTTGAAGAGGGTATCGGTATAAAGACCAACTAAGAGATTGGCGGCAATGGATTTGGTGAGGTTGATGGCGGTATTTTTGGTTAAAAGCTGATAGATGATTTGAGCGGTGGCCGGACTGTCGGTATCAACTAGATTGGTTTGGCCAAAATGAGGGTTGGTGGCATGGTGGTCAATGACAATAGTCTTGAGTTTTTTGGGATAATCAATCGGGTTTCGGCTAACCATAGACCAATCAGCTGAATCAAGAATGAGAAAGAGGTCGTAACGGTCAAGATTGGTTTGCTGGATAGACTGATTTTTGATGAACTTAAAACCAGGCAAGAAAGAAAGATATTCGGGTGGAGGGGAGTCGCCGGAAATAACGGTGACTTTTTTTTTGAGCTGTTTTAAGGATGAACGCAGGGCTAAAACTGAACCAACTGAATCACCGTCTGGTCCGGGGTGAAGGTGGAGAAGGATGTTTTTGGATTTATCAATAAGGGACCAGATGGTTTTGAAATTAGTTTTAGCCATATTGAGGATAACAACAATGTTTGTATTTTTTTGGTGTTCCGTCCGGTCTGGTTTTACCGCAGGGGCAGGGGTCGTTTCTGCCCGGGGCATTTTGATTAGATCGGACCGGTTTGATAATGGTTTGACCGGGAGTGGGCTGATCAGCATGGACAGTCTGGGATTGAGACTGATTTGGAACAGGTTGGGTCATATCGCTAATATCGGCTCGACCTTCGGTAACATTTTGAGGAGTGACGGGCAGATTGGCCTGATTGACTGGCTGAATTCTAAAGATTTTTCTGGCTAAATTGTATTCAAACTTGGCCATTAGGTCTTGGAACATATCATAGCCTTCTTTCCGATATTCAACTAAAGGGTCTTTTTGAGCGTAACCGCGGAGTCTGACGCCGGAGCGAAGATCGTCAAGAGCGGATAAGTGGTCAACCCAAAGCGGGTCAAGACTGGTAATAACAGAAAAAGTCAGGATGTTGTTGCTGATGTCAGCGCCAAAATATTTTAATCTTTGCTGCCATTCTTTTGTGATCAGATCAAAAAGATAGGCGGTAGGCTCAGTTTGTTTTTTGATGATATTGACTAGTTTTTGCCTGGTAGAAGGCTGCATGGGTAAGATTTCAGAAAATTCAAGAACAATTTTTTCTGGATCGGAGTTTATACCTACAATTGATTCGATTTGTTTTTGGAGGTGAGAAAAGACTTGTTTTTGATTTAGACCTGGATCTGTTTTTTCGTTTTTGAGGGTGGAGTCGCGGAGGTTGTAAACAATAGTTCTTTGTTTGTTGATGACGTCGTCGTATTCGACAACGCTTTTTCTAACGTCAAAGTTATAGCCTTCGACCTTAATTTGGATCTGTTCAAGAACTTTGCTGACTAAGGGGTGGGTTAAGGCTTCGTTTTCGGGCATGTTGAAGCGGGTCATTAGACTAGAGATTTTTTCACCACCAAAAATGCGCATCAAATCGTCATCAAGGGCGACATAGAACTGAGACAAGCCGGGATCCCCTTGGCGACCAGAGCGACCTCGTAGTTGGTTATCAATACGCCGAGATTCGTGTCGCTCTGTGCCCAAGACAGCCAAACCACCTAAATCTAAAATATGCTGATGGCGTTTTTGCCATGTTTTTGGGTCGACCCCATCCTTTGGTCCACCTAAAACGATGTCGACACCACGACCAGCCATGTTGGTAGCAACAGTAACCGCACCAGCTACTCCAGCTTGGCTAATGATCTTGGCTTCTTGCTGGTGATTTTTGGCGTTTAAAACTTGATGAGGAATATTTAATTTACGGAGAAGCGAGGAGACGACTTCGTTTTTGTCGATTGAGGTAGTGCCAATTAGAACCGGTTGGCCTCTTTGGTGGAGCTGCCTGACTTGATTGGCTAGGGCAGTATATTTGGCCCGCTGAGTTTTGAAAATAAAATCGGGCATATCTTGTCTGATAATAGATTTGTTGGTAGGAATGACCAAAACATCGAGGTTGTAAATTTTCTTGAACTCTTCGGCTTCGGTGATGGCGGTACCGGTCATGCCGGCTAGTTTTTGGTAAAGCCGGAAATAATTTTGAAAAGTAATGGTGGCCCAAGTTTTAGATTCTTTTTGAATGGTAACGCCCTCTTTGGCTTCTATTGCCTGATGAAGACCATCGCTCCAGCGACGACCATGCATCAGCCGGCCAGTAAATTCGTCGACAATGATGATTTGGCCGTCTTTGATGACATAATCGGTGTCTTTTTTGAAGATAGCCCTAGCTTTGATGGCATTTTCAATATGATGAATGGTTTCAAAAGATTCTTCATAGAGATTTTTGACACCTAAAACTCGTTCTACCTTTCTGATGCCATATTCAGATAAGGTGGCAGATCTAGCCTTTTCGTCAATGACATAATCGGTGGGTTGGAGGTCGGCGGCAATTTGGGCAAATTGGCCATATTTTTGAATAGGAGAATTATCTGGCGAAGAAATTATTAAAGGGGTTCTAGCTTCGTCAATTAAAACAAAATCGACTTCGTCAACGATGGCATAGTGATGAGGCCGCTGGACCATTTGATCAAAACTGCTAACCATGTGATCTCGAAGGTAATCAAAACCAAATTCGTTGTTGGTACCATAGGTAACATCAGCTTGATAAGCTTCTTTTCTTTCGATTGGTCTAAGATGAGCTAAGCGGTCGTCTATTTTTTCGGTCTGATCAGTATAGTCGGGGTCAAGTATAAAAGATTGTTCGTGGATAATACAGCTGGTGGTCAGACCTAAAAAATGAAGGGCTTTGGGGTACCAGCCGGCGCCGACTTTGGATAAATAATCATTGGGAGTGACAATGTGAACACCAAGGCCAGTTAAAGCATTAAGGTAGGCAGGGAAGATAACTGAATGGGTTTTGCCCTCACCGGTACGCTGTTCGGCAATACCGCCATAGTGAAGAGTAAGGGCGGCTAACAGCTGGACGTCGTAAGCCCGTTCACCAATAGTTCTGTTGACGGCTTCACGAGTGGCCGCAAAGGCGGCGGGTAGAATAGTATCCAAGCTTTGGCCGGCGGCTAGTTTTTTCTTGAATTCTTTGGTCTGCTTGGGAAAGTCAGCATCAGACAGTTTTTGATATTTTGGCTCAAGGGCATTAATTTGATGGACGATTTTTTGATAGGAACGAAGTGTTTTTTCGTTTTCGTCAAAAAGCTTGGTTAGAAATGAAAACATCTGTTTATTATAGCTTAAAAAACACCAATCCCCCGCCTTAGCGGGGGAAATGGGGTGGCTCCTCTATTAGTTAGTTGGTTTGATAATTGAAAAATTGGTGTATGGTTGTAAAACGGAAGGAATGGTAACGGTGTGGTCTTTGGTCTGGAAGTTTTCCAAAATAGCCAAAAGTACCCTATCGGTGACGACGGTGGCGTTTAAGATATGAACTAGTTTGTTTTCCCCATCAATTTTGACTTTGGTATTGAGCCGACGGGCTTGATAATCGGTGCAGTTGCTACACGATTGAGTCTCGCGATATTTGTTTTGGCCAGGAAACCAAGTGTTGATGTCGTACATACGACGGTTGGGTTGGGGCAAATCACCGGTGCAACATTTTACGACTTGGTAGGGTAGACCTAGCTCCTGTAGCAGTTCTTCTTCGATAGACAACATAAAATTGCACATGTCATCGGAGACTTTTAAATCAGGAATAGTAAAAATGTTCATTTCAACTTTTGAAAAGTGGTGAACTCGAAACAGTCCCCTAGTGTCTTTGCCATAAGTGCCTGATTCACGACGAAAACAGGGTGAATAATTGACGTATTTTATGGGAAATAGCTTTTGGTCTAAAACTTCATTTAGATGATAGGGGACGACTGAATGTTCGGAACTGCTGATAAAAATAAGATCGTCTTGGGGAATAGAATAATAAGCATCTTTGAGGTTGGCGTTGCTGGTGTAGCCGCATTTCCATTCCACTTCTTCTTTGATCATTAGAGGTGGCAGCATGGCGGTAAAGCCTTTGTTGACCAATTTTTGAAAAGCCCAATTCATCAGGGCCATGTCCAAAATAGCGGCTTGATTTTTGAAATAACCAAAACGGGCACCAGAAATTTGGCTGGCTTTGTCAATATCGATGATGTCGAGTTTTTTGCCTAGATCAACATGGTCAAACGGTTCAAAATCAAATTTGGGCGGCTCCCCGACTGTTTTGATGACAATATTGTCGGCGTCGTCAACGCCCACCGGAGTATCGTCGCTGGCAATATTGGGAATTAGCTCTAAGATATTAGTCAACTTTAGTTGGAGTTGTTTTAATTGATCTTCGAGTTTTTTGAGTTGCTGTTTGAGGCTTTTGCCCTGGGCAATTTGGTCTTCGGTGGGCTTTTGAGTAATGGTTTTGCCTAAGGCATTTTGGTCGGATCTTAGGTCTTCAACTAATTTTAAAGTGGAACGATAGTCTTGATCAACCGCAATGGCTTGATCAGCTAGGTTAATATCTTTTTGGCGGTTCTTTAGGGAGGTTTTGACGAGTTCTGGCTGTTGACGTAGGAGATTGATATCGATCATAAAGCTGACTGTATTGTAGCAAATGAGGCTGACAAAATTCTTCGCAGTTTAAACGAAGTCAGAGACCGATATCGGCGGCGATGGATTGCATGGCGGATAAACAAATTTCGATAAATTTATCAACGGGGATAGCCAGGCCGTCTGGTTTTTCGCACAGGGCGACTTCGTCCCGGCGGGTGCCGGCGGCAAAACGGGGTTCTTTGTGGAAGCGTTTGATAACTGAACTGGGCTTAACGTCAGCTAGTTTTTTGGTGGGATAAACCAGGGC
>CAZRXL010000004.1:18721-22584 GCA_964604055.1 uncultured Gammaproteobacteria bacterium
GAGTCGGCGCTAAGAATAGCCCAGTGAGCTTTGTGGATATTGGGAAGATGATGTCTGCCATCATGAGCCAAGACAATTTGGTGGACGGTGTCGCTGATGGTGAGATTGTGTTTAGCTAAAGCTTGTTTGGTATTTTGGGGGTGGCTGTCTTTAAGTTCACCGGCATAATCAATGTCATGGACGAGGCCAGCTAACAGCCAGTCGTCACGGCTTGGCTCGTCGGCTGGGATTTGATTATTCTCTTTTAAATAATCATAGATGCCAGCCATGCAGGCTTCTAGGGCCAGGCTATGATAAAAAATATTAGTTTCTAACTCGGATTTAACGGCGGCAAGATATTTATCTCTATTTTTAAACATGGTGAATTATATAACTTTGTAATCTAACACTGGCAAGAAGCAGGTCTTCGGCTTTGACTCTGGGCGGGTCAAAATCAGTTTGGAGAGATTTTAAATTAATATATTTTTTGATATTGGGATCGAGTTTTACCAATTGGGGGAAATTTTTGACAATATTTTGGAGAAATTGACAATTGTCATAGCGCGGGTTTTGGATATTTAGATAATGATCGATAGCCCGAAGCAAATCAGTGGAGACGTTTAGTAGTTCAAGTTTGGATTTATCCATAGATAAATTTTGGAAAATATTTTTTGACTAGATTGATAAATTTATATCGATAGTTTTGATCTAAAATGTCTGGAGAGGGGTTGTTTGATCGATAATTGGCAATAGCAAAACAGTCAATTCTTTTGGTGTTTAGATTGACTCCCCCACCCCAAATATGATCTTGGAGCGACCCTTGTTGCAAAAGAATTTGTTCTATGTCTGCATGTAACCTTGAACCACCATAGAGTATCTCTTTTTCGACATCAGCAACCAGTTTGATGTAGTTGTCTAATTCTTCGGCCAGAAGTTTGATTTGTTTAGGTGTTGGGGGGCAAGTGATTTCAAGAATGGCCATGGTTGATAAAATTAACTGCCGATTTGATTATGGCATCAATTGGCTGAGTGTTAATAGTTTTTATGTGATCTTCCAACGGTTTAACAGTTGGTTTGTTATTGCCTTCGGGATTGGTCAAGATGGCTAGGGCTTCTTTGATAATCTCAAACTGGTCGTTGGTGATCTGGTCCTTTAGCTTATCTTGATAATAGTAGTAAAACATAAAATGATTGAGCTCGTGGAGACTGGTGCGGTAAAGGTCGGTTAAACTGGAATTTTTGGTAACCATATACCAACGCTTTTGATAATTATAGGGACATCTAGGAAAGCAAGTTAAATAAACAGTAATTTTTTTAAACGGAAATGAGCGTTGATAAAGTTTTTCTAGAGGTTTAATAATTAGACTTTGATCAGCATTGAGGATTTTGTGAAACCAAATTAGGGTTAATTTTAGATGTTGATTCCAAAGTGAGTCGTGATAAGTGAGCCAGTGTTTTTTTACTATCTTTTTGGTTGATGAAATACTCTTTGATTTAGCAATCTGATTAATTAGGTCGGGGTTGAGATATCTTTTAAAACGATCCTGACTTTGACCATACAACTTAGAAAAAGAGCTGTGAAAAGCGTGGTGGTAATTGTCGATATCAAGTTTTTGACTATATTTGACAACAAATTGCATTATTTTTTCTTTTTGGTATCGATAAGAAGATCAAAATCTTCTTCTGAGCGCATGGAGGGAAAAAGAATGACGTCTTTGATGGTGGCTTGATCAGTTAAAAATTGGGTTAAGCGGTCAATGCCCATGCCCCAACCGGCAGTAGGAGGCATGCCGTATTCCAGAGCGCGGACATAGTCTTTGTCCAATTTCATGGTATCGACGGCGCCCTTTTTGGCCAAGTCTTCTTCTTCGACCCAACGGTCATATTGGTCTTGAGGATCGTTTAATTCGTTGTATGCTTTTAAGAGCTCGGTGCCGGCGGCTAGAAGCTGAAAAGAGGCAATTTTTTGGGGTTCGTCTTCTTTTCTTTTGGCTAGGGCAATCATTTGTCTGGGATAGTCGGTAATAAAAACAGGGCCGACTAAGTGGGGGCGAACATGTTGTTTGTAGAGGGCGTCAAAAAGACCACCTAAGCCAACGACATTGCTAAAATCAAGTTTGATTTTTTTGGCGGTTAGGGCAGATCTAAATTCGGTTTCAGAATTGATTTGGTCAATATCGACACCGGTTTTGTCTAAAATTGCCTGTCTAAAAGTTAATCGTGGGAAAGGTGGTTTGAAATTTAATTTAGTGCCTTGAAAGGTGACATCTAGACTGCCGTTGACTGTAGTTAAAATATGTTCAACCAGTTGTTCGGTGAAAATCATAAGCTGGTCATAGTCGACATAGGCCCAATAGAATTCAATTTGAGTAAATTCGGGGTTGTGAAAACGAGAAACACCTTCGTTTCTAAAATCCTTACTGACTTCATAGACTTTTTCTAGCCCACCAACGATAAGCCGTTTAAGATAAAGTTCGTCGCTAATGCGCAAATACATGTCGGTGTCTAATTCATTGTGGTGGGTGATAAAAGGTTGGGCTGAAGCGCCACCGTAGATGGATTGCAAAATAGGGGTCTCGACTTCCAAAAAGCCATTTTGATCTAAAAAGGTTCTGGCAGAGGTTAAAATTTTAGCTCTGGTCTCAAAAACTTTTTGGACTTCCGGATTGACGGTTAGGTCTAGATAGCGTTGGCGGTATCGATCTTCGGTGTCTTTAAGGCCGTGCCATTTTTCTGGTAAAGGACGGATATTTTTGGCTAAAATTTGAAACGAATTAACGTCAATGGTAATTTGACCGGCTTTGGTGGTGATGACTTGACCGGAGACGGTGACAATATCGCCGATGTCAAATAGTTTAGTGTCGGAAAAATTCTTTAGGTTTTTGTCTTGAAAAAAGAGCTGAATGGTGGCGGTTCTGTCTTTGAGGTCGGCAAAAAGAATTTTGCCGTGGCCCCGAAGAGACATAAGGCGACCAGCAACGGTGACTGGATGATTGACTTGCTTTAGAGCAGATTGGCAGGTGTCTTTATCGACTAAGTTGGGTTGCGGATAGGCTTGTTTTAGTTTTTTGAGTTTATTAAGTCGATCTTGCGACAATTGCTGTATTTTTTTAAGCATGGCTTATTTTATCAGCTTTTCAGTCAATGGCGACAATTTTGTAGGTTAGGCGGCCAACTGGAGCTTTGAAATCAACTTCGCCACCGTTGAGCAGAGCCTGGCCTAAGGGAGATTGGTCGCTGATCTTATTTTGAGTTGGATCGGCTTCAAGATGGTTAACAATATGGTATTGCTGAGATGTTTGACTGATTTTGATCTTGACCTTACAGCCGACTTCGACTTTGTCATGATCATGATTGGTGTCGGTAATGATTTTGGCAGTGGCCAAAACAGTTTCGATTTTGTCAATTTTATCATTTAGAACCTCCAACTCTTCTTTGAGCTGGACGGCTAAATAATCTTCGCCAGATTCATCCGGTTGAGCGACTTCCTCAAGTTGAGTAATCAATCGGTTTTGCTTGTCTTTTAGCTGATCAAGTTGCTCGACTAATTTGGCATGACCTTGTTTGGTCAAGAGATTGCTATTGCTCATAATGATTTAACCAATAAAAAACCTCTCGATGGTAAAAGGATCTATCTTTTTTTGAAGAGTCGATCCCTTATGAGAGGATAAATTTGGCAATAATAAGACAGGGGTTGAATTGGGGAAACTTATTATTGGCCATGGACAGTATGTTAGGATAAAATAGCACGGTTGTCAAATTGAAAAAAGCTCTATGTTACATAAAATTCTTGATTTTTTTAGGCCGGTTCCCAAACAAAGAAAGATTAAAATTAGAAGAAATACAGGTGTTATTTTCAATAACTTGAGCGGAGTAAAAAAAAG
>CAZRXL010000004.1:22594-25072 GCA_964604055.1 uncultured Gammaproteobacteria bacterium
GTTTTTTATGTAGCGGATATGCTTTTAATTGGTGCTGTCTTGGGGCTTATCTATACCTTTCAACCACTTGTTTTGGCTTATCTGACTTATTGGCGGAGCGATAACAAAAATGAAGAAGTAACGGTGGCTGAAGAGATAAAAAACGAACAAGAACCGGTAAAAAATCTAGCTTTGGGTAGTGAAGCGTGGATTAAGATACCAAAAATTGAGGCGGAATCGAGAATCGTGGCTGAGGTCTCCCCGTTTGACGCTGATGAATACGAAAAAGCATTAATTAATAATGAGGTAGCGGCTGCCAAGGGGACTGATTGGCCAGGACAGGGTAAGGGGACAATGACTTATCTGTTTGCCCATTCAACCGGCCAAGGATTGTTAATGGCCAGAAATAACGCAGTCTTTTATCTATTGGGCGAAATGGAGTCAGGCGATAAGTTTTTGGTAGGTGACCAAGACCAGGTTTTAATCTATGAGGTATTTGATAAAAAAATAATTAAAGCAAATGAAATTGAATATTTGGACTATAGGGAAAAGGAGAGTGAAATAATAATTTTGCAAACTTGTTGGCCGATTGGAACGGATTGGAAAAGATTGTTGGTGTTTGGACGTAGGCTTGGGATATAATGTAGAGATATGGATTTGGCGTTGGTAAATGGCGATTATTGGACAGAGTTGAGTCGTTTTTTGGACAACAAAGATGGCAATTGGGCGGATATTAAAAGAGCTTTGGTATTAGCGACCAAGGCCCATCGGGGGCAGAAGAGAGTGTCAGGAGAAGATTATATTAGTCACCCGGTTTGGGTGGCAAAGGTGGCGGCTCAATTGGATTTGGGAAAAGAGATGGTTATTGCTGGATTGCTTCACGATACAATTGAGGATACGAAACTGACAATAGATGAAATTGCCAAGGAGTTTGGAGACGAGGTGGCTTTGCTGGTGGCAGGTTTGACTGAAGTTAAGAAGAAAACTCATGCAATTGAGGTGCATCAAACTAGTATTGAGGTGTTTAGAGAATTTTTGTTTTCATCAGTGGATGACGTGAGAATATTAATTTTGAGATTGATTGATAAACTTCACAACGGATTGACAATAGAGTATTTGCCAGAAAACAGGCAGATTAAATATGCCAATCGAATCATGGGCATCTACAGCCCAGTGGCTGAATATGTGGGGTTGCATTATTTTAAAAAACTTTTGGACGATATTGCTTTTAGGATCAAAATGCCAGAAGAAGCCAAAAAACTGGAAAAATTATTAGAAGAAAATAAAAAGAACGAGTTGATGGCATTATCTAGAGTTCAATCAAAAATCAATGACATTTTGAAAATTAATCGGATTGAAGGGGTAGAAATTAATGGTCGGATTAAAAGCCTGTATAGTACTTTTTTGAAAATTAAGAGAAAGGGCGATTGGAATGAAGTTAAGGATAGGGTGGGGGTTAGAATATTGACGAAAAGCGTGGCTGATTGTTATATGATTTTGGGCTTACTTCATGCAAAATACCCGTATTTACCTGACGAATTTGACGATTATATTAGCAATCCTAAACCGAATGGCTATAGATCAATTCAAACGACCTTGATTTGGAAAGAAGGATTGACAGTGGAAGTGCAAATAAGAACTTTTGAAATGCATGAGTTTAATGAGTTTGGACCAGCGTCGCATATCGCCTATAAAGCGGGTAAAGATATGGGTAAGAGTTATTCTTGGGTAAAAGAATTGGTGGCCTGGCAAAAAAATGACAAGCTAAAAAATTACCGAATTAAGGTGTTGACTGATTATATTTATGTGTTTACTCCTAAAGGGGACACTTTACAATTGCCAGCAGGAGCAACAGCGCTTGATTTTGCCTATCAAATTCATGGTGACGTGGGCGATAAGTGTTGTGGCGCTTTGATTAATAAAAAAATGACTAAAATTGAGACCAAACTTAAAACCGGTGATATGGTGGAAATCTTAACCGGCAAAACGATCAATGCTAATGAAGATTGGTTACCGTTAGTAATTACGGCAGAAGCTAAAAGTAGGATTAGAAGAGCGATTATCAGTAAAAGAAAAGCAGGATATAATTGAGTATGACAAAGCAAGAAAGAGTAAGACTAATCAGTAGAAACTGTCAGGAGGTGCTGACTGAGGAAGATTTGAGCCAATTGGTGGAATCCGGGAAAGAATTGGTTCACTATATCGGTTTTGAGATTTCCGGTATGGTCCACTTGGGAACCGGTCTAGTATCGATGGGGAAAATTGCTGATCTTCTGGAAGCCGGGGTAAAATGCCAGATACTTTTGGCAGATTTTCATTCTTTTTTGAATAAGAAACTGGATGGTAAATGGGAAACAATCAGACAGGCGACGGATATGTATTTTAGAGAAGGCTTGGTAGCATCACTAAACTGTTTCGGAGTTGAAGCAGACAAAATCAAATTTGTGACCAGTAGGGAACTGTACCATGACAATTTAAAACACTGGGAAACCTTTATGG
>CAZRXL010000004.1:25082-25777 GCA_964604055.1 uncultured Gammaproteobacteria bacterium
ACAGCACGTAACTTTGAGCCGAAACCTGCGGTCAATTTCTATTATGGGTAAAAGGCAAGGAAAAGAAGTGGATATGGCGACTTTGTTTTATCCCCCACTGCAGGTAGCAGATATATTTAGTTTAAATGTGAACCTAGCCCAAGCCGGAATTGACCAGAGAAAGGCGCATGTGATCGCCCGACAAGTGGGCGAGAAAATCGGCAGATGGAAACCGATAGCAATCCACCATAATTTGATTGCTGGTTTGACCGGACCAGAGCCAGGCAAAAATGATCAAGAGTCTTTGAAAATGAGCAAAAGCAAACCAGGTTCGGCGATTTTTGTGCATGACAGTCCCGAAGTAATTAGCGATAAAATTAAAAAAGCTTATGGACCACCGAAACAGGCAGAGTACAATCCCCTATTAAACTGGGTAGAAACATTGGTGTTTTGGGGGGAGAAAGAATTACCGACTGGCTTTGAAATTAAAAGACCGGAGAGATACGGGGGTGATGTGGTTTATCAGGAAATTGATCGGCTTATTGAAGATTATAGAGAGGGAAAATTGTATCCGACTGATCTGAAAAACGCTTTGGCCAATTGGCTAATTGCCAAACTGGAACCAGCCCGAAAACATTTTGAGTCGGGAAAAGCCAAAGAGGGATTGAAGTTAATGAAGAGATTGGTCAAGTAACTTTTTTCGATAGCGGTTGGCA
>CAZRXL010000005.1:0-13923 GCA_964604055.1 uncultured Gammaproteobacteria bacterium
AACTGTCCGTGTTGGTGCCAACATCACTGTTTCCGAACCTCTATATCCTACTGAAGGTTGGACCGTTTTAGCCCACCCCGACGGTCAGCTTGATTATCAGGGCCGCACCTATCCCAATTTATTTTGGGAAGGTACCGGTTGGGGTCCATATCCCAATTACCAGAATAGGGGAGTCGTCGTCGCCCAAAAAGATTTGGTTAGCACTCTTTATCGACAATTATCTCAGCTTGGCCTAAATCAACAAGAATCAGCCGATTTTATGGATTTCTGGCAATCCCGTTTACCCGCCTCCGCCTATGTCCGCCTTACTTGGCTTTTAACCGACGACATGGACCAACTCGCCCCTCTTTCAGTTTCTCCTCGGCCAAATACCTCAATTCGCATTTTCTTGGAATTCCAGGGCTTAAATCAGCCCATCCCGCTTATACCTCAAAAATTATCTGCCCCAACTAGAACCGGTTTTACCCTAATCGAATGGGGTGGTTTATTAATTAAAAATTAAATTAAATGGTAGACAAAAAAACAAAATCTTATCAATACGCCGGTTTTTGGCGTCGATTTATTGCTATTTCCCTCGATAGTTTTATCTTAGGTTTGATTACCTCCGCCTTTTCTGGCATGTTCTTTAGGGGTAGTTTTAGAAACGGGAATCCCGATTTTTCTTTTAGTTATGTGCCCGGTGCTCTGATTAGTTTTGCCTATGCTGCCTTCTTTTGGATTCAACATGATGGTCAAACTATTGGCAAAAAGTTAATGGGCATAAAAATAGTTCGTCAAGATGCTAAACCCATTGATTTGACCACCGCTATCACTAGATATATTGGTTATCTCATCTCAGGCGCCGTCTTTTGTCTTGGCTATATCTCTGCTGCTTTCAATCCTCAAAAATTAGCCTGGCACGACCGACTGGCCAAAACCTATGTCGTTGTTGTTGGCAAAAGCAATAAACTTCTTTCCACCATTACCATCGTTCTCGTCGTCATCTTTGCTCTCATTGCCACCATCGGCATTGCCACTGGTCTTTTTGTTGCCAAAAAAGCGGTTGACACCATCAAGCCTGAGCATTTAGAGCAGGGGATCGAGCAACTCGAGCGGCTCAATCAAAACTTAGAAAAATACAAAGATATCGATGGTTTTAATACCCAGGACCTAGAAGATATTCAAGACGCACTCGATCAATCAGACACCATCTAGCTTTGTTTTCTGTTAAAATACCATCACTGTCGCGGTACGCTGCCAAAGGCATGGTTAGGCAGTAATCTGCAAATTTACAAAATATTCGTCGCGGTAGCCAAGCGGTTAGGCAGTGGTCTGCAAAACCATTCAGGTGGGTTCAACTCCCACCCGCGACTCATCTCGTTAGTCTCGGTCTGCAATCCCGAGCTTAGCGAGGGGCAACTCCCCACCCTGGTCTCACTACAGAAAATACATAAGGTCAAGGAAATCCTATTTTTGCAAGTAATGCTTCAACTTCTGGAAAGCCATTTTCCTCATACTCAACTCATTTTTCTCTTTCATCGTCATTTGTGCAAAAGTTTTCTCGCATCCTTCTGGTTGAAAAATTGCATCCCAGCCAAACCCATTTTCACCTCTAGACTCAACGATTTTACCTCTGACCACTCCTTCAAAGAACTCTATTTTTCCATTTTCTAAATATCCAATCCAAGTTCTTGCCTCTGCATCATTGCCAAATATCTTTGCCATTTTAACCAAACCATCATTGTCAATTGTTTTCATAAACCACTTTATCAATGGCCCGGGAAGTCCGTTTAATCCCAAAAAGTACAGCGAAGTATCTTCAACAATCAAATTGTCTTCTAAGTGTCTTGCCGCCTCCATCAGTTTATTTTCAATTATCTTTTTTGGGTCTATCTCTTGAATCTCCGGTAAATCAATTTCCCGGCCTTCGACTTCCGGGATAATTAATTTTGCTTCAGCCAATTTATCTTTATTTCCCGTCAAAAAGATTATTTTCATAACCGATTTTAGCACCTTGCGTCTACCGTACTCTTCGCGATTCTTTTATCAATCCCATCCCAGCTCTTCCACTTCCGCCTGGTCAGCCATCTCTTTTTTGATCACTAATTCTCTTATTTGTTCGGCTCGACTCAGAATCGTCAATTTTTTTTCATATCTTTTCAGTAATTTTTCCATCTTTTTTCTATGGACACATTTTGGATTATCAGTCAAATCTTTAGTCAATCTGCCAAAAAATTGTTCCTTGATTATTCGCCAACTTAAAGCCAAATCACTTCCAAAACTATATTTTCGCCGATGATCTTTATCTGTTACAAATCTTTTCCATTGTTGCCACAAAGACACATAAAATGGATTATTTAGCCAGATAACCCAATCTGCTTTTTTCATCATCGGCTCATAAGCCACCTTGCCCTCAAAGATCCAGTCTCTCTTTTTAGCTATCGCCATCAGTTTTGGACCATATTCGCTTTCGACCAGCCTGATTCTTTCTCTGTTTTTAAATTTATACAAAATCTCGTCTCCATGATAAATCTTCATCTCCAGTAGTCTGGCCAACCACAACGCAATTGTACTTTTTCCGCCACCAGAAGGGCCGGTAATATAGATTTTCATATGGGAAGACTGGTATTATATCAAACTACCCGTCCAAAGTAGTACAATAATTTATGCTGCCCCTACGGCTGATCTTGCTTGTTTTGTTTGTCATCCTCTTTCTTTTTAGCATAGTTGAAATACTTTTATCCAAGAACAAAAAGAAAACTTTTTACACCAACTTAGTACTTTCTTTTATCATTATCCCCATATTATTTTTACACGGTCCGCTTTTTGTTTTTTCTCCTCTTAAGCCCGGTTTTGCCTCTGTTACCAAAGACAACTTCACTTTTTATTATCCCAAAACCATTTCTCTAGATCACATCAACCAATTTACTTTATTGCTTGATCAAGCCCGCCACCGTCTCTCTTCTGTCTTTACCAATTCTTATCCTATCACCTTTATCATTGTTAACAACAGCAAAGACATGTTTCTTCTAGGCGGATCTCCCACCGAACGTGCTGGTGGCTCCAGCAATTCCGAAGCGGTTTACGTCAAAGACAATTATTGGGATTTAGGAGTTGTCACCCACGAAATGTCCCACCAATATCTTCAGCGTGCCGCCAATCGTCCTTCCTATTATTTCCCCCGTTGGTTTGATGAAGGTCTGGCCACCTATCTTGGCGCCACCGGCCAGCTAGAAAAATTTACTTACCAATCAGAACTGGACAAGGCTATCAATAGCGATTTTTATGAACACGACCTTCGACGTTGGGACGGTCTGGCTGGCATCTTCAACTGGTCTCTCAAAGACATTCGTTACCGCCCAGGTCTTATCTATACTCAAACTTATTTTCTAGTCAAATATCTAGTCGATCAATACGGTTCAGACAAAATTGTTACCCTCATCACCGCCTGCCGCACCACCCCAGATTTCAACACCGCTTTCCAGTCTACCTACGCTCTTTCTGTACCGGAATTTCACCATAAATTCCTAAATCTCTATCACCCCTAATACCTCTTTACTTTATATTTCATTTCACTAAACTTTAGACTTGATTCGTTGGCAAAGTTTATAGTCTCTTCCACCCCATCAAACAAATCACTAATTTTTATAATTTCCTCACGGATCATCCAGCAATTTTTTCCACCCACCACCTCTTCTTTTAGTTTACCTCTAACCTTGTCTACTTTAACTGCCATAAAAAATTTATCTTCCAATAATTGCCCTTGTTGATCATAATCCATCTTGTGTTTTACTGCCACCAGTTTCGCTCTTCCGGTTAAACCCGTTTCTTCTTCCAGTTCTCTCAACGCCGTTTCTTCCACGGTTTCGCCCCATCGCATTTTACCTGTAATAAACCCCCAAAAACCATAATATGGTTGTTTCAGTCTCTGCTGAATTAAATATTTATCAGCTTTCTTGGCAATTACCAACACCCCAATTTTTGGTTGTCGCTCTACTTCTTTTATTTCTGTATCGAAACGATTAGCAAATTCCTTACCTTTGCCGGTCAAACTGTATTTTCTGTCCTCATCCTTTTCTATCATCTTCCAATTTATTAGTTGCCTTAAATGAAAACTAAAATGATCAGTTGTTAAACCTTGTCTATCCATTTCCGAAAACCTAACTGATTTCATAAATAATAATTGACACAAAATCGTTGCTTGAATCGGATGAATATCTATATTTGTATCCATGGACTCATTATCTCACGCTCAAAACTCAAATCAAGTTAAATTAACTTAACTTAACTTAACCTTTCGTTCTCTGTCCGCGTGGTTTCAAATCTTCTAGTTTTGGCGCCCAAACACCACATTCTTTGCACACTCCTCTTGGCGGTCCCTCTTTACTACCACAATTAGGACAAATTTCACCCAGCATCTCTAAATTCCACTCAATAAGTCTTTTTATTCGTGCCAAGCCTATTCTCATTTTTTTATTACCTTAAAACTCCAATAGCCCATATAAAGCAAAAATATTATTTGGATTATCGTTGCCAAGATAAACACTGGTCCGGTGGTATAAACCAATCTTCCAAACCACAGCCAATCCCAAACAATTCTTAGTCCACTATAAACTAGGGCAGGGGACAATATTGTCAAGACCAATAGCACTATCTGCGATTTATCCTTTTCCTCTCTAATTGTTTCCAGGGTTAAATACGGTTCTTGTATCAGCTGATAAATATTTACCCCCAACTTCCATCCCTGCCTAATCGAAATTAGACCCATCAGTTTGCCGATCTTCTTTATTCTCTTTCTTATCATAATTCCAGTTGGCTCTAAAATCAGCTCTAGCCCTTATCAACCTTCCTTCTACCGCCTTGGCCGTAATTCCCATTCTCTTTGCAATTTGACTAATTTTCAAGCCTTGTACATACTTAAGTCGTAAAATTTTTCTATATCCCTCTGACAACTCCAAAAATGTTTTTTTAATCTCTTCTTTTAATTCATTTTTCAATACATCCCGCTCAGGGTTCAAAGATTTATCTGCTATTTCTTCGAATATCGGATTGACCGAAAACAGCACTGTTTTTAACTTTTTTTTTCGATAATAGTCGACTATCTTATGTCTAGCAATCGAGCAAATCCACGAAAACTCTGCCGCTCTTCCGCCAAAAGTCGGTAGCGCCCTCCATGCCGCCAACAACACATCCTGGCTTATCTCTTCTACCACCATCGGATCGTCTATCTGCTTGCCCACGAACCCCAACACGCTTCTTTTGTATTTATTATAAAAGCTCTTCACTCGTGTCCCTAATTTACCATATAATGTATTTAGATGTTTAATCGTTTTGCACCATTACAACAGAAACTTCGACTCGATCTATTAGATCTAGTCCAGTCTGCTGGCTCATCTCATCTGGGTGGCCCATTATCCAGCATCGACATTTTTGCCACTCTTTATCTGACTAAAATTTTCAATTTCAAACTTGATCATTTCGTTTTATCCGCTGGCCATCTGGCTCCGGCCTATTATACAGTTCTAGCCCATGCTGGTTATTTTCCTAAAAGCAGACTCAAAACCTATTCTCGTTTTAAATCTGCCCTCCAGGGCCATGTCAGTACTTCTGTCCCCGGTGTTGAATATAACTCTGGCTCTCTTGGCCAAGGTCTATCTTTTGCCGCCGGTCTGGCCTTGGGCGATCCCCATTATTCTGTTTGTCTTACTTCCGATGCCGAACATCAGCAAGGCCAAATTTGGGAAGCCATCGCTTTTGCCAATAAATACAAACTCAAAAATTTAATTAATATTATTGACAAAAACAACCTTCAAATCGATGGCTCCACCGATTCCATCATGCCCCTTTTGGATTTATCAAAAAAATATCATTCTTTCGGTTGGCGTGTCATAACTGTCGATGGTCATAACATCAATAAATTAATCACTGCCCTTAAACAAGCCAAGACATCTACTCGTCCCACCTGTATTATT
This sequence comes from uncultured Gammaproteobacteria bacterium, assembly GCA_964604055.1. Taxonomy (GTDB): domain Bacteria; phylum Patescibacteriota; class Microgenomatia; order UBA12405; family UBA12405; genus CAZRXL01. Next base: position 5,952 of record CAZRXL010000005.1, read on the forward strand.
GCCAAAACTGTTATGGGCAAAGGCATCAAAGACATCGAAAATAATTTTAACTATCACGACGTTAAAAATTTACCGGCTGATTTTTATGCCCAAGCCAGACACCGCCTCAATTCGTGACGCTTTTGGTCAAACTATTCAAAAACTAGCCAAGACCAACCAGAACATCTATGTGGTTGATGCTGACTTAAAATCCTCTCTCAAATTAAGCAACTTTGCCAAAATCTACCCCGACCGGTTTATCGAAACCGGGGTGGCCGAGGCCAATGCCGCCGGTATTGCTGCTGGTCTGGCCAAAACCGGCAAAACCGTCTTTTTAACTTCTTTTGCCTGTTTTTCTCCGGCTATCAATTGGGCCGTTATCAAGCAGTCTATATGTTACAACAACGCTAATGTCAAAATTATTGGCTCTCATGCCGGGCTTCTTTCCGGCTCTCTTGGCGCTACTCACCAAATGTTAGAAGATCTGGCCTTGACTCGTTTTCTACCCAATCTGGAAGTTTTCTCACCCGCCGATGCCATCGAAACCGAAAAAATTATTACTACCATCTCTCGCACCAAAAGACCTGCCTATGTCCGGCTGGTCCGGCCCGACACCCCCGTCTTTACCAGTTCCAAGACCGCTTTTACCATCGGCCAATCTCTAAAGATCAAATCTGGTCGCGATCTTACCATCTTGGGTCATGGCCCTATCCTTTATCAAGCCATAGAAGCACAAACAAAAATAGACCTAAAATGGTCTAAAAAGGTTAGTCTAGAAATAATTAATTGTTCATCTATCAAACCCCTAGACCAAAAGTCCATTTTATCTAGTATCAAAAAAACCGGTCGCCTAATTGTCATCGAAGATCATCAAAAAATTGGTGGGCTAGGGGAGGCAGTTGCCAGTCTCTTGTTAACCAATAATCTTGCTAGTAAATTTATCCATCTGGCAGTCGATAATCAATTCGGTCAGTCTGCTGGCAACCCCCAAAAATTATATGACCATTATGGCATCGGACTTAAAAGTTTATTAAAGGCCGTTAAATGTTTGATGTAATTTCTATTGGTTCTGCTACTGTTGATATTCTTGTCAAATCCGCCGCCCTAAAAACTAGTCGTGGTCGCATCGCTGTCGATCTTGGTACCAAAAACGAAATCGACCATAGTCTTGTCTGCTCCGGCGGTGGCGCCACCAATTCCGCCGTCGCTTTTGCTCGCCTCGGTCTAAAATCTGCCTGCTTGTCTCTTTTGGGTCAAGACCCTCTTTCCAGTTTTATTATCAATGATCTAAAAACTAATTCAGTTTCAACTAATTTTTTGATAAGACCAGACAAAGAAGCCACCGACTTTTCTATCGTTTTAGTCAATTCTGATGGGGCCAGATCCATCCTAGTCAATCGCGGCTCCACCCGTCTTGAATCCAAACAAATCCCCTGGTCCCGTCTTGACAGTAGTTGGTTTTACATCACCTCCTTGGAGGGTAATCTCACTCTCCTAGAGCAGCTAATTGGCTATGCCCAAGAGAACAGCATCAAAGTTGCCCTTAATCCTGGCAGTCGAGAAATCGCTAGTCCCAAAAAACTTATTCCGCTTCTCAAGTATGTCGACTTTTTATCTCTCAATAAGACCGAAGCTCAGACGTTAATTAGTCAAAAAATTTCTGCCCCCAATTTTTATTCAAAATTTCAGTCTTTTGGTCCAGATTATATTGCTATCACCAACGGCCGTCGCGGCGCCCATCTTCTCACCTCTGACCACCATCTTTTTTCGCCCGTTGTTGACCAAAAAACGGTTGAAGAAACTGGTGCCGGCGATGCTTTTGGCTCCACCTTTGTTGCCGCTCTTTTTTACCGCCAGTCACCAGAAACCGGCCTCTTCTGGGCTATCAAAAACTCCGCCTCTGTTGTCTCCCATCTTGGTGCCAAAGCGGGCCTTTTAACCTTAAAACAAATCAAAAAATAATGCTGCCCAAACCAGAAAAAAAACCAAGAGTCAATAATAATCCTGACCAAATCGACCTTGTCGACACTCTTGATTCCGTCGACAAAATTGACAAAAAAAGAAAATTCTTGATCTTTCTCATCTTGCTCACCGTTGGTCTCAGATTTGTTTTTTGGCTTTATCGTACTGGTGCCTCAGTCATCAAATCTGGCGACTTTAGCCGCTTTAAACCAAAAATTTCTCTACCTCGACTCAAAACATCCACTACCTTCTCTCCCGCCCCCACCCGCTTTGATCCTCAAGATATTCAGAAATATCTTGACAAGCTCAACCAGTCCGACTCAGCCACCTGGGCTGCTTACGTCTATTCGGATCCCGATCTTACTTTTTCCTATAATAATCTAACTTTATCCGATACTGTTACTCAAGATCTGCTTTCCAGCCCCAGCTCTTCCAATACTGACTTGGTTACTACTTTACCCCTTGGTTTACCTATTTTTCAAAATCTGACTGTCACTGACAACTCTCTTTCTTTTCAGATAATTATTGCCCCCCCAAAAAAGAAAATTCTTATCGTAACCGAGATTACCAATTCAACAGACATTGAAAAATCAAAAAATCTTATTCCGCCCCTGGTCGATTTTCTTTACTGGCAACTGATTCAAGCCGACTAGGGCATTCCACTTCCTTTTCTCGGCCATCCGTAAAGTATTCTTCTTTGTTGCAGACTACTGCCTTATAAACACCGTCTGGTACTTCCCACATCTGGTCCGGTTTGTCCAATAGCATTTGACTCATTATTCTATTCCAAATCGGAGTCGCCCCCGATATCCCCGACGCCACCCAGGACATTGGGCTATTGTTGTTGTTGCCCACCCAAGCCGCCACCAAATAAGTTGGTGTCCAACCGATACACCAATTATCCCGCAGGTTGTTGGTCGTTCCTGTTTTAACCGCCACCGTCTTACCAGGGATTTTCAATCTAGAGTTAAGGCCAAATATTGCCGATCGGGCCGAATCATCCCACAGGACTCTATTTATTAAAAAAGCATATTTTGCTTCCACCACTTCACTTTTTTTGACCTCTTTAGAGAATATATTTTCGCCCAAATAATTATCAATTTCTAAAATTGGATCGATATCAACTTTTTTTCCCAGATTGGCAAATATCGAATAAGCCTGAGCCATTTCCGTCATTTTTACCTCTCCTCCGCCCAAAGCCAATGCCAGCCCAAATCTCGATCTGTCTTTCCAAGTTGTTATTCCCATATCTTCGGCCAAGTCAATCATATTATCCACCCCGTTTTTATCCAAAAACTTAACCGATGGCACATTAAGCGAGTTAGCCAAAGCAGTTGTCAAGCTCACCTTGCCCATATATTTACCATTATAATTTTGCGGGTTATATGGTTTTTGTCCCGCACCTGCGGGATACGTTACTGGCGTATCGTCAATTGAAGTCAAAAGATTTGCTCCCTTTTTCAAAGCCAACAAATAGTTTATTGGTTTAATTGATGATCCCGGTTGTCGTAGTGCCGTTACCACATTGTATTTACCATCAATATCTTTAGCCCAATAATCTTTACTACCCACCATTGCCAAAATATCGCCGTTTCTGATATCTACCACCAATGCCGCTCCGTTACTAATTCCCAACCTAGCCACTCTTTTGGCCTCTTCTTCTACCACCATTTCTGCCATTCTCTGTACCTCTAGATCCAAACTGGTTTTGACAGTTAAACCTCGAGTGGCCAAATCATCAAAACCATACTTGTCAAGTAACCATTCTCTCACAAAAAAAACGAAATGAGGTGCTTCAATCTTTCTTTCAAAATCGACCAAATTTATCTCTTCTTTTTTTACTTCTTCTGCCGCTTGCTGGCTAAAAAAACCGGCCTTCACCATTTCATCTATTACATGTCTTTGCCGGCTTAAAGCATACTCACCATTGCCGGCAATCGGCGAGTATGAACTTGGCGCTGCTGGCAGTCCAGCCAAATAAGCCGCCTGTCCACTATTTATCTCCCAAACATTTTTTCCAAAATATTTTAAAGCCGCCTCTTGTACCCCGTATATCTCTCCCCCGTAAGCTACTTGGTTAAAATATCTTTCCAGTATTTCTTCTTTACTCATCCTTTGTTCCACCAAAATTGCCAACACTGCCTCTTTAAGTTTTCTTTCTACCGATTTTTCGTTCCCAAAAAACACATTTTTTACCATTTGTTGAGTCAAAGTTGACCCACCTCTCAACTTGTCCTGTTCATCTTTTTTAAACAAGTTGTACCACAGCGCTTTGACCACGCCCCGTAGCGATATACCTTTGTGATAAAAAAATTCTTTATCTTCAATCGCAATTGTGGCATCTATTAATGATTTTGGGATTTGATCAAAACTTACCCAACTTCTATTTTCGTCTCGGTAAAATTTATACAGTACTCTACCTTTTCGGTCCAGTATTTTAGTTGTCAATTGAGGTGGTTTATAAATATTGTTCACGTTTGGCAGATCAACCAAGATTGACTCATAAACCCACACCATTGCCATACTCAAAAAAAACATTATCATTGACATCAAAAACCAACCCCAAGCCAACCTCACCCTCAATTTTATTTGCCTTGTCAGTCTTACTATTTCAGCCAAGACCCGATATCCCGGTTTCCCCAAAAAAACCAGGATACCTATTATCTTTCTAATCATTCTTCCTTTTTTTCTTTGGGTTTTAATTCATCTGGTGGTGGACAATCTAGACAGACCCATTCTCCGTATGCATCTCTTATTGCCGACCTTTCTTGCCATTCTGCATTTGGTATCTCCTCTCCCTCTTTGACCATTTGTTGATTATCTTTGTTAATCAGAATATTAGCTCTGATTGTTTGTCTCTCAGTTGGCACATACTCTTTTTTGAAATACTCAAAATGGGTTTCACATCCACCTTCGGGCGGCAATTTTCCTGTCAAATTACAAACTTGTATCCCTACTACCTCTGCTGGCATAACCGGTTTTTTAACCGCCTTTTCTTCCAATATTTTTGTCATTACTTCATGCCAAATTGGAGTTGCCCCGGTAATACCTGACGCAATCCAACTCATGGCCGAGTTGTCATTATTTCCTACCCATACCGTCACCACAAAGTCCTGAGTATAACCGATTGTCCAGTTATCTCGCAAATCATTGGTCGTTCCTGTTTTAACCGATACTTCCGGATGATCTTTAATCACCAGTTTTGATCCTCGACCAAACACCATCGATCTAGCCCCATCATCTGACAAAATCTGGCTAATTATAAAACTAGTTTCTCGAGACAATTTCCTTTCTCCTGGCACATAACCATATTTTTCCAACACCTCTCCATCTCTATTTACCACCTCTAAAATAGACACCAAGTCTTGTCTGATTCCATTGTTGGCCAATACCCCAAAGGCTGTTGCCATATCCACCATTTTGACTTCACCGCCGCCCAAGGTCAAAGACAGACCATAATCTGACGCCTTATTAAAAGTTGAAATTCCCATCGCCGAAGCTGAAGCCACGAATGTTTCCAAACCATTTAAGGCCAATACTTTTACTGCCGGAATATTTAACGAATTTGCCAAACTATTTCTGACTGATTGTATTCCAAAATATCTATAGCCGTAATTAGTCGGACAATAATCTCTCTGGTTTTCCACCTTAAAACAAGTTTTATGATCATACAACACTGACGCTGCCGTAATCTTGCCTGTTTCTATTCCCACCGCATAATTTAATGGTTTAATTGATGATCCTGGTTGTCGAAGCGCCGTCGTCACATTAAACTTACCGTCAATATCTTCGGCCCAGTAGTCCTTACTCCCCACCATCGCTAAAATCTGTCCCGTCTTGGGTTCAGTCACCAGTACTGCCCCGTTGCCGACTTTATACCTTTCTAACTTTGCCACCTCAGACGCCACTTCTTGTTGAACAAAATCTTGCATTTCCAAATCCAAACTAGTTGTTACTTTCAATCCACCTTCAGTTACCAATGGCAAACCATATTTTTCTGCCAACTGTTCCTTGACATAAAATACAAAATGAGGCGCTTTAATCTCGTTCCTAGTTATTTTATAACTCAACTCCTTTTGTTCTGCTTCTTGTTTTTGTTCTTCACTAATCAGACCTTCCTCCTCCATTCGTGTCAATACCAATTTTTGTCGTGTTTTTGCCACATCTGGGTGGGCAAAAGGGGAGTAGTAGGTCGGTGAAGCCGGTAATCCTGCAATCAAAGCTGCTTCAGCCAAGTCTAAATCCTTAACATCTTTTCCAAAAATTCCTGCTGCCGCCGCTTGCACACCCCACATTGTCCCTCCGTACGGGGTTTGATTTAAATACATTTCCAAAATTTGGTCTTTACTGTAAGTTAACTCTGTCACCACTGTTAAAAGCGCCTCTTTAATTTTCCTTTGGATTGTTCTTTCGGGTGTCAATAACGCATTTTTTACCAGTTGTTGGGTTAAAGTCGATCCGCCTTGCAATCTTTTTTTGACCACGGTTCGATATAAACCCCGCACTATCCCTCGTAAATCAAAACCCCAGTGTTTATAAAAACCAACATCTTCAATTGCCAAAGTTGCGTTTATCAGATTTTCAGGCACCTCTGACAAAGCAACTGGAGTTCTTCTTATATCGGCATAGATTTCATATAACAATTGTCCGTTCCGGTCCATTATGTAAGACGATTCTGGATATTCATTGCTACTTAATTTTTTTGGATTAGGCATGTCTATTGCCACCACTACTCCTGCCGCCACCATTATCAACAGGCCAACCAAAATCATTATTCTCAAGCTCTTTATCTGTTTAGTTCCAAATTTCCAACCAGTCCCTTTTCTCTTTTTCATTGAAACCCTTAATTTCTAACATCAATCTATTGTGTTTAACCGTGTCTAGGTTAAAACTGTCCGACATGCTTTCAATAATTTTTTCATAGGCCAACCCCGCCTCCACGATTCTTTTTCTAAGCCCCAATTTTTGTTCTGAACTAATTACTGCCCCTTCCAGCTCCAGTCTTGCCTGTTTTAAGTTTTCTACTGCTTCTCCACTTGTTTCCAGTGCTCTTAAGACCCGATTATCTTCAACCAATTTCTTTGTTTCCGCCATTTTTTTATCAGCCATCAAAATCAATAGATTTGTCTTTTCTTCCGGTTTGCCAGGTAAATTTATCCATAACCAGTTTCTAAATTCTTTTAACCCATATACCGGGTGCGAAGAATCAATCCCAGGTAAGGGTAGTGCATAGTTCAGTCGTTGAATTTGTCCCGTCTCGTCTATCCATTCAAAATTAATTGGCTCCTTCGGCATATTACCTTCTTTCTCACTATTTACCATTGCCACAAAACTCATTTTAGACAACGACATTACCAAAATTCCAGCTCCTACCAATACCGCCAAAATCGTATACCAGACCAAAACTTTACCTTCCCTGTCATTGCTCATCTCTCTATTTTACCAGGGTGAAACAAGGCTTGGTGAAAGTTAACCATCTCTCCTTTCATCTTCTTTTTCATATACAGCCACTGTCCCCAAAAACAAAGAAAATTAATTAGATTTTTTATCATAACCTGTTGCTACATAATTTTTAATCCATCTATTTTTTGCCAAAAATTTTTTATACATATTTTTTTTGTCAATCAACACCTTCATCATTATTGCATCCAGACCGTTTCTTAAATTTTGTTTGCTCTCCGGCAATCTCAAGCCAATCTCATCCAACCATAGATTAAAACACAATTGATCCGTTTCTTCTTCGTCTCCTTTTCTTCTCACTTTTTCCTTTCTTAGTTGCCAATACAGTCTCAGCCTAGTCAACCACAATCTATTTTTTTTAGTGATAATCAAAAAATCAATATCGTCATTTTTATCAGGCTTCCCCGCCGCCACCGATCCTGTCACCGCCACCAACAGTACGTCGCTCAACTTAGATATCTTTTTTGCGATTCTTTTGGCAATTAGAAGTTTTTCTTTTAATATTTTATTTCTTTGTACTTTATCAACTTTATAACTTTTTACTTTATAAACTTTCTTCGAAATCAATCTC
>CAZRXL010000005.1:13933-16919 GCA_964604055.1 uncultured Gammaproteobacteria bacterium
AGCTGTTTTGTCGTCAGCTTCATTCCCTATTTAGCAAAATATTGCTCTGTTCTTCTAATCGCCTTTTCAATTGTGTCCATATTCAATTTTACCCCAAAAACATTGTTATAATACCCTGTATATGGACAAAAATTCCCGTCGCTATCGGCTTTGGGAAATGATTCCCGGGGTAGCCGCCTGGATGGTCATTCTCTTTCCTCTTTGGGGCGCCTTTATCGTTCCCAGGGCCGTGGCTTACTTTGTTATTGCCTTTTTAGTTTATTGGCTTTATCAGTCATTTAAATCGGCCATCTTTGCTACTGTTGGTTATTTTAAAATCAAAAAAGAAAACGCCATCAATTGGCAAGACAAATTTCAAACCGATTTCCGGGCCAACTGGCTCAAATATAACGATATTAATCATGTCATTATCATTAGTTCTTACAAAGAACCAGTTGAAGTCATTGACATGGCCATTGGTTCTTTGGCTGCTCAAATTGATATTGATCTTTCCAAAATTCATGTTTGCCTTGGTCAGGAAGTCAGAGCTGGCGCCGATAATAATCGGGCCACCGAAAGTTACTTTACCAAAAAATACAAAAACGTCTTTGGCAGTCTCACCTTTACCGAACATCCTCCTGATCTACCCGGAGAAATAGCCGGAAAACACAGCAATGAAGCTTGGGCCGCAGAGCAGTGGAAACAAAAATTTGTCAACTCAAAGAAATTTGATATTAATCACTTAACTCTTACTAGCTGTGATGTTGACACTATTTTTAACCCCAAATATTTTTCTGCCCTAACTTACCACTTTGCCAGCAATCCAGACCGTTACAAACGTTTTTGGCAATCTCCCATCTTTTGGCACCACAACATCAATTCTGTTCCCTCTCCTATTAGAATTATTGGCACTATCGGCAACATTATCCATATCGCCAACATCCAAGAACCAGACGGTCTCTTCTTCAACTACTCCTGTTATAGTAGCTCTTATTTTCTCATCGACTCAGTTGGTTACTGGGATCGAGATATGATTCCCGAGGACTGGCATATATTTTTACAAGCCTTTTTTGGCACCAAAGGCCAAGTTGAAGTCAATCCCATCTTTTTACCCACCATTGTCGATGCTCCTGATGGTAACACCTATTTTTCGGCACTTAAAAACCGTTATAACCAATGTATTCGCCACGCCTGGGGTGCCATCGACATTCCTTACGCCATCGAACAAGCCAAGATTCACACTGAAATCCCTCTTCTTACCCGGGCTTTGCGTATCTACAAGCTCATCGAAACCCATTTAATTTGGTCCAGTAATTGGTTTATCTTGACTCTTGGCACCTCTCTGCCTGTTATTCTCAATCCCAATTTTTTTCAAACCACCTTTGGCTTCAATCTTTCGCGCATTTCTCAAATAATTCTTACCATCTGTCTTATTCCTCTTTTTGTTATCATCATTCTTGATTGGAAACTTCGGCCTGTTTATCAAAAAGGTCGTAAAGCCTTTATAAAAAATTTACTTCAATGGCCTCTTATGCCCATCGCCACCCTCACCATGTCTGTTTTGCCTGGCCTTTACTCTCATACTCGTCTCATGTTGGGCAAACGGCTTGAGTACAAAACCACTCAAAAGAAAAAAAACTAGTTTTGTTATCATAAATAAGTGACACTACTCAAACGACTTAAGCCCATTTTTCCTATCTTGATCCTAGTTTTATTTCTCCGTCTTCCTTCTCTTTTTGAGCCCAATCGTTATGCCGATGAAGACATCTATCTCACCCTCGGTCTCGGTCTTAGGCGTGGTCTTGTTTTCTACAAAGATATCCACGACAATAAACCCCCCCTTCTCTATCTTCTGGCCGCCTTAGCCGGCAACGTTTTTTGGTTTAGGTTCTTTCTTCTTATTTGGCACTCCATCAACGTTTCTTTAATCTATTTTCTATCCCAAAAATTTTTTAAAAACAAAACTCTTCACATTATTGCCACCTTAGTCTTTGCCGTTTTTTCGACTATACCTAGTCTAGAGGGTGAAATTAGTAACGGTGAAATCTTTATGATTATGCCTGCTACTGCCGCTATTTTGGCCATACTTGACAACAAGCCCCGTTTCTTTTGGGTTGGTTTTCTCTTCTCTATTAGTTTTTTATTCAAAATACCCATTGTTTTTGATTTTTTTGCCGTCTTCTTTTGGTTCTTTTTTATCAACCAAGCTCCCAAAAAAATATTTTCCACTTCCACTTTAGTTTTAATTTCTGCCTTTTTTGCCCCCATCCTGATCAGTCTTGGCTATTACAGTCTCAAAGGCGCTGGTTACACTTACCTCAGATCGGCTCTGATGCAAAATATCGGCTATCTTGGTTCTTGGGCAGGGGACAATACTGGCCTTTTCATCCGCGCCGGTATTTTAACTCTTATTTTTGCTGTTATTTATCTATTCAGAAACTCTTTAGGTAAAAAACTTTGCTTACTTTTACTTTGGTCTACTGCCGCCCTTTTTGGTGCTCTGCTTTCCGGTCGCCCTTATCCCCACTATCTTTTACAAATTATCCCTCCTTTCAGCCTTCTTCTAGTTACTCTTGCTATCAACAAAGATATTTTCAAAAACGGTTTTGTCCTTTTCCTTTTCGCCTTAACCATTTTTTCCGTTAAATATTACCAGTTTTGGGGCTACCCCACTTTCAGCTATTATCAAAATTTTATTCGCTTCGTCACCAAAAAAATCGACCGGGGTCAATTTGATTCCTTTTGGAGTCCAAAAGTTTTAACTAACCAGCAAGTCGGGGAGTTTATCAAACATAGAACCAAATCCGACGATCGGATTTTAGTTTGGGGCAACGAACCGGCTGTCTATGTTCTGTCAGACCGCCTCCCGGTGGGTAAATACACCGTTGCTTATCATGTTGTCGATTTCAAAGACCAAGATCAGCTAATTGACAATCTCAAATCTAACCCAGCCAAATTCATTGTTTACTATCCTGACGCTCCCAAATTTGACCAACTTGACCAGTTT
>CAZRXL010000005.1:16929-19093 GCA_964604055.1 uncultured Gammaproteobacteria bacterium
AAATTTTATTTTATAACTGAACAATTTGATTCTGCTCTTATTTTTGAATTTAGACAATGATCACTTTTGCCAAAATCATTCTTCCTTTCCATCAGCTAGGCCGTTTTTGGCAACAAAAAATTAATGGCCAAATTTTTCGTCTCAATCTCCTGATCGTCACCATTCAGCTTTCGCTTTTACTTTTTAAATTCAAGACCCTTCCTTTCCAGGTTCCTCTTTTTTATTCACTACCTTGGGGACAATCCCAGTTAACTACCGTTGACAATCTCTTTCTTTTGCCTATTTTTTCTGCCCTGATCATGTTTTTAAACAATTTTTTGGCCGCTCTTTGCCAGCACCAATCAGTTCTTTTGTCCCGTCTTCTAACTATTTTTTCTCTCCTTTTCTCATTTTTATGCCTATTTACTCTGATAAACATTATTCTGGTTATTACCTAGATCCATGCTTCAATCGTTCCTCTTAAGTATTTTGACTGCCAGTCTCATTTCCTACTTCACCACTCCTTTGGTCAGAAATTATTTTATTAATCAAGGTTGGATTGAAGATCCAAAGAAGAAACACCAGAAAAGCAAAAATGCCACTGCCACCACCGCTGTCCCTCGAGGTGGGGGACTGCCTATTTATTTTGCACTTCTAGTTACCTCTCTTCTTTTTCTACCCGCCGACAAACATCTTTTAGGTATTTTAATCGCCTCCCTTTTTACCCTAATTATAGGCCTTTGGGATGATCTGTCTGACATCAGCCCCCGCCTTCGCTTGGTCACCAACCTTATTTCCGCTCTAATTATTGTCAGCTCCGGCATTGGCATTGCCTATATCAGCAATCCTTTTGGCGGCATCATCAATCTTTCGACTCCCCAAATCAACTTCAACTTTTTTGGCAATCACACCATCTGGCTTTTATCTGATCTTCTAGCCATATTCTGGATCATCTGGTGTAGTAACATTGTCGGTTGGTCGGGTGGTATCGAAGGTCAACTCCCTGGTTTTGTTTCTGTCGCTGCCATTTTTATCGGCCTTCTTGGACTCCGTTTTGGTAGTGACGCTACCCAGTGGCCAGTTATCATTCTCGCCGGTGCCACCGCTGGCGCCTATCTTGGTTTTTTCCCTTACAATTTCCCTCCTCAATCCATAATGCCCGGTTATAGTGGTAAAAGCCTAGCTGGTTTACTTTTGGCCGTCCTCTCGATTCTTTCCGGCGCCAAACTTGCCACCTTGGCCCTAATCCTGTTCATTCCCATGCTTGATGCTGTCTTTGTCCTTTTAAAACGGCTTATTACCAAAAAACCCCTCTTAACTTCCGAACCAGGTCATCTTCATCATCACCTTCTTGCTCGCGGTTGGTCCCGAAAGCAGATAACCCTCTTCTATCTTTTTGCTACTTTAATTTTTGGTTTTATTACCTTGTCTCTAAACAGCCAACAAAAATTTTACGTTTTTTTTGGCCTGTCCCTTTTACTACTCTCTTTCTTCGTCAAATTTTTTCGGCGTAATTAGCCGCAATCCAGCCTTCTTTTCCGTCATCCAGCTTAATCTTGTACCAGTCTTCCGTCTCCTCGATTAACTCATACTGCTGGCCGGGATTAACCTTATCAATTTCTCTGGCCGCACCACTACTAGCTTCTCGGACTCTCAGCCATCCCGTTTCCGTCTCTAATATCGTAATCAACGACCGTTCTGACAATGTTGCTATTTCAATCTCTTCAAAATTCGTTTCCTGATCCAAATTTAGACTAGCTTCTTCAATCAATTTTGCTTCCATCACCAGCTGATATCCCGGTAGAGCCCTCACAAACACGTTTATTGTTTTATAACCAGGGAAAGATACTGTAATTTTTTTATCCTCATGACCAATATCTGGTAATCTAATCGGGGCAAAGCCTCTAATAGTATCATCAATCGCCACTGCCGATTTGTCTGGGCTAGCATTGACTAGTAATCCACTTTTAGATTCATCACCAGTTTTTTCCATGTAAAGAATATATCCACCCGTTTCTAACTCACTTGTTCCCAGACTCCAATCGACTATTGTTGTCACTCTGTTTTTTAGTTCCACCTCCCTTTCCCATACCTTTTGACCGTCTTCCAGTCTAATTTTCACCATTCCTGGTTTTAAAGCCGTGTTTTTGTACGGCGTATTTCCAGGAATGGTGAAAATTAGACA
>CAZRXL010000005.1:19103-24658 GCA_964604055.1 uncultured Gammaproteobacteria bacterium
TCAATAAACACTTTAGCTGTCGGGTAACTCATAATTTCTATTCCAGATTTTTTGACCGACAAACTACAGCCTGACAATATTATTCCCAAAGCTAAAACTACCGTTGCTTTTTTAAACATCGCCTTTTTATTATAAACTAAGCCATGCTCCGAAACTTTGTCATCGCCATCCTTGCCGCACTTGGTTTTGGTCTTCCCAGCCCACCACCTCCCAATCATACCCCCATACCTACTTCCACTCCAGTTCCCACTGCTGTTGTTGGTCTTGTTGGTGATCTTGGCCTGGGTCGTCACATTACTAGCACTGCCAGAACCAAAAACGATTTTTCTTATAGTTTCTCTGGTATTTCTGACTGGCTTTCTCAAAACGATTTCAACTTAGCCAATCTCGAATCACCTATCATTGACGATTGCCCCACCGGTTATACTGGTACCTTTACCTTTTGTGGCGACACCCGTTTTTTGCCCCAACTAGTTCAAAACAAATTTATTCTCAATCTGGCCAATAATCATATTTTCAATTATGGTCAAGATGGTTATCAACAAACCCTCAACTTTTTGACCCGAGATCAAATTGTTCATTTTTACTCTCTTGATCCAGCCGTCGAATTTGCCACTACCACTGTCAACGGCATTACCTTTGGTTTTTTAGGTTACGATTTTATCACTAACCCTAGTCTTGATCATCAGATTATTTTCGACGCTGTTACCAAATATAACCCCCGAGTTGACTGGTTAATTGTTTCTCTTCATTGGGGCAACGAATATCGAGCCACCCCCGAGCCGTGGCGAATCGATCTAGCTCATCAGCTTATTGATAGGGGAGCTGATATTGTCCACGGTCATCACCATGTTTGGCAAGATCAAGAAATTTATCAGGCTAAACCCATTTTTTACTCTTTAGGCAACTTTATTTTCGATCAAAGTTGGTCTTATGACACCTCTCACACCCAAATCGTTCGGTTAACGGTTGCCAAAGACAAAATTATAAACCAACAACTTTTTCCTGTTGAAATTCAAAACAATTCCCGTCCCGTCCTAAGTCAATAAATCAAGCACTTCTTTTTCATTTTTAGCAAAAGCGACCACTTCTTTTTCCATTGGTTCAAAGTTCAAAGCCCTCATCATTACCCTAATTGTTTTTTTCCATTCCGGTCCCACAAAAATCAATGGCTCATGATGGCCATGATCAAATTTTGCCAGACTCCACACCCGGCCCACCTCATCCATCGTCCCAGTTCCACCGGCAAATATACAAAAAGCATCTCCCAGCTCAATCAGTTTATTGGTTCGTTGGTCATAATTTTTACACACAATTTTTTTATCACACACTTCGGTGTTTTCTTTATTTTCTCCAATAAAGTTTCCCGGGTATTTATCTCTTTCTACTACTGCCGTTTCTACTCTACCTCCTCCGGCCTTCGCTCCCAAACTTGCCGCCGTCATTATTCCGTGTCCACCGCCATTGACGACAATATAACCATTTTCTCCCAATAGTTTAGCCGTCTTAAATGCCAAATCGTAATGTTTGTCTCCTGGTTTTGCCTCCGACCCACCAAAAAATGTCACCCGAATTATTTTTTTATCAGTTTTCATTTTTTAATTCTAAATAATTTCTACCACTATAAATTATATCTACTCCAGCCTTAACTAGTTCATTAATATTATCTTTATTTACCCCACCGTCTATGGCTACCAGCATGTCATCCTGAACTGCCGAAGGTCCCCGTTGGGATTTCAGGATCCTCATCTTATCCAACACTTTTTTGTCCAGTTGACAATCCCCAAACCCCGCCTTTCTACCCATTAATAACACTAAATCAGTTTCCTCGGGTATAAGCCCGTCTATTTCAGTATCGATATCAAAAGCCAATCCCGCCTCCATTCCTAAATCTTTTACTCTACCAATAAATTCTTTTCTGTCAGTCATCAGTTCTACTTGTCCCACCACCCGACTTGCCCCCACAAATTGACATTTATTAACCCATTTTTCCGGTTCTTTTACCATCAGATGCATGTCCCACAACAGCCTATCACTTTCAAAATCCAGTTTGCTCAAAAGCTCTATTTCAAAACTCTTGTCTGGGGCAAATTCTCCATCTATCACATCAATTTGAATCCACGATGTCTTGTCTTTCAATTTCCTTATTTTTTCCTCTGCTACCAAAAAATCGCTCTCTAGTACTGTCGGTATTATTTTGATATCCATAATGCCAATTCTATCAGGCGACAGGAGTAACCATATTCATTATCGTACCAGGCTCCTATTGTTACCATATCGTCGGAAGTTACCATCGTTCGTCCGGCATCGATAATACACGACGCGTTGTTACCGATAATATCGGAACTTACTAACGGTTCATAGCTCACCTTAAGCTTGCCCACATAATTTGCCTCTACAGCCGCCTCTTCAAAAATGGTATTTACTTCTTCTACAGTAGTTTTTCGAACTGTCTTAAAAGTCAAATCTGTATAACTACCACATACAACCGGCACTCTAATCGCCGTTCCCGCAAATCTACCCGCTACTTCCGGATAAGCCCTGATTACCGACTCTGCCGCTCCAGTCGAACTGGGTACAATATTTATTGCTGCCGCTCTAGCTCGGCGCGGATCTTTATCCACTCCATCGACAATACTTTGAGTACTAGTATAAGCGTGAATTGTGGTCAGCACTGCCTCCTGAAAACCAATTTTTTCATCCATCAGTTTCACAATTGGTGCCGCGCAATTGGTAGTACAAGAACCGTTACTCACTAGTTTTTCTGACCTATACTGATTTTCGTTTACACTCATAATCAGTAACGGAATCGAGCTATCCTTTGCCGGTGCTGAAATTATTACCTTTTTTGCCCCGGCCTTAAGATGCTTTTCCGCCGATCTATCAACAAATACTCCCGTACACTCCAGCACCACATCCACTCCATAATTTTTCCAACCAATCCGTCTTGGGTCCATTTCTCCCAGGACTGGTATTTCCGTTTCTCCTACTAAAAGTCTACCTATCTCTCCACCTCTTTTTGCCTCAATTCCTTCCACCCTGACCGGCGCTCTGCCATAAACCGAATCGTATTTAAATTGGATAGCAACCGATTCTATCGGATATTTTCCCGTCGTATTTATCGCCGCCACTTCCACATCATATTTTTCTGTCAATATTGCCCTCAAAACCACACTTCCAATTCTACCAAAACCATTTATGCCAATTCTCAATTTTTTATCCATAATTAATAATACCCGTCTTTTTACCTTTTTTCTATTCCCAAGCCGGTAGACTCTCTTTTGCCAAAAATTCCAAAAGCACTCCGCCACCAGTCACAAAAAAATCAATATTTTCGCTCAGGCCCATATTTTTTATTGAGGCAATTGTGTCTCCACCAGCTACTACTTTATAACCATCGACTCCAGCCACCGCCATGGCGATTTTATCTGTCCCCGCCCTATTTTCCGCCTCTTCATATTTCCCCATTGCTCCTGCCCATACTACTGTCTTACTGTCAGCTATTATTTGCCCGAATTCTTCTGCTGTCTTTTGATCAATATCCAGTCCATTTTCCTTGAGTTTCCCAATTATTACTTTTTCGCCATAATTTTGTCTTATTAATTGAGGTAATTTACCTCCAACTAATATTTTTTCTGCCCATTGCGCCAGCTCTGGTAAGTATTTCAATTTATCTTCTTTAGCTCCACCTAACACCAATGTCACCGGCCTATTCGACTCCATTTTTAATTTTCCCATTTTCTCCACTTCTTCTACAAAATCTAAACCATAAAAAGCCGGCAACTGTCGGTGAAGCAGTATTGATGCATCACTTCGGTGAGCCACCGCCAGCGCATCATTGACAAATACATCTGACTGGCCCACCAATTTCATCAAAAAATCCGTCCTACCCTCTTTTTCTTGTTGCCAAAACCGACTATTTTCAAAGAATAAAATCTGGTTACTTAACCAAGCATTTTTAATTCTTTCCTCATCCTCAAAATCTTCTGCAAACACATTTTCAATTATATTTTCTCTCTCGCCTTCCAATATACTCATTAACTCCAAATAAATTGGTTTCAACGACAACTCCGGATCTATCCCGTTTGGCCTACCTCGATGTCCCACTATGGCAATCTTGCAACCCTTATCTATTAGTAGTCTAATCGTTGGTACGCTTTTTCTCAGTCTACCGTCATCCTCAATTTCTGCTCCTGTCATCGGCAGGTCTAAATCCATCCTCAAGATTACTCTTCTATTTTCTTCAACCTCCTCCACCGATTTTAATTTAATTATGCTGCTCATATTCTTTTATTCTATTAATTCTCCTCACATATCTTTCCTCGGGGCAAAATACAGTTTCAATAAAAGTCTTTACAATCTCCTTATTTTTTTCCAGTCCAACCAAATCCGCGCTCAAACACAGCACATTAATATCATCGTCTTCTCGTGCTAGTTTGGTTTGTTTTTTACTGGTACACAATCCCGCCCTAATCTCATCTACCTTATTGGCCGCAATACTCATTCCCACCCCTGATCCACATACCAATATTCCTCTCGCCCTTTCTTCTTTTACCTTAATTCCTAAGTTAATAGCGATCTGGCTATAATCATCCTCCGGATCAAATTCCGCCGGTCCCAAATCTATATATTCTTCTTCCCAATCTTTCAGCCAAGATATTATTTCGTTTTTTAATCGTATTCCTCTATGGTCCGCCGCCAAGATAATCATCTTATACTATTATACATTCTATGCCAAAAATCATTCTACAAAAACACTCCTTCTCTTATCTCGTTTATCGCAAGTCCATTAGATCTATCCGTCTTCAGCTAAAAACTAAACGATCTTTTTATGTCTCTTGCCCTTTTCTGACCCCCGCTCCTCTTATTGGTCGATTTATTCGTCAAAATCAAGATTGGATCATCAAAAATAGTCAAAAAATAATCCCTCAAAAAAAACTAAAAGATCTAAAAAAAATCAATATTCTTGGTCAAACTTACAATTTGCTGATTCAAAAAAATTCCAAACCGTCTTTTTTTATTACCACCGATACCATTTATCTGACCAGCCCTCACCTTTACCAAAAAGACCTGATTTCGCTTCTCAAAAAACACCTTCAACCTTTGTCTAAAAAACTAATTAGTTCTCATACCCAAACAATGGCCAAAATTATGGGCGTCAAATATCGGCGTCTTGTGGTCAAAAATCAACGTTCGCTTTTTGGTTCCTGTAGTCATCAAAACAATCTTAACTTCAATTGGCAAATTATTTTTTTTCCTAAAGATAAATTTGATCACATATTAATTCACGAGCTAGCTCACCTTGTCCACCGCCCAATTTGACCCCAATTGGCAAGCCAACAACCGCTGGCTAAAAAATCAGGGCAGCACTCACTATCTCTTCAAACCTTGATATACTCAAGAAAGTGACAACTTTTTTAGAGCGGGAAACACAACGATGGCGACTTAGCCGTGACTATATTAAGGGCAGGATAACTCTTGGAGAAAGATTATCACGAGAACGAGCCCTTATTAGAAGAGAAACCCCACCTACACCTCCAACTCAACTCCCACTG
>CAZRXL010000006.1:0-5033 GCA_964604055.1 uncultured Gammaproteobacteria bacterium
CAAACCAGCGCCCTCCCTTTTAACCAAAGCGCTCTCTATTTTTATCTCCTCTACCCAAGTTTTCTGATTACCAATCAATCTCCACTATCCGCCCTTTACACCAACGCCTTTGTCTATATTTTCTTCTTCACAATCGGTCTTGTCTTGCTAAAAAAACACCATCAACTCCAATTAAGTCTATTGGCAATATTCTTTTTAATTTCCATTCATCCTCAATACATCATCCAAAGCCGTTTCGTCTGGAATCCCTCTTTGGCCACACCTTTTATCATCACCTCTATCTACTCCCTACTTCTGACTAACCCTCTTATTTTTTGTCTGTCAATCGCCACTGCCCTGTCTTTGACTTATTCTGTCCTACCTTTTTTTATCTCCGCCTGTCTTTATTTTTTCTCCAAAACCAAACATAAAATCAAATTTATTTTTTATCTTTTAGCCTCTCTTCTTGCCACCAATCTTCCTACCATCGCCTTTGAACTTAGACATAATTTTATCCTTACCAGAAGTATTTTTACCCAAAAATCTCCTACTCAACAAAACATCTCTCTAATCGACAAATTGATCAATTTAAATCTTTATGTCTTTGAATTTCCTTCTCTTTTTTATTTCATTCCTGCTTTTATCATCTTACTTTTTATTTTGTTTACCACCAAAAACAAACATCAAAAAACCGCCATCGCTTTATTTATTGTCACTTTAATCCTCAATTTAATTCTTCCTGTTACCCTCCAAGCCCATTATATTTTTGCCCTAACCAGCTTATTATTTGTCACCATCTCTTTCCTAAAACCAAAACTAAATCTACTTCTCCTCATCTTCTTGGCTTTTTCATACTTAACACCTTCAAAACTAAACCAGTACTTTCAAGACGCCCCCCGAACCTATCAACAAATGGCCATTTGTTACCAAAATTATTGCCAACAACAAGACGATCCTGTTTTTGTCACCGTTCAATCCAGCTATCATCCCTACCACCACGGCCCAGAACACCGTTATCTTCTCAAAAAATCCGGCTGTCAAATCGTACACATCGAAGACAATTCCAACACCACCAACACCATGGCCCTAGTTGTTGATGGTGGCAATTTTGATCCAGATAAAACCAAATTCTACGAACTGGATCTGTTTGGGCCTTTTACCGTTGACTCCACCTTCATCTGCCAAGACAACCTAAAAATCCTTAACCTCAAAAAAAATGAACCCTAAGATATCCTTTTGGTTACTTTTATCATTTTTTGTTATCTTCAGATCATTCTTTTTTGAACAACTGGCCACCAAATCTCTTTATGATTTCGATGAAGCTCGCTATGCCGAAATTGCCAAAAACATTCTCAAAAGCAAACAGGTTTTTGTTCCTCTTGCCGGTGGTCCCGACGATCCTCAATCAATCAACGTCACTCTTCCAAATCAAACCACCCTTCATCCTTACCTTTGGAAACCACCGCTTCACCCTGTTTTTATAGCCATCAATTATAAAATTTTTGGCCAAAATGAATTCTCAGTCCGACTACCCTCTTTATTTTTTGGTCTTTTAAGTCTTTTTTTGACTTCTCAAATTTCCCTCCTTCTGTTTCCAAAATTTCCACAGATCAGCTTTCTAGCTCCACTTTTATTAGCCTTAAGCAACGATTTTTCTTTTCTTTCTTCACAAGGCATTGCTGAAACCCAGCTTCTTTTCTTTAATCTACTCACTCTTTTTTTGTTAATCAAAAAAAATATCAAAATCAATCGTTTATTATCGTCCATCAGTCTAAGCTTGGCCTTTTTAACCAAGTCATTCGCCACTTTCTTATTATTATGATTCACCAAAAAAATAAACTCAAAGACATTTTTAGCTACTTTTTTGTTTTTCTTGCCTTAGTCCTCCCTTGGCATTTGGTTATGTACCAAAAATTCGGTCAAGAATTCATCGAAATTTACATTCTAAACAACACCCTCGGTCGAAGCTCTGGTCAACAACAAAATATAGCTCCAATTTATTGGTATATGAAATATGCCCTTTGGCAATGGAAATATTACCTTCTCTTTGTTCCAATAATACTTATTAAACTCAAAAAAAACCACCTTTCGTCTCGTCATACATTTCTCATTCTTTGGTCAACACTTATTTTCATACCTTTCAGTCTTTTTAAATCAAAGGTCTGGTGGTACATCTTTCCTTTTTGGGTCCCAACTCTAATTCTGGTTTCTTCGTTAATAATTAAACACAAACATTACATAAAATTTGTTTTTATTATCCTTCTAATTATCAACTTCCACTCCTTTAGTCAAACCAAAACTAGGACTGACCACAATCTTGGTATCAAAAAAATTGCCCAAAGTCTAACTCATCCCATCACTAATCTATCAGTTTACAAGATCCCTTACGAATCTCCACTTTTTTATCTAAACACTCAAACAATTGATAGAACAATTACAGATCAAACACAATATATTATTACCAACCAAGATTATCTTTCCGAAATCAATCAGAACGAATGGCAGATAATCGATCAACAAGAAAAAACTTACTTGCTCCAAAAACTGCTAAAATCCAATCAATGATAATAGGTATTGATGTCAGCTCCGTCGCTTATGGTACTGGGGTCAGCAACTACACATTAAACTTAGTCCGTCACCTACTCAAAATTGATCACGTCAATCAATACAAACTATTTTTTTCCTCTCTTCGTCAACCCCTGCCCAACTCAATTCTGGCTCTTAACAAATACTCCAATCTCAAAATCTATCGTTTTTTCATTCCTCCCACCTTACTTGATTTACTCTGGAACCAGCTTGGAATTTTGCCCATCGAACTTTTTATTGGAAAATGCGATGTTTTTCACACCTCTGATTGGACCCAACCACCCTCGACAAAAGCCAAAACCCTTACCACTGTCCACGACCTAGTTCCCTTTTTATACCCGGTCTGGTCACACCCAAAAATTATTGCCACCCACCACCGCAAGCTTGCCAAAGCCGCCAGACACTGCTCCGCCTTTATCTGTGTCTCCAAAAGCACCTTTGACGATTTAGTCCGCCTCTTTCCCACCATCAAACCCAATCTGATTACTATCATTTCCGAAGCCGCCGAAGATAAATATAATCACCGCCCCGATTCCAAAAGCATTGCTAAAATAAAAACTAAATACCAACTTGATCAATATTTGTTGGCCCAAGGCACTCGAGAACCTCGCAAAAACCTAACTCGACTTATTAAAGCCTTTATTGCCTTTAAAAAAAACACCCCCGCCTCCTCTCTCCAATTGGCCATTGCCGGTAAATTTGGCTGGGGACCAGATCTAGCCAAACAACCTGATTACGTCAAAATTCTAGGCTACATTCCGGAAACCGACATGCTCCCCCTTCACGCCGGCGCATTTGCACTCATCTACCCTTCCCTTTATGAAGGTTTTGGTCTTCCTTTGGTCAAAGCCCTAAAACTTGGTCTACCCATTATTACCAGCAACACTTCCTCCATGCCCGAGGTCGTCGATGGTGCCGCCCTTCTAATTAACCCCAAATCAACCAGTCAAATCCAGAAAGCCATTAAAAAAATTGCTACTGATTCCAATCTTCGCCGCTCCCTTAAACTTCGCACCAAAAAAATCGCTAAACACTATTCTTGGACCAAGACTGCCAAAAAAACCTTGGCTGTTTATGAAAAAATCTATCAACAAAATTGATTAATTAAAAATTGTTTTAAAATTTTGAATTTTAATATTAGAATTTGTTTAGAATTTAGGATTTAGAGTTTAGAATTTATTATGATCATCGGCATTGACGGCAACGAAGCTAATCTAGAAAACCGGGTCGGCGTCGGTCAATACGCCTTCAATATCCTCCACCAACTCTACCAACTCGACTCCCAAAACAGCTATAAAATTTTTCTCAAAAATCCACCTTTAACCGATCTACCCAAACCACACAAAAACTGGCAATATTTAGTTTTTGGACCTGGCTTTGCCTGGACCCGTCTGGCCCTACCCCTAAAACTTTTAACCCAAAAACTCGATCTTTTTTATACCCCAACTCATTATTTACCCCCCTTTGGTACCAAAACCATGATTGCCACCATCCATGACATCGGTTATCTTCAATTTCAAGATCAATTTACCAAAAAGGATTTTTATCAGCTCAAAAACTGGACTGCTAGTTCAATCAAAAAGGCGGTCCATCTTTTTGCCGTCTCTGAATTTACCAAACAAGAAATCGTCAAAACCTATCACATTTCTCCATCAATTATTACTGTCTCCCCCAATGGGGTAGGGGAGCCAACCAAAACCAACCCCACTATTTTCAAAAAATTTAATATCAAAAAGCCTTACTTTTTAGCTTTAGGTACCTTAAAACCAAATAAAAATATCCCTTTCTTACTCCAATCATTTTACGACGTGGTACAAAAAAAACCTGATTACCAATTAGTTATTGCCGGTAAAAAAGGCTGGCTATTTGATGATATCTTCGCCGCCGTCCAAAAACTAAAACTCACCCACCAAGTCATTTTTACCGATTTTATTTCAGAATCACAAAAATGGACTCTTTTAAAACAGGCGACTGCCTTAGTTATTCCCAGCACTTACGAAGGCTTTGGTATTCCGGCTCTTGAAGCCATGAAAGTCGGCACCCCGATTATTGCCAGTTCTATCCCACCCTTGGCTGAAGTAGTAGGGGAATCAGGCATCCTAATTGATCCAACCAAACAATCCTCCCTGACTCAAGCCATGCTCAAAAATCTTGCTAAATATAAAATCTTAGGTCCAAAACAAGCCCAAAACTACACCTGGTCCAATTCAGCTAAAATTATCTTGAAACTTTTCCAGTCTTTTGCCTCTCAACCATCTCTTTAAAGATCAAACACCTCTTTCCTTCCCCATCCTGTCCACAACAACCATTCCAAAGATGAACACAATACACTACCTGATCAACAATTTTTGCCTCACAGTTTCTTCGTAAATCAATTTTTTCTGCTTCTACTAAAGTCATAAGGCTCCTATTATAATACTTTTATGGCCAAAACTCTTCCCCAAAAAATCACCAACCGGCTCAATACC
>CAZRXL010000006.1:5043-14806 GCA_964604055.1 uncultured Gammaproteobacteria bacterium
GATCAAACACCTCTTTCCTTCCCCATCCTGTCCACAACAACCATTCCAAAGATGGGGACAATACAGCACACCATTAACAATTTTTATCACCTGCCGTCTACAATTTTCTGCTTCTACTAAAGTCATAAGGCTCCTATTATAATACTTTTATGGTCAAAACTCTTCCCCAAAAAATCACCAACCGGCTCAATACCTATTTTCTAGAATTCTGGTTAATGATTTTACGTTGGGTCGGCCACATTCCCTTTCACTCCATCAGAAAAATATTCTATATTGCCTCTGGCATCCGCCTTCCCTGGAGCTCCACCATTCACATGTGGGCCAATTTTTTTAATCCCGAAAATATCGCCATTGGTCAAAACACCATCATCGGCGACCATGTTTTTTTGGACGGTCGTGCCCCTTTGACTATTGGCGACCATGTTGATATTGCCTCCCAAGTTTTAATCTACAACGACGAACATGATGTTAATAGCCCCAATTTTGGCAATTCTTTTGGACCCGTCACCATCAAAGATTATGTTTTTATTGGCCCGCGAGCCATCATTTTACCTGGTGTTACCATCGGCAAAGCCGCTGTCGTCGCCGCCAGCGCCGTCGTTACCAAAAATATTCCTGATGGCGAAATCTGGGGCGGAGTGCCGGCCAAAAAAATAAGCCACCGAAAAATCAAAAACCCCACCTATAAACTTGGTCGTCCCATGCTCTTTCAATGAGTCAAAAAAGAATCTTTGCTATCGTCAGCCTTTTTATCTTTAACCTATTCTCCCTATTGTATCTTTTGAGCCCCGACCCTGTCCTTGAAGCCTTACCCAGCAGTGTCAAATCTGATCTGCCTGGCGATACCGTTCAAATTGAAAACGTCAGCGCCTACTTCACCAACCTGACCCGAACCGAAATTATTAACCACTACAAAGCCACCTACAACAATTCCCTAAGGATTATCTTAAACCACCCTCCCGAAAAGGCCAGAACCATTTTTGTCGATACCATTCAAAGCTATTTTTTAGAAGAATTCTCTATCCCCTTCAAACAGTCGCTTTACATCAATGGTTTTGAGTGGGAAAACGATGTTTTTACTGCCACCGATTCTCGCTCCAAAAACAAACTCATCTACAACGGCAAAGAATACAAAACCAAAGTCACCCTTCGCCTCTTTCCAGTTTCACCCAAAAACCGTCTGATCAGCTTTTTTACTTTTGAACTAGGCCTGATTATTATTGCCTACCTTTACCGATCAGTTTTAACTGCCAAAAAAACATGACCAAACCCGTTCTGTCTATCATCATTGTCTCCTACAACACCAAAGATTTAACTACAAACTGCATCAAATCCATCGCTACCGACAAAGGCTTATTGGACATTCCCCACGAAATCATTATCGTTGATAACGCCTCCTCCGACGGCAGCCAAGCCGCTCTTGAAAAAATCAAAACTATCAAGCTTATCAAAAACAAACAAAATCTTGGTTTTGGAACAGCCAACAACCAAGGCCTAAAAATTTCCCAAGGCAATTACATTCTTCTTTTAAATTCTGACACCCTTATTTTAAAATCGGCTATTAGTCAATGTTTAACTTGGTTATCGGCTCATGGACAGGCAGGCATCGTTACTGGCCAACTCCTAAACCCCGACCAAACTATCCAAATCTCCGGTGGATTTTTTCCCACCCTATCAAATATTTTCACCTGGTCCACCAACCTAGACGATCTGCCTTTGGTCAACAAAATCATTCCGCCTTTTCATCCCCATACCCCCGACTTTTATACCAAAGATAAATTTTTTACCCAAGACCATCAACAAGACTGGGTTACTGGCGCTTTTATGCTCATCAGAAAGTCACTTATTGACGCTGTTGCTGGTTTTGACCCCAACTATTTTATGTACGGTGAAGAAGTCGAGCTCTGTTACCGGATCAAAAAACTTTTTCCTGATTACCAAACCTGGTATCTAACCACCCCCAAAATCATCCATATTGGCGGCGCGTCTTCGACCAACAAAAGCCATCCCATCATCAAAGAGTATCAAGGTGTTTTGTCCTTTTTCAAAAAACACCGACCCCATCAATATTTTTTAGTTAAAATACTTCTAAAAGTTAATGCTTGCCTTCGAGGTCTAATCCGACCCAAAACCTATCTTCCCATATGTTCAAAAATATAAACATTTTAAGACCAATTCTAGCCAGTCTGATCATCTTTATTCCCCTATACCCCAAATTTCCGCTCTTAAATGTCTCGGGTACTTATGTCGCCATCCGATTGGACGACATCATTGTCAGCCTTGCCCTCGTCGCCTATCTAATCCACCAATCAAAAAACCACTTTCCAATACTAAAACAACCCATCACTAAACTATTTTTAGCTTATTTTATCGCCATTACTATCTCTGCTATCAACGCCATTCTGGTCTACCAAACCGAGCCAGCCAATATTATTCTTCTACACACCTTAAGACGCGTCGAATACATGTCTCTTTTCTTTATTACCATCTCTTCAATCCAAACCAAAACTGATCTCAAATTCCCTTACCTCAGCCTTTTATTTGCCTCACTTTTTGTCTCCATCTATGGTTACGGCCAAAAATATTTTGGCCTGCCCATTATTTCCACCATGAACGAAGAATTTAGCAAAGGCCAGCTTTTGGAACTTGATTTTTGGAGCCGAATTTCCTCCACTTTCGCTGGTCATTATGATCTGGCTGCTTTTGCCAGCGTTGCTCTGATCATCATTGGTTCTATTTTTATCTTAACCAAAAACAGGCTTGCCAAAATTACCAGCCTAGTTGTCTTTTTGCTTCTTTTTCACATTCTCACCCTAACCGCCTCCCGCGTTTCTACCTTTGCCTTTTGGGGCGGCATGAGCTTGACCATCATCATGATTAGAAAATATCTCTACATTATCCCCGTCTCCCTACTCATGCTTACCTCTATCACCTTTAGCCAAGATCTAAATCAACGTCTTTTGGCCACCATCCCCACCATTAAACTTCCCCAAATAAATATTAGCCAAAAAAAACCAGAACCTACCTCTGTTCCCACCGCCACTCCGACTTTAACCGCCAAAGTGTCAACGACGACGGTCCCTGTTAAAATCACCACCCCCCAACCTACCCCCACCGCCACTCCGACCATCATCCGCCATCAACCCAGTCCCTTCCCCGAAGTTGATGCTGACGTTGGTGTGGCTCGGTCCGGCGAAATTCGCTTCAACGCCGAATGGCCCCGGGCCGTTACTGCCTACAGAAAAAACCCTCTAATTGGTACCGGACTCGGTTCCATCACTCTTGCCACCGACAACGATTACTTGCGACTTTTGGGTGAATCCGGCCTAATTGGTTTTATCACTTTTCTAATTATTCCTCTCTATTTGGCCATCCAAACTCTTCCTTTCTTATTCAAAAAATCCCCAAACAACTATCAGCTTCTATCTTTGGTTTTCCTGGGTGCCAGCCTGACCATGCTGACCAACGCCACCCTAATCGATGTCTTTGAAGCCAGCAAAGTTGCCTATCTTTATTGGATCATGGTTGGTATCTATTACCAGACCCTTCGCTTTGCCAAAAAATGAAAAAGATTATTCTTATCATCACTCTTATTAGCGGCCTGGCTGTCCGCCTCTACAAAATCAATTCTCCCGTGGCCGACTGGCATTCCTTTCGTCAAGCCGACACTGCCTCAGTTAGCTACCTTTTTCAAAAAAATGGCATCGACCTGCTTCACCCTCGCTATTTTGACACCAGCAATATTCAATCCGGCCAAGACAACCCACAAGGCTGGCGTATGGTCGAATTTCCCATTTACAACGCTATCTCTGTCTTAACTCACCACCTAACCGGCCTAAATATCGACACCGCCAGCCGTCTTGCTTCAATTTTATTTTCTCTGGCCACCGCTTATCTGATCTTTCTGGTTACCAAAGACCTCACCAAAAAATTTCTGCCCTCCTACTTAGCTTTGTCAGCCTACCTATTTTTACCTTTTTCCATTTTTTACTCCCGAGCTATTTTACCCGAATCAACTGCCAACTTTTTTATGGTTCTAGCCATCTACCTTTTTAAGCGCCAACTTTTTTTATCCGCTATCAGCCTCGCTTTGGCTATCCTAGTCAAACCTTATACCGCCCTAATTAGCTTCCCCCTCTTACTCTTTTATTCTGGTCAAAAATTATTGTCAAGCAAAAAACAACTTATCAATTTAATACTTTTTGCCGTCATTGCCTTAGCTCCATTCGCTCTGTGGCGCTTTTGGATCCAAAATTTCCCCACTGGTATTCCCAAAAGCGACTGGCTCTTTAATGGCGGCAATATTCGCTTTCGACCAGCCTGGTTTCGCTGGCTCTTCTTTGAAAGACTGGGCAAACTGATTTTGGGAGTTTACGGCGTTATTCCCTTGTTCACCTCATTCAATCACAGAAAAACTCTCCTCAAAAACAGTCTGCTTTGGTTAGGCATCCTAACTTATTTTATCGTCATTGCCAGAGGCAACGTCCAACACGATTACTACCAATTTCTAATCATTCCATTTTTGGCTATCAGCCTTGGCATCGGCTTATCTCACCTCAAACCCCTGTTTATCTTGGGTATCTCTGCTCTAAGCTTGTCTTTCTCTTGGTACCAAGTTAAAGATTACTACGCCATCAACAATCCTGTTATCATACAAGCCGGTCAAAAAATTCAAGAACTTACGCCAGAGAATACTTTGGTCATCGCCCCTTACAATGGCGATACCGCTTTTTTATATCAAACCAAACGCTTTGGTTGGCCCATCGAAATCTACGATCTGGCGACCATCAGATCCCTTCACCCCGATCTACCCATTTTTTTGGTTTCCACCACCTTAAACGACTATACTATTGATAAGATCAATTCCTACCCCATTATCTTTCAAAGCCCCGATTTTATAATTTTAGACCTAACTCATGACCAAACGTAATATTTTAATGATCACTCCCTACATCCCCCGACTGTCTCAGTCCGGCGGCCAGCGCCACTCTTTTTATACCCTAAAATATCTGTCACCCAAAAACAATATCACCCTAATTTGCATTTCTCCCGACCAAGAAGGCCTAAAAGACATCAAAAAATTTTGCAAAAAAGTCATTGTCATCAAACGCGGTAAAACCTGGGATCCCAAAAAAATTTTGGCCACCGGCTTTAGCAAATACCCCTTTCTACTAATGAAATATATTAGTCCCGAACTAAAGCAGGCTATCAAAAAACAATTAGACACCCATCAATATGACCTAATTCACTGTGATTGTCTCTATCCCATGCCCAATATCCCCAAAACTGATATCCCCATTGTCCTGGTTGACGTCACCATCGAGTACGCCATCTACCAACATTTTGTTGAATCCTTAAAAGGCCTTCAAAAATTAATTGCCCCGCTTTTGACCATCGACGTTCTCAAACTCAAATATTGGGAAACTCGCTATTGGAAAAATACCCACACTGTCGTCATGTTTAGTCCCGACGACAAAAAACATGTTGAAGTAATCACTGGCCGAAAAGATATCAAAATCTTTCAGGATGGTGTTGACCCCCTCCACTTCAAGCTCAACAAAAAAAGCCAAAAGTCAAAAAACCCCACCATCCTCTTTGGTGTTAGCAATATGAAATGGATGCAAAACCGAGAGTCAGTCGAGCTGATCTTAACTAAATATTGGCCCAAAATTGTCCGCCAATACCCAAACGCCCAACTCTTCATTGTCGGTCGACATGCCCCTGATTTTTATGGCAAATATAGTTCCAAAAATATTATCGTTACCGAGGCCGATTCTGAGGGTGGCGCCAAAGACCCACAATACTATTACGAATATTGCTGGCTTTTATTGGCTCCTATGGCCAGCGGGGGAGGCACTAGAAACAAGTTTTTGGAGGGTATGACTTTTGGTCTACCCGTCATTACCAATCCCGAAGGTGGCATGGGCAATATTGAAATTAAAAACTATAAACATGCCGTTGTTTGCCCCAGCCGTCAAATTCTAAAAAACGTCCAAAAACTAATCGATAACCATCAATACAGACAAACCATGGGCCAAAACGCCAGACGCCTAATCAAGTCCCGCTATTCCTTTGACCACTGCGTTGATGACCTTAACAAAATCTATGACCAAATCACCAAAAAAACCTAAACTAAGCCTAATTATTCTCAATTACAACTCAGGCCATTACCTATCAGACTGCCTTACATCAATTTACCGCTCTCAACTTACCGATCCAATCGAAATCCTTATCCCCGACAATCAATCCACCGACAACAGTATCGCTCTGGCCAAAAAAATCAAAAATACCAACCAAAACATACTTAATACCAAATACCTAATACTTGATACCAATCTCGGTTTCGCCGCCGGTAACAACCAAGCCGTCCAAAAAATTAATCCCCACACCAAATACGTCTTGTTTCTAAATCCCGATACCACTGTCGAACCGGATACGATTCAAAAAAGTATCAACTTTCTTGATTCTCATCCCAAAGCCGGAGCCCTTACCTGCAAAATTATCTTGGTCAAAACCGGCCAAATTCAACCCGAATGTCACCGTGATTTTCCTAGTCCAATCAGCGCTTTTCTTCACTTTTCCGGTATCAGTAGCCGCCAATATTTTATGGAGCATTTAGACTATTCAAAAATCCAAAAAATAAACGCCTGCGTTGGCGCTTTTCTTATAATTAGACGCCAAATAGGCCAAGAACTTGGTTGGTGGAATGAAAAATATTTTTTCTACGGCGAAGATCTCGACCTCTGCTACAAACTCAAAAGCCATGGCTACCAACTTTACTACTCCCCCCACTGTCAAATCAAACATTTTCAAGGTATTTCCTCTGGCATCAAAAATCAAACTAAAAACCTATCTCAAGCTTCTCGCCAAACTAAAATCAAAATCGCCAAAGCCTCTACCCAAGCTATGCGCATTTTTTACCAGGAAAATCTTTTTCCAAATTATTCACCAACCACCCGCTTTCTAGTCCTTCAAGGCATCAAACTCCTCGAATCCTTTCGTATTTTAAAAGCCAAATATTTGTAAACTATTTTTGCTATCATAAGCCATGACTAAAGATAAGCAAAATATCACCAAAAAACTAATTCCCGTCCTTAAAAGGCAGGGTGTTGTCAAGGCCGCCCTATTTGGCTCTTATGCCCGCAACCAATCAAGGGCTAGAAGCGATATCGATCTTTTAATCAAATTCAAAAGCCAAAAAACACTTCTCGATCTTGCAAAACTAAAAATCGACCTTGAAAAAATAACCAAAAAAGAAATTGATCTTGTCACTTACGATGCCATAAACCCTCTTTTGCGTCAATCAATTCTTCAAGACGAACAGATTCTATATGATCAAACAGCCTAAAATCTTTCTCCAGCACATTCTCGATAGTATCGAAAAGATTGAATTTCATACCCAAGGCCAAACTAAAAAAAGTTTTCTTGAAAATTACACCATCCAAGACGCAGTTATCAGAAGATTTGAGGTCATTGGCGAAGCCTCAAAGAATATTCCAAGCTCTTTTAAAAACGAACACCGGCAAATTCCCTGGGCACAAATATCTGCCATGAGGAACATTTTAATCCATGAATATTTCAACACCAGTCTGAATATCATTTGGGCAACCATTAAAATCGATCTCCCTAAACTTAAGAAATCAATCAATAAACTTTTATCTCAAATAGAGTGATGTCACACATTGTAATTGATGCCCGGCTTTATGGTCCCCGTCATACCGGCATTGGCCGTTATACCAAAAACCTGTTGCTTGCCCTATCTCAATTACCAGACTTCAAAAAATATAAATTTTCTTTAATCGTCTACCAAAATCTTTTATCTGAAATAAAAAAAGATCTCAAAAATAACTACAACCTTATCCCCACCAGCATTACTCACTACTCAATTAACGAGCAACTCAAACTACCCGCTCTAATTAAATCCCTAAAACCAGACCTAACCCATTTCACCCATTTCAACAAACCCGTTTTTTATACCGACAATTCCATCATTACCATCCATGATCTAATCAAACACTTTTACAAAGGGCAGGGGACTACCACCAAAAATCCACTTCTCTATTGGCCCAAATACCTAGCCTACCGCTTTATCTCCGAAACCAACATTAAAACCACCAGACACATTATTGTTCCCAGCCAATTTTGGCGAGATTATTTAATCAAGACTTTTAAATTAGCCCCAAATAACATCACGGTTACCTACGAAGCCGTCGACCCAAAATTTCTGTGTCATCCTGAATTTATTTCAGGATCTCCTACCAAAAAGATGCTGAAACCAGTTCAGCATGACAAATCTTACCTTCTTTATACTGGCAATCTTTACCCTCACAAAAACATCCACATTATTTTTGACGCCCTCAAAGACTTACCTGACCTAAAACTAAAAATCATTTCCGGCCAGTCGGCCTTTTTGGACAAAACCAAACTCCTAGTCAACCAACTTGGTCTAGCTTCCCAAATCGACTTTTTAGGCTTTATCCCCGATGCTGAATTCAAAAAACTCTATCAAAAAGCTCTCGCCTTAGTCCACCCCTCTTTTATGGAAGGCTTTTCCTTGACTGGTTTAGAAGCCATGGCCCTAAACTGCCCTGTTATTTCTTCCAATGCCTCCTGTCTTCCTGAAGTCTATGGCAATTCTGTTTTATATTTCGACCCCACTAAAGCCGAACAGTTGATCACCCAGATCAAAAAACTCAAAAATAATCCTAAGCTCAGACTCTCACTAATCAAACAAGGCCACGCCCAAGTTAACAAATATTCCTGGGCTAAAACAGCCCAACAAACCCTAAATGTCTACAAAAATTGCCTTGTTTTATGACTGGCTAAACCAGTGGGGCGGGGCAGAGCGAGTTTTTTTGGATTTAATCAATCTCTACCCCCAAGCCGATATTTTTACTCTCCAACATGACCCACCAAAAACCCCTTGGCTAAAAAACAGACACGTCATCACCCCACCCTTTCAGTTAAAATTTCCACCTCTCTATCCACTTTTAGCCGAACAGCTAGATTTTTCCACCTATGACCTAATCATCTCCTCCACCTCCTATTTTGGTCATTGCCTTTTGACCCCACCCAACAGTCTTTTTATCTGTTACTGCCACACCCCCAACCGCCAAGTCTGGCTATCTAACAAACTTAAATTTTATCGACCTATCGACAAAATCTTTGCTCAAAGACCAGATTATTTTATTGCCAGCTCCAAAAACTCCCAGCACCGAATCAAAAAATTCTACCACCGTCAATCTTCCCTTGTTTACCCCGGTATCGATTTATCCAAATTTAGACCGATTTCCAACCCTCAACTTAACTATTTTCTTCTCGTCTCCCGACTCGTCCCCCACAAACGAATTGATTTGGCCATCCACGCCTGCCAACAACTCAATCTACCCCTAAAAATTGTTGGCACCGGCCGTCATCAAGACTATCTAAAATCGATCACTAAAGCCAAAAACATCGAATTCTTAGATTTTGTTAATCAAAAGCAATTAATTAATCTTTATCAAAATTGCTTAGCTCTTATCTGTCCCCAACAAGAAGACTTTGGGCTAACTCCAATTGAAGCTATGGCCTGCGGTCGCCCGGTTATTGCCTACCAAGCCGGTGGTTTTTTGGAAACTATCACTCCCAAAACCGGTTTATTTTTTAAACACCAAACCATCAATTCATTGATCATCGCCCTTAAAAAATTTACCAGCAGTTCCTTTAAAACCGCCGACTGTATTGTTCAAGCCCAGCTATTTTCTCAAAAAAGCTTTATGCTAAA
>CAZRXL010000006.1:14859-22989 GCA_964604055.1 uncultured Gammaproteobacteria bacterium
CGTTGACACACTATGCCAGCTACACCAAAAAACTATTATGCCGTAATCCTCTGTGGCGGTACCGGACCTCGTCTCTGGCCACTATCTAGAACTGATCGACCCAAACAATTTTTATCCATTCTAGGAAAAGATTCTCTTCTTATCCAGACCATCAACCGGGCCCTAAAACTAACCAAGAAAGACCGGGTCTTTGTCGTCACTAACTACCGTTATCAGACCCAAATCAAAAGCCATCTCAAAAACCTAATTTTGCCAAAAAATATCTTGATCGAACCGGACAAGAAAAATACCATGATGGCCATTCTTTTTGCTACTCACCACATCCACCAGATTGATCCTACCGCCATTATCTCTACCTTTCCTTCTGACCATTTCATAAAAAATATCCCTGTTTTCAAACAAACCCTAAACTCAGCCGCTGGCATCGCCGCCAAAAGCAGACAAATTGTCCTACTTGGTTCACCTGCTACCTCGGCAAATCCGTCTTACGGTTATATCAAAACTACAACCGACTCCACCATTGCCCGTTTTATTGAAAAACCAAACCCCAAAATTATTCCCCAACTAATCAAAGATAACTACTTCTGGAATCTTGGTATCTATACTTTTGCCAGCCAAACCTTTTTGGATCAAACCAAAAAACTCCAGCCGACCTATTTTAAGCTCGTCAAACTACTCGATCATTCGCTTGTTTCTGCCTATCAAAAAGCCGACAATATTCCCATTGATATTGCCCTTTCTCAAAAAAGCAAAGACTTGTTTATGCTTCAGGCCAATTTTAGCTGGAGTGACGTTGGTGAGTGGAAAAGCATCTACGCTCAATCTCGAAAAGACAAACACGGTTTTGCCAAAAACAACCGTGACAGTCTTTTTTTGTATCACCAATCAAAAGACTGCCTTATTCACGGTCAAAAAAACAAAATGATTGGCCTGGTTGGTGTCAAAGATTTAGCCATCATTGACACTCCTGATGCCCTTTTGATCTGCCATCTCCAAGATAGCTTTAATGTTAGAAACTTAGTTGAAAAAATAGTCAAAGACAGTTCCAGCAAACATTTTTTTGTTGCCCAAAAACATGACTAAACCCACCTCTCCGGTTTTTAACATCTTCAAGCGTAGCATTGATATTGTCGGTTCACTACTTCTGTTAACCATTTTTTCACCCATCATTATCATTACCGCCATTCTGATTAAACTCAGCTCTCCCGGTCCTGTTATTTTCAAGCAAATTAGAGTTGGTCTCAACTCAGCTCCATTTTGGATGTACAAATTTCGTTCCATGTATACTGGCGACAACGACAAAAGACTAAAGGAAGGCTATCCAGAGCTTTGGAAAAAATACAAACAAGCCGGTTGGAAATTACCTATGAACGAAGATCCCAGAATCACTCCCATCGGTAAACTGATCCGAACCCTCACCATCGATGAATTTCCCCAACTTATCAATGTTCTAAAAGGCGAAATGAGCTTAATCGGTCCCCGAGCCTACCGAGAAGAAGAATTGAAAGAATACGAAAGAGACTACCCCCATACCAAACACTTAATTGACATTATCCGATCAGCCAAACCTGGTATCACTGGTGTCTGGCAAACTTCCGGCCGAAACGAACTAACCTTCGAAAAAAGAGCTCGTCTTGACGCTGGCTATATTAAAAATCGATCAGTCAAAAACGAAATTAAAATTCTTCTCAAAACCCCCAAAGCCATGCTTAGCCGCTGGTAATTAGCCTCTTTTTACTCTAAACTCAAGCAATGCCAAATCCATTTAAACACCTTGCCGCCAGATTTCCTCTGCACCTCAATATCAACCCTAAGTTTAAAAGATTTTTAGTTTCCTTTTTCTCCATTCTAGTCATTGTTGTCACCATTACGGCCACCTTATCATTTTTCTTAATCTATTTGCCCGGCATCAATCTCTACCACCAAATTCAAAAGACCCAAACTGACTCTCAACAACTTCAAGCTGCCATCCAAAGCAAAAACATCGACCAAATCAAACAACAGCTAGACAGTCTCAAGGACAATCTTGGCCAAATTACCAAAAGTTATTCGAAATTTTCCTACCTTAAAGTCGTTCCCTATGCCAAAGATTACTACTCCGACGGCTCACTCCTACTTGACACCGGCACCATCGGCATTGATACTGGCCAAATTCTTTTAACCGCTATTGAACCTTATAAAGACTTTTTGGGCCTCGAAGGTTCTGCTACCAGTAGCGCCCAAACCACCGAAGACAGAATCACTTTTTTAACTCAATCAGTCGAAAGTATTTTGCCCCATCTTGATGACATCGAATCCAAAGTTGAAAAAATAAACAACAACTTATCCCAAATTGACCCCAGCCGTTACCCTGACCAAATCAAAAATTTTAAAATCCAATCTAACATTCTCAAAGCACAAGAATTAAGCAATTCCGCCTACACTCTAGTCAAAGACGGTAAACCAATTTTAACCAAAATCTCCTGGCTTTTGGGCAAAGATGATCCCAGACACTATCTTCTTTTATTCCAAAACGATGCCGAGCTTCGACCAACTGGCGGATTTTGGACCGCTTATGGCGTTTTAAAGGTCGACAACGGCAAAATTACCCCTCTAGTCAGCGAAGATATTTATCACCTAGACGAACGTTTCAGTAGTACCATCCCTGCCCCCAGACCCTTAAAGGCCTACCATATCAACGTTCCTTATCTAAACTTACGCGACATGAATTTGTCACCCGATTTCCCTACTAGTGTCGAACAATTTCTCGGTCACTACCAAAAATTAGCTCCCACTCCAAAAATTGACGTCGTTGTCGCTCTCGATACCCAAGTTTTAGTCGATCTGGTTGAGGTTTTAGGCCGAATCGGTGTTCCCGGTTTTGGCAATTTTAGTTCTGAACCAGATAAACGCTGTGACGGCTGCCCTCAAATTATCTACCAACTCGAGTGGATCGCCGGTCGACCTAGAAACTATATTGAAGAAAATAGAAAAGGTTTCTTGGGCCCTTTAATGCACTCTATTTTGAGTAACGCCATGGGCTCTGAAAAAGAAAAAATCGGCCCTCTGGCCCAAGCCACCATTAAAAACATCAACCAAAAACACGTTCTCTTTTATTTTCTTGACCCAGATATTCAACAAGCCGGCAATTTAGCCAACATCACCGGCCAGATCAAAACCACTGATTCCTCAACTGATTATTTTGCCCTAATCGACGCCAACATGGCCAGTGCTAAATCAAACCTTTTTATTCGACAACAAATCAGACATGAGATTGTTGTCAACCAAGGTAAAGTCGAACACAAAATCGCCGTTAAGTACACCAATCCTACTAAGGCCAGCAATTGTAACCTAGAAAAAGGCGACCTCTGCCTTAACGCCCCCAAATATCGAGATTGGTTTAGGTTTTATGTTCCCACCGGCAGTCAGTTGATCGAAATGAAAGGTTCCGAAGTTGAACCAGTTGTTTATGAAGAATTGGGCAAACAAGTCTTTGAAGGCTTCTATGGCGATAAATATCCTCTTTATGCCGAGTCCAGTAGCAAAACTTCTATCCAATACACCAGCTCAGTTTTGCCCAGCCCCAACTATCAAATCTTTTTGCAAAAACAAGCCGGTACCAAACCCATCGAATACCAACTTTATGTTAACGGCAAACTTTACGATACCTTCAGTTGGCTATCCGACAAAACCATCAAACTCAACCTGTAATGCCCCATTTTTCTACTACCGCCTTAGTTATCAACAAAAAAAGCACCAAAGAAGCCGACCTGTCCATTACTCTCTTAACTCAAGATCGTGGCAAAATATATGTCCTAGCCAAAGGGGCTCAAAATATAAAAAGTAGTCGTCTCTCTTCCCTCCAACTAGGCAATACCATCAAGGCACAAATTTATCAAAAAAACGGCCAATCTTGGCTATCTGAATCTGTCACCCAGAAATCTATTCTTCAAAACCCAAAAAACTTATCCCAACTCAACCTCCTTTTTTATCTTCTCGAAATTATCAACCATTTCGTCGCCGTCGACCAACACACCGACCAGCTATTTTTTCTCTGTCAAAACCTAGTCAACTCTATTTCTCAAAATAAATTTGCCCATTTTATCCACTATCAAATCAAGCTCATCGACCTTTTGGGCTTCGGCCCACCACCAGAAATCATCACCGCCTTCAACGACAAACACTATCGAATCTGTCAGCACCAAATCTACCGCTATCTAGAATCCATTATTGACCGTCCTCTACAATCTAGTAAACTATTCACATGAAACCTATTACCAACAATCCAGGTCTCCTGGCAGCTATAAAAAAAGAAGGTAAACTAACCGGACCCAAAAATATATCTTTTTCTAGACTTAGCCGCATCACCGGACCAGAAAAAAACATGCTCTGGCCGGAATCAAAAAAAAATATTTGATCGACGTGTTAAAGAATTTATAAAATTAATTCAAGACGGCTGGGTCTCTCCTCCCTTAATTGTTTCCCATCGCCCCTCTGGCCCCTACAACATCGTCGACGGCAACCACCGTTTTGAAGCCCTAAAAAAACTCGGCCATAAAAAATACTCCGCCTTTCTCTGGCTCAAACCCAAACAAGCAAAAAAACATCCGCTATAATACAAGCATGCCCGATGATCAAAAAGATAAAGTCAAAGATTTAGTTGCTCTCTGCAAACGCCGAGGCATAATTTTTCAAAACAGCGAAATTTACGGTGGTATCCAAGGTTTCTATGATTATGGTCCCGTCGGTTCCCAAATGAAAAAAAACTGGAAAGACTTGTGGTGGCATGACAACGTCGAATCCCGTCCCGATGTGGTCGGTATCGATGGTGCCATCATCACTCACCCCAAAGTCTGGGAGGCCAGCGGCCATGTTAAAAACTTCAAAGATGCTCTAGTTGAATGCAAATCCTGTCACAAACGTTTTCGTCCCGATTTGATCAACAATGCCCCAAAATGTCCTGACTGTGACGGTCAGTTCACCCCCGCCCGTCAGTACAATATCTTGTTTAAAACCGAAGTCGGTGTCATTGAAGGCGAAAAAACCACCACCTACCTTCGCGGAGAAGCCTGCCAGACCATCTATCTTGATTTCAAAAACATCATCGATTCCAGTCGAGTCAAAATCCCTTTTGGTATCGCCCAGATCGGTAAAGCCTTCAGAAACGAAATTACCCCCAAAAATTTTCTCTACCGCACCCGCGAATTTGAACAATGGGATATCCAGTACTTTGTCCATCCAGATGACATGGACAAATGGTATGAATATTGGAAAGAAAATAGAATGGCTTGGTATCAAAAATTTTTTAACACCAAAGATTCTCTCCGTTTCCGTCAACACGACAGAAACGAACTCGCTTTTTATGCCCAAAAGGCTTTTGATATCGAATATCAGGCTCCTTGGGGTTGGGCTGAAATGGAGGGTATTCACTGGCGCTCTGACTACGATCTAACTCAACACAGCAAGTTTAGTGGCCAAGACCTTGGCTATCTTGACCCTCTTACCAACAAAAAATATCTTCCCCACATTACCGAAACCTCCGGCGGAGTCGACCGAAGTTTCTTCTTCCTGCTTCTAGACGCCTATACCGAACAAAAAATAGGGCAGGGGACTAGAACTGTTTTAAAAATCCACCCCCAAGTCGCCGCCTACAAAATCGCCATCTTGCCCCTGGCCAGCAACAAAGAAAAACTAATTAAAACCGCCAGAAAACTATTTGACCAACTATCCTCAAAATACACCGTTGATTGGGATGACAGCAGTAACATCGGCAAAAAATATCGCCGCCAGGACGAAATTGGCACTCCTTGGTGTGCCGTTGTCGACTATCAAACTCTAGAAGACAACACCGTCACCATCAGAGATCGGGACACTACTGACCAAATCAGACTTAAATTAGATCAAGTTGACAACTGGCTATCTGACCGCTTAAATAAATAATATGAAAAAAATAATTCTACTCTTGGCCCTAACACTCACCCTGTCCGCCTGCGGCAAAAAAACTACCACCGAAATTATCCCCACCCCCACCCCTAGATTATTCGAACTTCAAGAAGCAGATAAACCAGATATTACCATCACTCCCACCAAAGACGGTCACTATATTACTATCACTGTCACCAAAATTCCCGATTTTATCAAACAAGTCGAATATGAACTCATCTACTCCGCTTCAGATGGCGACCTTGAAATTGAAAAAGGTGTCGGTGGTACTGCTGACAATGAAAACGGTTCTTTTGAACGCAAACTTCTTTTGGGTACCGAATCTTGCACCAACGGCTGTAAATACAAATATGATGAAGGTGTCACCGGCGGCACTCTAACCTTGACTCTGATTACCCAAGACGGTCAAGTGGCTACCATCGACACTCCTTTTACTCTGTGATCTTTCACCAGCCTGTACTACTTCAAACAGTTTTAGACATTTTCCAAGTTAGGCCCGGCCAGATTTACGTTGATGCTACTTTGGGTCATGGCGGCCACACTTTAAACCTCCTTAAGCAAGGCGGCACCGTCTATGGTCTCGACCAAGATCCAGATAATTTGAAAATCGCCACTGGCAGAATTGGTCACAACAGCAAATTTATTCCCATTCACGGAAATTTTAAAAATATTAGCAAGCTCTTGCCAATTGACATCCACCGCCAAATCTCTGGCATTATTTTTGACCTTGGCCTATCCCAAAATCAACAAACCAGTCCCAACCGAGGTTTCTCTTTCAACGACAATTTATCCCTCGATATGCGCCTTGATCCCAAAAACCAAAAAATTACCGCTGAAATGATTATCAATACCGCTGATCCCTCTGATCTTGAATATCTTTTTTCCAAAATCAGCCAAGAGCAATTTAGTCGTCCCTTGGTCCAAAAAATCGTCCGCACTCGCCAAAAACAAGCCATTAAAACTGGTCAACAACTAGCCGATATCATCCGTCAATTTTATATCAAAAATCACATCAAAACCAGACTTGATCCTGCCACCAAAATTTTTATGGCCTTAAGAATCGCCGTCAACGATGAATTTAACAACCTCAAATCGGCCCTGACCCAATCAACCACACTTATCAAACCCGGCTGTCCCATTATCGTCATCTCCTTTCATTCTGGCGAAGATCGCATCGTCAAAAATTTTATTAAAAACAATCATCTACCAAGCCTAACCAAAAAGGCTATTTTGCCAGATCAAACCGAAATCAAAACTAACCCCCTATCCCGATCGGCCGTACTTCGAGCTTTCACTGTCTTATAATTAAGTCATGACCATTACCAAACTCTTTCCCCTCGTCTTTATTGTCTTCATCCTCCAAACCATTTTTGCCTTTTACTACTCCTCCCAAATCGTTGATATCAATCAATCATTTTATCAACATCAACTAACTCTAAAACAACTTCAAACCCAGCACCAAACCCTAGAAAGACTAATTAGTTTAAATCAGTCCCTACCTAAACTAAAACAACAAATTAACCCCAACTTTTTCCCCATTACCAAACAAATAAAATTAGACTTTTAATGAACAACGACAGAAGAAAAACTCTGATCTTGTCTATTTATTTTTCCTTTTTAATCATTTTTAGTCGGCTTTTTTACTGGCAAATCATCAAAAAAAACGATTCTCAAAAAGACATTCTTAAACAAAGCTACCGTCTGGAAACTCAAAATCCTTCTCGAGGCAAAATCTTTGACTATTATGGCCAACCTTTAGTTCTTAACCTTACCAACTACAGTCTATCCCTCTACAAACCTAACCTACAAAAACCCCTGGCTGATCTTATCAACAATATAAAAAGTCTCTACCCCGATCTAATCAATCAAAACCAGACTCTGCTTGACACTTTCCAAAACAATACCGCTCAAAAGTGGATTACTCTCCCAACTCCACTATCTTTAGAACAAGTTAACACCATTGGTCACATTCCAGGTATTCAATATTCACCCAAAAACGATCGTTTTTATCCCAACGATACTTTGGCCAAAAACGTCACTGGTTTTCTGGCCAGTGACCAAAACGGTCTTTTAACCGGCTATCAAGGTCTAGAAGGTTACTACCACAAACAGCTTTCTGGTCGATCAGGCTTTATCTGGTCAGCCAAAGATGCCACCAACCAACCAGTTTTATCAAAAAAAATCTGGCAAAGACCCCAATTAGACGGC
>CAZRXL010000007.1:0-320 GCA_964604055.1 uncultured Gammaproteobacteria bacterium
GGTGACCTTGCCGAGAGGTAATCCTTGTTCATATCCGAGTTCGTGTGTTGATGGGTCAGAGTTGCAACCGAGAGGTGTTTGTACGTTTGTTGATGCTGCGACCAACAGTTCTATGACTGGTACTGTAGAACCAAATGGTGAGTGTACGACAAGTGTGTGTTGTCGGGTGGGTGTGAGTGCGGCTGGGTCACCGACGGTGCCAGCGGGAGTGACAGTGACGGGGACGGTAACGGCGACCCAAGTGACGGCTGTGTGTGATGATAGTGATGGTAGCAGTAGTTGGTGTATGAATCCAAATGATCAGAATGAGGTGGGGGGTT
>CAZRXL010000007.1:330-1718 GCA_964604055.1 uncultured Gammaproteobacteria bacterium
ACAGTGACGGGGACAGTAACGGCGACACCGGTATCTGGTCAACATGATTATAGAAAGGTGGTTTTTAACGGATCGTCTCCTCCTTACACTTGTCCTGGTAATTCGACAGTAACGGCTAATAATAGGGAGGTGTGTGTGGATTTTGGGGTTGGGCCCTGCGCAATGGTTGACTGGTCTTTGTGTCCGCAAAGTCCTTCGAGTAATTTGACTGATGCAAATATAATAATAGTTGATAATAGTGACGGAGGGAAAAGATGGGCTCCGAGTAATAAATTGGCTTCTTGTGCTACTGGTCATGTGGGAAATGTGGGAGTTGTTTTTACTCCGGCTGTGTTACAAGAAAATTGGTTGTGTGGTGATATGGGTGGCTATGCTAATTTGTCGGTTCGTACCGATGTGGATTTGAAGGTGGTTATTAGTCCTCCTGCTGGTAAAGTATGTGAAAAATGGAGACTTAATTTGGCGGGACAATGGGT
Source organism: uncultured Gammaproteobacteria bacterium (assembly GCA_964604055.1). Classification (GTDB taxonomy): domain Bacteria; phylum Patescibacteriota; class Microgenomatia; order UBA12405; family UBA12405; genus CAZRXL01. The sequence continues at coordinate 807 of CAZRXL010000007.1, forward strand.
TGAATCTTCTGGTCAAAATTTGTGTGAAATGACTTTTAGACCAGCCGCGGGTGGTGTGGAGCAGAATAATATTATGTTTTACATCAAGGATGCTCCTGTGACGACGACAGAAGGACAGGCCTGTAGTACGGTCGGGCAATGGGATGCCGTAAATTGTCGGAAGTGTACGAGTAATAATACTTGGGGTTCGATTTGTAGTGATCAGGGTTCTGCGGCAGTAGGTTCTAGTTTTTGGCAAATGTGTGATTGTAACGAGAGATGTAATTGGAATAGTTCGGGATATAAATTGAGTGATTCTTGTTTGCAATTTAAATTACCTAAGCCAACTGTGAGTAATAGCTGTAGCGCTAGTGGTGGTTTGACCTTGAATTGGGGGGCAGTGACTGGTGCAGTTGGTTATGCCTTGAGGATTAGTAAAGATGGAGTAGCTTGGGATGAAACTTGTTCTGGTGATAATCCGATTGATGGTAATTTTTGTAAAAATTTTGCGGTTGATGATACTAGTTCTAGGTCTTTTAGTTTTAACCCGGGTTCTGGTAGTTATACTTGGTGGGTTCATGCTATAAAGGCTAACTTGGGAGGGAGATGGAATAATTTTAATAGTGAGGATGCGCGAATGGATAGCGTCAACTGTACAGCACCAGCGGCGACTAGTACGCCGGTTTTGACAAAGCCTACTTGTCTAAATGCATCGGGATCGTTTGATGTAAGGAATAATAGTCTAAAGTTGAGGTATGATGCGAATAGAAATAGTGAGCTAGGGGCCAAATATATCTACGAGTGTTATTATGATGAAGGTTTTGGGTTGATGAGTATGGGAACAGCAACTGTGACTCCTATTGGTGAAACAAGAGTGAGGATATTATGCACAAAGACTTTGGAGAATAGTGTAGGATATAATGGTAATTTTTA
>CAZRXL010000007.1:1728-2685 GCA_964604055.1 uncultured Gammaproteobacteria bacterium
ATACTGATGGTGATGATAGTTGGGATTTGAATGAGCCTAGTAATGTTTGCGATGGGACAAGTTCTAATTGTGCTGGCTGTAACCAGATTGCAGCGACAATATTGGGTGTACCAACCCCAACTGCGACGCTGACTGGAACGGTAACACCACAGCCGACTCCAACTATTTGCGTGCCGAGTGTGATTGCACCTGGAGTGGGTCAGACGGTGCCGGCTGAAGCAGTAAGTTTGAGATGGAATAATACCTGCGGGACAACTGGGTATTTGGTGTCAGTGTTAGATAAAACTGATGGCAGGACAGTGTGTAGCGGTTTGGTGTCTGGATTGGCCTATTCCTTTAATAGTTATATACCGGGGCATACTTATGAGTGGAAAGTGAGGAAGTGTACCACTTGGAATTGTGGCGAGGATACAGGGACGTCAAGATGTGCTGATAGTTTAGGTGGTTGGACTGCGGGCAGAACTTTTGTAGTTCGGGCTGTCGCAACTGGAACGCCAACGGCAACTCCAACACAGAGTCCGGCTTGTCCCTTGACTGGTTTGGTGTGTGCTAGCGGGTCGACACACGATAAGGTTAATTTGACTTTGAGTTACAATACATACGCTAATAACAATGGTTTTGATGGTATAAAGGTACAAAGGAATGATACGGTATTTGGGACTTTTGCCAAGGGAACTGAATTGCCTGGCACATCCAAAGGAGTAGTTGATAGTGGGAGAACGGCCTCGACTGATTATGTTTATCAGGCCTTGTGTTATAAAAATGCAGCTAGTGGTTGGAGTATAGTTGGTACGGCTCGAGAGGTAACGTGTAGGACGGCGGATGCGCCGGTGCCAACTGGCTGTCCAAATTGTTCGGCGGTGACAGTGGAGACAGTGCGGAGGGCAGATGGAAAGTATAATGTAAAGTTGAGTTGGGTGGCGGCGGCTAATGCGACGGGGTATAAGGTCTGGAGAA
>CAZRXL010000007.1:2695-3204 GCA_964604055.1 uncultured Gammaproteobacteria bacterium
GAATAAGTGGTACACCGGAAAACGCTGGATTTTTGGTTGCGGTTGAGAACGTGAATGGCTTGAGCTGGACTGACGAATCTGGTTATCAGACTCGTCAACGGTTGCAGTATAAGGTAGTGCCGAATAAAGCAGGGTGTGATGCTCCGACTGGTTGTTTACCAGAGGAAGTTCTGATTACGGAAACAGGGTCGGTGACTGACGTGCCTGGTTGTGAACCGAATTTGTTGCATCCAAATGACAAGCAGGCGTTGAAAAAAGAGGCGGTGACTATGGATTGGAGTAGCTGTGGGAATGACAAGAAGTATAAAGTGGTGGTAACTAAAAAGGGAGCTACTAGCCCGGTAGTGCAACCTGTGTTGGGAGTAGGGGTAACTAAATATGTGTTTATCAATTATCAGGGTGGGGTTAGCTATGATTGGAAGGTGGGGACTTGTAACGATAGTAGTTGTAGCAATCCGACTTATTCAACCTCGCGAAGCTTTAGTATTGCGGCGGCTGATACGGTTTGT
>CAZRXL010000007.1:3214-17153 GCA_964604055.1 uncultured Gammaproteobacteria bacterium
AGCTTTAAATGTTATCGAAAGGGGACGACGGGGAGTGATTACAGATGGTTTGCGGATGGTTATATAGGAGATGACTATGTGGTCCAAACTGGAGTAACAACAGCGGCGGGTTGTGGCAATGTGGCAGTACCGACCTTTCAGGGAAAGAGAAAAGGAGATGCCAATTGTGATGGTAAGATAAATTTGGAGGATGCGTCTTCGTGGAGGAAGGAATATGTTGAGGGAGATACAGGAACAGTGACCAAGAATAATTGGTTGGCGGATTTTAATTGCGACCAAAAAGTCGGAACCGCTGATAGATCAATTTGGAGAGATAGTTATTCATCAATGCAATAGAAATATGAAAAATATTAGACTAATTTTGATTTTTGGAGTTTTAATAATAGCTTTGGCGGCGGCGGCGGTACTAGTCCAAAAAAATCAGGAAACAAGAAAGAGCGCCTATTTTTCGACCGCTAAAATAAGACTTTTACCGACTAATGTTAATAAAACTGTGGGTCAGGATGTGCCCGTGCATGTATGGGTGGAAACAGCCAATGAGGCTAAGGCGGATGGGGTAAGGGCGGTGCTGTGTTATGGGGATGGGTCTAAAATTGGTTTTGCTGACGCGGCGGCGGCTAATGCGGCAGTGACGATTGGGGCTGAGTCGGGGATGACTAGTAAAATAGTGTTGCTTAAAGAGTATGATGGTAAAAAATGTATTAATGTAACTTTTACGTCTGATAATGATGCAAGCTTGCTGAAGGCAGGCTCCTTTGAGGTAGGGGTAATTAACTTTAAGGCTTTGGCGGCGGGAAGTGTGACAGTAGAGACAGTGCCGGCTAGGGGTGAGGTGTCGGGTAGTAATCCGAGTGATCCGATTGATAAGGCAATGCAGTTGGATACGGCAGTTAGTCAGGTGGCTGTTGGTATAATGGCTGGAGAAGGGGAAGGGCCAACACCGACTTTGGATTATTATGTGAGTACTTTTTTGGGCGAAACTTTGGTTGACAATAATCCAAGGTTGACTTTAAGATTGGGGAATGATTCGGGTAGTAATGTTAGGAGTGATCGAGTGGTATGGGCGGTTTTTTCAGACGAAACTGCTGGTATATCGGACGTAGTAGAAACCAGCTATGATGCTAACTTTGAAGGGGTGATAAATGCGCCAAGGATGTGTTCTAGTAAGGATGTAAGTAAGTGTATTGATTTTATTCAAGACCATACTTATTGTGTTAAGGTTTATGAAGATATCAATTCTAGTTTAGGTCCTAATTTTAGAAACGCGCCGAATTATAGTCGAATGGTTGGGAGTGATTGTGAGAAGCTAGATATTACGGATTTAACCAGCGACGAGAATACTTTGTCTTTTAAGATGACTTATTTGGGAGTAAAGAAAAGCGATGAACACGCCTCGGCTGATAGTTGGAAAATATCGGCGGTGGTAATGGGTGGGGGAGTGACTAAGGTTTTTACCAATATAGCGCCGACAAAATTGAGTGTGGTATCGACAGTGGCGGGAGTGGAAATGAGGACGTATCGGGTGAATTTGCCTTTGGCTGGTTTTAGCCCGAGACAGGATTTGGCGGTGTTTGTGCGAGGCCAAAAACATATTCAGGTTAAGTATGGAAAGGATGGACAGAATGCGTTTTATAACCAGACCGGAGGAGAGTTGGATGTGGTAGCTGATAAGGTGTTTGATTTTACGGCTTATCCACTGTTGCCGGGCGATATAACAGGACCAACCAGAGGAGTGCAGGACGGCAAGATCGATGGCCGGGATTGGGTATTTGTTAATGAGGAAGTGCAAAAGAGGGGCAGGGGAGAGGCTTGGGATGTTAAGGCTGATTTGGACGCTAATGCCACAGTCAATAGTGCTGATTTGTCTGTTTTGACTCAATCATTATTAGAGCGACAATCGCAACTTTACTAAAATATGAAAAAAGAATACCTTAAGTTTTTGATACCGGTGGTAGCAGTGTTGGTAATTATTGAAAGTGTGATATTGGTGAGTAGACTGACGGATAGACAGGCAGTAGTGACAGAAGAGCCTGAGTCGGTGATTGAACAATCGGAAGCGGTGACTGAAAAAACCGAGCCGGGGTTGATGGAGATGGTGTTTGAGGTGGAAACAAAACAAATGGAGGTAGGTAAGAAATATTTGGTTAAGCTGTCGGCGGTACCAAAAGTTAGCACCGGGGTGGATGCGGTCAATATCTACGTTAGCTATGATCCGACTGGTTTTGAGGTGTCTGGTTTGACTGAGGGTGAACTTTTACCTGAACCAAGTTTGCTTTTGGATAGTAAAAAGAAGCCAGGGTTGTTGGTAGCTAACTACTATATTAGCCAACAGGGTGGTTTTGGATTAGTGACGGGAGAATCGGTTGAAGTAATGTCTTTTGTAGTAGAGCCATTGAAGGTTGGCGGCTATGATTTTGAAGTTGCTGATGGTCAAATGGATAAGGAGTCTGCTACTATGTTTGTAGAGACAAAAACTGGAAGGGTTTTGCCAGTCGAGTCTAATAGTTTAGAAGTTGAAGTTTTGTAAAATGTTTAAAACTGCCTTTTTTTGGATAATTTTGTCAATAGTTTTTTTGGGGTCAGCCCAGGCGGTTGCTGCGGGGCCAAGTTTGAATTGGTCTCCAGCTTCGGGTAGCTATAGTGATGGGGCGGCGTTTTCGGTAGTGTTGCAGATTAATTCGGGAACAGAAAAAGTATTGGGTGTGGATGTGGTGGGTAGTTTTGATAGTGAGAGATTGGAACTGACTTCGATTGAGGCGGTGGCAAGTAAGGCTTTTGAATATGATACCAGCAGTATGACGCCGTTAATTTCTAATAGTGAGGGGACTTATGAGGTAACTTTGGCCCCGATTAACATGAATTCGTATGCGGCCAAGACGGCGGTGGGTGATCTGTTGAAGTTTAACTTTAGAGCTAAGGCAACGGGAACGGCGGCGGTTAGGTTAACCTGTCAGGCGGGATCGACGGTGGAAACCAATATTATGAATGATGTGAATGTTGACGTGGTTGATTGTGCCAGTAATGGTAGCGGTTCCTACACAATTGGGGCAAGTAGCTCGACGACGACGACCACCAACCCAACGGCGACGCCAACGACGGCAGTGACAACGACTACAACCACGACTAGTAGTAGTTTGCCTCAGACTGGGGCGGTGGAGACAACAGTGGCTCTGGTGATGTTTGGGGTGATTTCTATGTTGGGGGCACTGTTTTTGAGGGTGTTATGAAAGGTAAGATTAATTTAAAGACAATAATCGTAGTTCTTATTTTGGTGCTGGTGGGGGTGTTGGGGGTATTGGGGATGAACACGGCCAAGACTTTTTTGGGGAGTGCGGCGGGGCAAGTGGAACCGGTGGCAGTAGTGGCTAGGCCGGGGACGGATGGTAAGAGCACAACTATTTCTTGGACTTCGGATAAAGAATCAATGGGGATTGTGGAATATGGAACGACACCGGCGTCATTGCTTTTGAGAGCGGTGGAAACAGCTCAAACGACTAATCATAGTGTGGTGCTGTCACCTTTGAAGGCGGGTGTGACCTATTATTATCGGATTAGAGTCGGGGATGAGGTATTTGATAATAGTGGTATTCCTTATTCTTTTAAAATTGAGGCAGAGATGATGGCTGAAGTTAGTCCGACAGCTGGGTCAGGGCCAAAAGTGACACCAATATTGGTCGATGGCAATCAAGATAGCTGTGTGATTGATTATGATTTGAATGGACGGGTGTCAACCGCAGAACGTTTGTGTTGTGCTAATAGACAAGAGATTGGCAGTCAGGGTTGTAAGACTAATTTGGATTATAATTGTGACGGTAAGGTTGATGCTGATGATAATACTTGTTGTCAAATTAGATTGGGTGCTAAGTCAGGGGAGTGTCAACAGGGAGTAGATTATAATTGTGACGGCAAAGTGAGAGTGGGAGATTTGGCTGAATGTACCAAAATTAAACAAGGTGGGTTATAATACTGGACAATTTATTAAAAGGAGGTGTTTTTTTAGATGGCAGTGGTGGTTAAAAGAAAAAAAGGTAGCAATAATGATGAGATGATTGGTAAGTTTAGACGGATATGTATGGAGGAAGAGATAACTGATGAAGTTAAAAAGAGAACGGCATATGAAAAACCGTCAGCAAAACGGTATGCTAAAAAGAAAGTTATTATTGGACTTAAAAAATTAAGAAGAAGAAGGGCCAGAAGAGCGGCCAGAAGATAATGAGCCTAAAAGACCAACTGAAACAAGAAGTAATAGTCGCTTTGAAAAGAGGCGACCGACCTGCCGTGGACGCTTTAAGGTACTTAGTGTCTTTGTTGGATAAAAAGGAGATGAGTTTGCCGTTGGGAAAAATGGGCAAAGCCGATGAAGTGGCGGTTTTGAAAAAAGAACTAAAAAATAAACAAGAAAGTCGAGAGATGTTCTTGAAAGGTGATAGGGCCGATCTGGTGGCGGGAGTGGATTTTGAAATAAAACTGTTAAAAAGCTATCTGCCACCAGAGATGAGCTTGGAGAGGTTGGAAGAAATAGTGGCTCAAGTGATTGCGGAGAAGGGAAGTAATTTTGGAGTGGTAATGGGAGAGACGATGAAGCGGAGTGCGGGTGAAGCAGATGGATCGATGGTGGCGGCGGTGGTTAAAAAAAAGCTAAGTGAAACAGAATAGGGTTTTGATTAGTCATAATAAGAATTGGGGGTTTGATGAGGACAGGATAGTGGATTTGGCGCTGGCGGCATTGAAAGAAAAAGGTTTGAGGGGGGTAGAGTTGTCAGTCGTGTTTTTGGGTAGGGTGGCGGCAAAAAAATTGAATATAAAATATAGACACAAAGATTATATTCCCCAAGTGTTGGGTTTTCCAATGAGTCGAGAACGGGATGAAGATGGTTATGTGCGATTGGGAGACGTGGTGATTTGTGGCCAGAAGTTAAAGTATGAGGCTAAGTTTTTGGGCAAGAGGGTGGATGAAGTGAGTTTGGAGTGGCTAAGACATGGGGTGGAAAACTTATTAAAGGGATAAGCTCCGTCATTGCGAGACCGAAGGTCGAAGCAATCTCGATGGGATTGCTTCATCCCTAAAGGGATTCGCAATGACGAATTATTTTTGATACAGTACGTGGTCTTGTAAAGAGAGGAGGGGGATGGTTAAATTTTTTGATGTCTGTGTTTCATTTAAAATATCGGCCCAAGAGTTTTAAGGATCTAGATCTGCGGTCGGTGTCTGATCAATTAATTCGGATATTTTCGCAAAAAGAAATTCCGCAATCGTTTTTGTTTGCCGGGCCGAAAGGGTCGGGTAAAACCTCGGCGGCTAGAATTGTGGCGACGGTGTTGAATTGTACTAACAAAAAGGGAGTGGAAGCCTGTGGCCAGTGTGATAATTGTCAGGAATTGGCGTCGGGCAGATCGATTGATATGGCCGAAATTGATGCGGCCAGTAACCGAGGGATTGAAGACGTAAGGCAAATAAAAGAACGGGCCTATCTGGCGCCAAGTAAAGTGTTATCTAAGGTATTCATAATCGATGAAGTGCATATGTTGACCAAGGAAGCTTTTAACGCTCTTCTGAAGATCTTAGAAGAGCCACCAAAATCAACATATTTTATAATGTGTACCACTGATCCGGGTAAGATTCCGGAGACGGTTTTGTCACGTTTGTTGCGAGTTGATTTTGCCAAAGGGAATAAGGAAGAGTTGTTGGGAGCTTTGAATAAAATTATTGATGGAGAAAAAATTGAAATAAGTCAAAAAAGTGTGGAGTGGTTGGTGACTAAAAGTGATGGTAGTTTTAGAAATATTGTTAAGCTATTAAATGAGCTGGTATTGCAATTTGGTAAAAAGATTGAAGAAAAAAACATAAAAAGCTTTTTTGAGGGAAGAGTGGGTGATTATGAGGTGGATCAATTGGAAAAAGATTTGGCAGAGGGAAAAATAAAAGAAATTTTGAACAAAATTGAGGCAATGTCAGAGGCAGGGGTAGATTTGGTGGCTTATAGGAAATCGGCGGTTGATTTTTTTCAAAAGAGATTGGTAGCTTTGTATGGAGGGGAGATGAGTGTTTTGGGTAAAGAGGGGATTATCAGAATACTGTCGCTTCTAATTGAGGCGGGTAAGATGGAAAAGGAGGTGGAGATTGCTCAATTGCCGTTGCAGATGGCGATGGTTAAGTTTGGGGGTAAAGAAAAAAAGGAGAGGGTCCCGCCGCGGCGGGATGACATGCGAGAGGTAAAAGTAAAAGATGAGGTGCGGGAGGATGAGAAACAAGAAGTAAAAATAGCAATGGGAGATATTGAAGAAAAATGGGATCAATTGTTGACGGCTGTCAAACCGTTTAATCATAGCGTAGAGGCGTTTTTGAGGGCGGCCAGAATTAAAGAGGTGGGTGAAGATCAGGTGGTATTTGAGGTGTTTTATCCCTTTCATAAAGAAAAGTTAGAAGAGGCAAAGAATAGGCAGATTGTGGAAAGAGGTTTGAGTCAGGTTTTTTCTAAAAACTTGGCTTTTGTGTGTACTTTGTCGAAGAGAAGGGGTCCGCCGGTGGTGATTAAAAATGATCAAAAAATGGAAAAGATGGAAAAAGTAGTGTCGGATGATGATTTGTACGATGTGGCAAAAGAGATATTTGGTTAGTTCATAAAGTTCATAAAGTTCATAAAGTTAATAAAGTTCATAAAGAAAACAATACATGAAATTTGATAGATTTGAGGACATAATAGCTTGGAAAAAATCAAGAATTTTTGTTAAGAATATTTATAAACAATTTCGTGAATTAAAGGATTTTTCATATAAAGATCAGGTTTATAGAGCGGCGGTTTCGATTATGAATAATATTGCCGAAGGATTTGAAAAGAGAACTAATACAGATTTTAAAAAATTTCTATATATTGCTAAAGCATCATGTGCCGAAGTAAGATCGATGTTGTATTTGGGATTTTTTTTGGAGTTAGGTAGACAAAGTGTTGAGATATCAAAAATTTTGTCAGGTCTTATCAAGACTTTGTGATAAAATTTGTATGTTTTTAAATCTTTTAACTTTAAAAACTTTATAACTTTAAACTAAACTATGTTTGATAAAGCAAAGATGATGGCTAAGGCAATAAAACTTAAAAAAGCAATTGAAAAATTGACGGTTTGCGAGGTGGAGGGTGATATTGAAGTAATTGCCTCTGGGGACCAAAAGATTAAGAGTATTAAGGTGGGAGGAGAAGAAAGGAAAGACATAATGGAAGTGGTTAACAAGGCACTTAAAAGATCTGGCGAAGTGGCGGCTAGAGAAATGAAGGAAATGGGCGGACTGGAAGGTCTGTTCTGACGAGTATGGCAGTAAGATTGCCCAAAGCAGTAACTGATTTGGTGGCGGCTTTTGAAAGGTTGCCGGGAATGGGGCCAAAAAGCGCGACCCGACTGGTGTTTTATCTACTAAATACACCGGAGGAATTTGTGAATAATTTTGCCAGACTTTTGGTGGATTTTAAAAAAAATGTTTCACTGTGTCCAAGGTGTTTTTCGGTGTCAGATAATGGATTGTGTCAGGTGTGTCGGGATGAGACTAGGGATGGGAGTAAAATTTGCGTGGTGGAGAGAGCGATAGACGTGATGGCGATTGAGGGAGCGGGTGGTTTTGATGGTTTCTATCATGTTTTGGGTGGGGTGATTAATCCGTTGGAACGGGTGGGGCCCGATGATATAAAAATAGATGAACTGGTGGCTAGATTAAGACAGATGGAGGGTAAAAATGTGGAAGTAATATTGGCAACTAATCCAACTATGGAGGGAGAGGCAACGGCCTTGAATATTAAAAAGCGGTTGGAAGAAGAAAAAATTGAGGTAAATTTGTCTAGGATTGGAAGTGGTTTGCCGATGGGGGCTGATTTGGGCTATGCGGATATGGCAACTTTGTCCAGGGCATTGGAGGGAAGAAGGGGATTGTAGTTGTTGTAAAATAAAATATGTCCGATGATAATTCGATTCCAAAACAGGTAGTAAAACAATTGGGAGAATTGTCGGAGGAGACAGCTGTTGAAGCAGTTAAGGCGGTGGGGGATATAGCCAAAGGAGTGATAAGCGGGAGCCAATTGGTAGGAGATGTGGCCGAAATTAGTCAAGATAGGGAACAAGAGTTGGAACGGCAAGATCAGGAGAAGTTGAATCAAATTAGAGGTAGAAACGTGGAGGCGGAGATAGAAGAAATCCGAAAGCAAAAAAAACAGCAACAAGAAGAGAAAGAAAAGAAATTTTTGGAAGAGGTGAGGCAAAAAAGAGAGCAGGAAAGAGCCGAAGAGGCGAGAGTGATGGAGGTAATGTCGGTGTCGAGCAATCCGGCTAAAAGGAAAAAGAGCCGGGGTAGTGCCTTTGCCCAGGGTAAGCCAAAACAGTCGGATATGTCGGCGACGGCTGAATTTAAGGCAGGGGTGGATTAAAAGTGTTAGAATGTAGAATAGCGAAGATAAGAATCGGTGGTTGTAAAACTAGAAAAGCTTTGCTAACATAGGCAGTTATGAAAGATAAGAAAAAATATCAATTGGTGCTTGTCATCAAGCCTGAATTGGCTAAAAAAGATAGGGATAAGCTGTCTAAAACTGTAGAGACGGGGTTGACAAGGGCAGGTTTTAAGATTGATAGTAAAACTGATTTGGGGACAAAGGAACTGGCTTATTTGATAAAGGAACATGATCAGGCAGATTTTTGGGAGTATGGTTTGAGTTGCCAGGAAGAGAAGGTTAATATAAATGAAATGAATCTCTTTTTTAATCGAGAAGAAAATGTTATTCGTTATTTATTTTTAAAAAACTAAAGGAGTAAGTATGCCTAGTAGATGTTTAAATAGAGTGACTTTAATTGGTAATTTAACCAGAGATCCGGAATTGCGGTATACCCCGTCTGGGATGGCTGTTTGTTCGTTTGGGGTGGCTACCAACAGATCTTGGACAACCAAGACAGGAGAAAGAAAAGAAGATGCTCAGTTTCATCGGATTGTAGCTTGGAATAAGCTAGCTGAATTGTGTTCTCAGTTGTTGGCAAAGGGTAGGAGAGTGTTTCTGGAAGGTCGATTGCAGTATCGAGAATTTGACGATTCGCAGGGTAATCATAAATATGTGACCGAAATTATTATTTCGGACATGGTGGTGTTGGATAGTCGAGGTGGCTATGATGCAACTGGCGGTGGTCAGGTGCAAGCTGGTAACGTGGCTGATGGTGATTTGGCGACTGATGATGGAACGATAGATGAGTCGGTGATGGAGGATATTGTTATCCCTGATAGTTTGGACGAAGAAGCTTCTGAAGTTAAGGCAGGAGAGGTTAAAGAAGAAGAAAAAAAGGATGAAATGCCTTTTTAAAAAAGATGAAAAAAACAAAAAGAAGGCCAGCTAAAAGGGTTTATGTATCTGACAAACCGTGTCTTTATTGTGAAAAAAAGACAGTGCCGAGTTGGAGAGATTATGAAGTCTTGGCGACTTTTTTGTCACCTCGGTCGAGAATTTTGTCGTCTAAGTTGACCGGGATTTGTAGTAGACATCAAAGAAAGGTGGCGATGGCGATAAAACAGGCTCGGCATCTGGCATTGTTGCCCTTTGTGACTGAAACTGTGTGATGGTTTGAGTATAATTAGGTGTGTTTAAGAAAAAAAAAGTAGTGATGGTTCTGGTGGTGCCTTCGGAGGCGAGTTTGGCGGTGGTGAAGGGGGATAAGGTGGGTTTGGGCCAAGAATTGTGGCTTGAAAATAGGGTCAAAAGAGTCAAGGTGGAGTTTATGGCCGATTTGCCTTTGAAGCAGGTGGAAGCTTGGGTGGCTGAAAATAAGGGGAAAAGTTTTGAGAAAGGAGAGCTGGTGTATCGGGGTGGTTTTTTGAAAAAAGACAAGAGAAGGTGCACGGTGACAGGTGAGGTATGTGGAGTAGATGAATTTGGAAAGATAGAATTTTTAGTGGATAAGCAAAAAATTAGTTTTGGCAGTCCGGTGGCGGGAAAAATAATAATGGCGGGTAAGGGAAAAATCGAGTTGGAATTTGAGGCGGTGGAATATGGTGGGGAGGCTAATTGGGATGGTTGGATTTGGAGCCAGGGAGCTGTGGTGGAGGTGTTGGAATTTGACCGGTTGACTGAATTGGTTGAAGATAAGATAGTGCTGACGCCTGAGGTAGATGATGGTTTTTTGGTTAAGTCGGAAGTGCTGGGAGCGACAGCAATAGTGACAGCAAAGAATTTAAGTTTGAGTGAGGAGGGTGAATTGCCGGTATTTGTGGTGTCTAATTTGAGTTTTGATGAAATAGTGAAAAATAAAGCTAAGGTGGTGCAAGTGGGAATAGATGGGGATAACAATAAATTATATTTGGTAGAATAAAGTCTGATGAAAAAAATTAGGAATTTAGTTTTGGTCTTGACTTTGGTAATGGTGTCATCGGTGGTTAGTTTTAGATTGGGGCAAAGAAATGTGGGGGAAACTGCTGAAGGGTTGGATTTGACGATGATGTGGCGAGTTAAGTCCAAACTAGAGTCGTTGTATTTGGATAGATCTAAGCTGGTGGATGAGGCGATGGTGCAAGGAGCAATTGCGGGAATGGTCGATAGCGCCGGTGATCCGTATACTAGGTACTTGCCGCCTGATGATAATAAGAGTAGTAATGATGATTTGGCGGGAGAGTTTGGAGGAGTGGGGATTTCTTTGGGCTATAAGGATAAGACTTTGGCGGTAATGACGCCATTGCCGAAAACTCCGGCGGATACGGCCGGTTTGAAAGCAGGGGATTTGATTATCAAGATTGTTGATGAAGAAAATGGAGTGGATAGAGATACGACCGGAATTAGTTTGGATGAAGCGGTAAAATTGATTAGAGGTGAGATTGGAACAGTAGTTAGCTTGGAAATTTATCGGGAGGGGGATAAGGACACATTCGTGGTTGATTTGGTACGAGACAATATCGTGGTGGCGAGTATTGAAATGGAATATATAGAAAGAGATGGTAAAAAATTTGCCTGGATTAGGTTGTATAAATTTACGGAAAGGTTGTATGAAGAGTGGGATAAGATAGTGGAGGAGGTAAGAAGGGCGGGGGTTGATGGGGTGGTGTTGGATCTACGGAATAATCCTGGCGGATATTTGCAGGCAAGTGTGGAGGTGGCGTCAGATTTTATTAATGATGGGGTAGTGGTGTCGCAAGAAAGTTTAAAGGGGATTGATCAGGTTTATAGGGTGGACAAAAGTCGGACCAGATTGTTATCGGTGCCACTGGTGGTTTTGATAAATAAGGGATCGGCTTCGGCTTCGGAGATATTGGCGGGAGCGTTGCGACAACATAATCGGGCAAGATTGGTAGGAGAGACAAGTTTTGGCAAAGGAACGGTGCAGCAACCAGAAAATTTTTCTGATGGATCGGGGCTTCATGTGACGATTGCCAGATGGTTGTTGCCAGATGGGACAAGTATTGATCAGAGTGGAGTCAGTCCGGATGTGGAGGTTGAAGATGACTATGAAACCGAGGTAGATGAACAACTGGAAAAAGCAGTGGAACAGTTTTATAATGATTAACGTATGAAAAAAAGATTGAGTGGTAATTTTATTTTGGGGGTGCTGGTGGGTTTAGTGGCGATGGGGTCGCTTTTAACCGGGGCGGTGGTCGACAGATTGGTGGGGTTTGATTTTTTGGATAAATTGGGACCTAAAAATGATAGTGTGGGTCGGGTAACAACCCAAATAGTGGATGAAGAATCGGTGGTAACTAAGGTGGTGGAAGAAGTGTCTAGTAAAGTGGTAACGGTGTCGATTAGTAAAGATCAGTTGATTGCTAATCCGCTGTTTGATTTTTTTGGTTTTAATCAGTTTTTTGGCCAACAGCAACCCCAGTCGCAACATATTGAGCAGGACATTGGAACCGGTTTTATTATCAGTAGCGATGGTTTGGTGGTGACTAATAAACATGTAGTGGCGGATACTGATGCTAAGTATAGGGTGATTTTGAATCAGGACGAAGAAGTGGGGGTGGTCAATATTTATCGGGATCCAGTCAATGATTTGGCGATACTAAAAATTGACAAAACTGGTTTGAACCCGGTGGTTTTGGGCGATTCGGATCAGTTGAAGGTGGGACAAAGTGTGATTGCGATTGGGACGGCTTTGGGTGAGTTTAGATCGACGGTAACGACGGGAGTGATTTCTGGGTTGGGCAGGGGAATTACGGCCGGGTCGCCATTTCAGGGGTCTGAAAAGCTGGATGGGGTAATTCAGACAGATGCGGCGATTAATCCGGGAAATTCTGGCGGACCACTTTTGAATAGTAGCGGACAGGTGATTGGAGTTAACGTGGCAGTGTCGCAATCGGGGCAAAATATTGGTTTTGCCTTGCCAATTAATATCGTTAAAGAATCGATTGAAAACTTTTCTGCAACCGGTCAGTTTGATCGGCCTTATTTGGGAGTGGCTTATCAGATGGTTTCAAAAAAAGCGGCGATGCTCAATGAGGTGCCAACAGGGGCTTTCGTGCAACAAGTGGTAGAAGGTAGTCCGGCCCAAAAGGCAGGGATTAAGGTAGGAGATATTATTACCGAAATTGGAGGGGTGAAGCTGTCTGATGAAAGTGAGGAGACAGGTCTAGTGACGGTGATTAATAGTAAAAAAATTGGTGACACAGTAGAAGTGAAGTATTGGCGGGATGATGCCGAAGGGACGGTTAAGGTGACTCTGGAGAAGCGGGAAGAGTAGACAGTTCCAGAAGTAGGTCAGATAGATCGCCGGCTAAGATTTGGTCAAGATTGTTGAATGATTTTCCGATCCGGTGATCTTTGATTTGGTTTCGGGCGTAATTGTAGGTCCTAATTTTGTCGGCTCGTTTTGATTGGTTGGCGGTGGCTCGAGTGGTGCCTTTTTGACTATTTTTCTTTTCTTCTTCTATTTGCCAGAGTTTTGATTTTAAAAGATTAATGGCGATTTCTCGGTTTTGTTGTTGAGAGCGTTCTTGTCTGACGTCAAACACTAGGCCGGTGGGTTTGTGGACTAGATGAATGGCGGTGCTAACTTTGTTGACATTTTGACCACCATGGCCGCCGGCGCGGCAAGCGGTGATTTCTAGTTCTTCTGGTTTGACTTCGATGTCGGTGGCAGTAATTTCGGGAAAGACAACCACATTGGCGGTAGAAGTGTGGATGCGGCCTCTTTTTTCGGTTTCTGGAATACGTTGGACTCGGTGGGTGCCGGTTTCGTATTGGAGCTGGTTGTAGGCGTCAAAACCAGTGATTTTGATGACGGTGTCATCTAACTCCTGGACTTTCCAGCCAACTTTATTGGCGTATCTAATGTACATGGTAAGAAGATCTTGCATCCATAGGATAGCTTCCTGACCTCCAGGACCGGGCGAAAACTCTAAAATAGCCACATTGGTGTTGACGGTAGGCACGATGGTTACAAAACTTTATTTTTCTTTTGTATTTTTTTGGTTTTTTTCTTCTTGGCGGCGCTGGTTTTAGCCAGATCGGCGGCTAATTTTTGGTGGCGGTTGAAGCGGTCGATTCTACCTTTGCTGTCGACAAATTTTTGTTGGCCGGTGAAAAACGGGTGACAAGAACTGCAAATTTCAACTTCAATTTTGTCGAGAGTGGAACCGGTGGTAAATTTGTTGCCACAGGTACAGACAACTTGGCAGTCGGTATTATATTTCGGATGAATAGCTGGTTTCATAGGGAGTATTATAGCAAAAACTTGAGTAGAAAGTTTGTAAAGTTATAAAGTTTGTAAAGGTTTGGAATTTTTTAATTTTTGCCATTTTCTGAACAATACCGAGGCTAATTCAGTTTCACCTCTTTTTTTGGCAACTTTGTATCTTGATTCTGCTACTAAAGGATCTTGTTGTAAAATGGTTCTGGTTGGTATCAATTCTTCTGTCATATTTTTATTTAATAATTTTAATTAAATCTTTTAAAGTTAAGGTTTTTTGATCGCGGGTAACTAGATTTTTGAGGGT
>CAZRXL010000008.1:0-6659 GCA_964604055.1 uncultured Gammaproteobacteria bacterium
TGAGAGTCCCACCGATTGAAAGATTATTGATAAAAGTAGAGTTGCCACTGACACCGATACCAGCAGTGAAGGTTTGAGAGCCAGTCCAAGTGTTATTGTTAGCTAAATTAAGACCGAGTTGATTATTACCATTTATTTGTAAAGTAGGATCATACAAAACATTGAAAGTGTATCCAGACAAAGTTAGACCAATACCGGCAGCGTAAGTAGTGCCAATACCAGTATTAGGTGCCCAATAACTATTACCACTGGCATCAGAGGTGAGAATGTAACCGGTTTGAGCGCCTTGGGGGAGAGATAATGTGCCACCAACGGATAAATTAGTACTGAAACTACCATCACCAATGACATCTAATTTTTTTGTGGGATTAGTGGTGCCGATACCGACGTTGCCTTTGAGAATAGTTTTGGTGATAGTATTGTGTCCGAGAGTAACTGAATTACTGCCATTGCCAATAGCACCATAACCAATGACAATTTCATTTTGAGAATTGTCGGCTAGAGATCTGGTATTACTACCGATGTAGATGGAGTAGTCAGGAGAGGTATTACCAGTGGAACCATCAGCTAAAAACCGACCGGCATTGTTACCAAGAGCAGTATTGTAGATGCCAGTAGTATTGGAATGAAGTGAATAATACCCTAAAGTACTGTTGTTGTAACCAGTAGTATTGTAGGATAAAGAATGATTACCTATGGCAATATTTCTGAAACCAGTAGTATTGCGGTAGAGAGATTGAAAGCCAATACTAATATTGTCGCTGGCTTCATAAACAAAATTAGCACCAACACCCATAGTGAAATTACCAGCGTTTTCACCAAGAAAGAGATTGTTGCCAGTAGTAGTAACGGTACCATTATTGCCATAATTAAAATTATGTAAGAAAGGAGTGTTGTTTTTATAGATAATGCCGTTTAAATTGTCAGCAGTGGTATTAGTTAATCTAATATTGCCAGTCATATCAAGTTGTTGAGTGGGGGAGGTGGTACCAATGCCAACATTACCACTGGTATTCCAGATACCATTGCCAGGAAAGTAGGTATTAGCAGTGAAGGTTTGAGAGCCAGTCCAAGTGTTGGCATTAGCTAAATTAAGACCAAGTTGATTACTCCCATTTATTTGTAAAGTAGGATCATACAAAACCGGCAGCGTAAGTAGTGCCAACACCAGTATTAGGTGCCCAGTAACTATTGCCACTGGCATCTGAGGTAAGAATGTAACCGGTTTGAGCGCCTTGGGGGAGAGATAAAGTGCCACCGACAGAGAGATTTTTGGGAGTGGCTAGATTGGCAGGGAAGGTGACATTTTTGAATTCATCTATAGCAAATAAGGTTCTTTTGGTGTCAGGATAACCTCCCCAAAGTTGTAATTTATAAATGTCAATATTCCTAGTAGGATAAGAACTGTTCCAGTTAGGAATAAAGACAACGGAAACTTCATGAAAGTGGGTACCAAGACTACCGTTAGGGTGAAAAGGGATAGTTTCAAACGGGAGATATAAATGACCAGGCCAAGCAGAAACAGAGGTGTTTGATGAAGTGTGTTTGGTATAGGGACCATTATCATGTTTTTTATAAATTTGAACCCGAGAGGAATGACCGCTACTGCTCCAATAACTGTACAGGGTGCTTAAATAAGCATAACTAGTGGCTCTAAATCTAATTCTAAAATAAGGGGTGCCATAGGGAATAGCTAAACTAGAATAACCATCGCCTCCAACCAATCTTCTTTTTTGAGTATCAGTAGCACCAGCATCTGTCCAGTTGATACCATCATCAGAACGTTCAACAAAGATATTATTAATGTCATAAAAAGCGGTTTTGTTACTGAATTGTTCTTCAAATAAAGCCATTTCAGTGATAGATGGAGAACTAAGATTACTGCTGGGAGTACCATTGGGATATTGATAGGCTCTGGAGAAGCGTTGCCAACCAGTCCAGATATTTCCATTATCTAGATTAAGAGCCAAGGTATAGGGACCGGAACCACTTCTGGTTAGAGTAGAATTGGTGGCATTGTTGACGTAGGGGAGTGAGCCAGTTTGACCGATTTGTAAAAATTCGGAAGCGTGGAAACCGTCAAGGTAATCGGCGTTGAGATTGGTGACGAGGGCAGTGGAACCGATAGCAAAATTAGTGGTGGTGAGAGTACCACCGACGAAGGTGTTGCCCCAGGCGTCGACAGTAAAGCGGCTGGAAAGGTGGGTGGTGCCGATGTCGTAGTTGCGGAAATCAAGGAAATTGTAGCTGCGATTGGTGTTGTTGATGGTGGCGCTGTAGAGGTTGCCAGCGGCAAAATTGGCGTTGGTGGCATCGATAAAACCGTTGACGGCGGTAGAGCCAGTGCCTTCGGTGACGAGTTTGATGATGCCGTTGGCGTCGGGATTGATGGTGATGTTACCACCACTGCCGTCGGTGGCTTTGATAAGGACAGCTTGACCTTCGATACCGAGGGTGCCGGAAGTAGATTTGATGGTGGGGGAAGTTTCGCCAAGATTAAGATTGCCGTCATGGTCAATAACTAGCACAGTATCTTTTAGACCGCTGGCAGATGGAGGTAGACCTTGCAAAGATTCAGCATTGATAGCGTAAGCAACAGTGGCAATGGGTTGGCGGGGAGACATGACTTCACCGCCGGCGGTAATTTGAAGAAAGACAGCAGGATTTTCGGTAAAAACAGAGTTGGGAATTTCAAGACCGTGGGTTTTACCAATAGTAACAGAAAAGATACCGTTGTCGTCGGGAGTGACGACTTGGGAATTGCCAACAGAAGAGCTATAGAGGTTATTGCCGGTGCCGGGAGCTTCGGTGTCAAATAGATCAAACTGGATACTGGTAGTAGAGCTGATAGGATTGCCGGAGGTGTCGGTGAGACGACCTTGGAAGGAAAGGAAACGATCGGCATAGACGGGAGTGGAAGCGGTGGTGTAGGCAAAATTGGTTTTGGCTTGATCGACAGCCTGACGATAGAGGGTATAACCAATGCCGGAGGCAATGATTAAAAGGGAAGCACCAACAAGGTAGTTAAACAGAGGTGAGGTCAGTTTTTGAAAAAACTTGGGTTTGGGAGTAGGAATTGTAACCAAAGGTGGAAGAGGTTTGGAAGTTTGAGGGAGGCGGTTTTTTTTGATAAGGAATTTTTGGAAGGAGGTTAGGGAAGAGAGTTTGCGGTTGATGGAGGCAGGAGAAAGTTGACTACTTTTGAGGTAGTCGATGTAGCGATTGAGATAGTCTTGATTAAAGATTTTTGGAGACAAGTTGAGATTGGGACCAATCAATAAACTGACGAATATCGTTAAGGTAATTGCGAATAGTGGCAGGAGAGAAACGTTTTTTGATCAAGTAGGCTTCGTATTCAACAATTAAGTCATCAAGAGAAGGTTTAACCGGTTTAAGAGCAGTTTTGAGAGGATTGGTAGAAGTCAGATTTTGATCGAGACTGAATTGGAAGAACTTGGAAAGAGAAGAGAGATAGCGGCGATAATTGGGATCGGATTTAAGAGAATTGAGGTAGGTGGCGACGACTGAAGTTGAATAGGGTTGAGGAGGTGAGGATTGATGAGCAGTAAACTTAAGAAAATTGTTGGTGTCAGCAAGATAATTCCTGATGGTGGAGGCGGAATAATTTTTGGCGGTCAGCCAAGAGCGGAAATTGGAGAGAAGAGAGGTTGGCAGGGAGGTCATCGGTTATTTCCAGAGCCAAACAAAGGTGGCGGCAATAATTAAAAACGGGACTAATTTTTCAGCCAATTGGTTGAAATAGTTCTTTTTGGTCGGTGATAAAAAATTAGGTTTGAAATTATATATTTTATACATTTTTATCAGAGTTGAATGATTAATAAATTAACTATCTACTATAAGAAAAAGGCTGTCAAGCTTAAGAAAAGGAATTTTAATGATATCTTTTGATAGTAGGTGGGTTAGAAAAAAGATAATAAAAATTGTTTTCATTTTTATTTTCACGGTTTGTATCCCTGCCTACAAAAGATATCAAACAGTTTTAAACTGGGTAAAAAATTGGTGATTTTTAAAAAGTTGTTTGCGGAGAATTGCGGTTTATAGCTTATGTTATTAATTGATATAGTTTTTTGAGATTGAAAATTGATATTTTTAAATTAGTCTTAGGGTTTTGATTGGTGGAAAAAAGAATAATAGAAATAAGGTTTAATTTTTTTGAAATTATGAATGATAAAAAGTGAAGAGATAGTTTGTGATTTGTTAGTTTATATTTTGGTTGATTTTGATGTATTTTAGGAGGAAAAAGGAGGGGAAAGGGAAAAATAGGGGGAAATAAGGTTGAAGTGAAATTAGATTCATATGTAAGTTTAGGGATTTATTTATAAAATTGCTGTTTAGCAGTTAAAGAGGTTGTTTGCTAAATTAGGTTTAAGAATAATTTGAGGTGTTGACAAGGAAGAAATATGCTATTATTGGTATAGATGGCTGCCAAAAAAGAAGTGAAACAAAGAAAAAAAATAGTGATAACTAAACCGATGTTGATTGGAGGTGGGGTGTTGGCAGCTTTAGTGTTGGTGTTGTTTTTAGCAACGTCGGTGATTCCTAGAGCGTTGGTAACTTTATCTCAAGCAAGTTCTTCGGGACGGGTAGTGCCGGCAGGATCATATATAATTGGAGATAAGATTTTGGCTCGAGCTGATGGAATTGATGTTTGTACGATAAATGTATTTTTGTTAGACAGAAGTGGTAAGGGAGTAGCAGGTCAGACAGTGGAATTGACAGGAGTTGAAGAAATAAAGAAGATGAATGAGTTGAGTAATAAAGACGGTCGGGTGACTTTTCGATTGACATCGACAAAGGAAGGTCAGTTTCCAGTCAGAGCCAGTTTTAATGGGTCGGAATTGTCACAGACGATTGTGGTGACGTTTAGGAATTAGATCTCAGTTTGTCAGATCTCAGATGTCAGTTGGTCAGATCTCAGATATCAGATCTCAGATCTCAGATTTCAGATCTCAGATCTCAGATTTCAGTTGGTCAGATCTCAGATCTCAGATGTCAGAAAACATTAAAAAAAGATTTAAGATGTAAGATTTAGGATTTATGAATAGGGTAATTAGAAGTAAGATTTAAGAATCCGCCGGTGGGCGGACAGGTAAAACATTAATTTCAGTAGAAGGTTATTTGAGAGTGATGGAGAGTTGAGAGTCGAGGGCGATAGCAATTTTTTTGAGAGTTAGAAGGGAAGGGTTGTATCTGCCAGACTCAAGTCGGGAAAGAGCTGATTGTTGAGTACCGATTTTTTTAGCAAGTTGTTTTTGAGAAATGCCTTTTTGAAGTCTTTTTTTGATAATACTATCGATAAGTTGATATTCTGGTTCTAAAAGATCATATTTGGATTTAATCTCAGAATTTTTTAAGGCTCGACGTTTAAATTCTTTAAAAGATCGGAGTTTATTGAGAGGTGTTTTAGTCATGTTTTATATATAACATATATGTTATGTATGTGTCAAGGATTTAATACGTTTGATGGCGGTGTTAATTTCTTTGGATGGGGTTTTGTTTGTTTTTTTGATAAAGGCATGAACAAAAACAATTTTATTCTGATGAAAACAGTAAAAAAGTCTAATATTTTGACGACCTTGGATGCGGAGTTCGTAGAGATTTTTTTGAATTTGCTTGGTATAAGGCATACCGAGTTTATATTCGTATTTTTCTAGTAGTTCAATTATTCGGATGGTGTTGGAGATAGTTGATGAATCGAGAGATAGAAGATATTTTTCGATATCTGAATTGATAAAAAATGATTTCATTTTTCAGTAGAAGGTTATTTTGACTTTTTGGGGGAGGGTGGAGGTGCCGACGGAAGCGGAGACATGGAGGGTTTGAGGGGTGGGAGAAATGAGATCGAAAATAGCTTTGCCGGTTTGATCAGTGACTTCTTGACTTTTGGTGATCCTGACTGATGTAGGCAGATTGAGTTTGACTGGTTGATTGGAAACACCCAAGCCCCGACCATCGAGTAAAAAGACGGTTAGACGGATTTGTTCCAGACCGTCGGCTTTGGCTTGAAGGGGAGAAGCAAAGAGATAAGAGTTTTCTAAAGCAACGGTAGAGGAGGAGGTGTGGGCGCGTTTGGAAATGGTGGTGGTTTTGGTGACAAGAAAGATTGAGCCAAAAAGACCAAGAGAAAGAAGTAGGGCGATAGATAAAAAAGTAGGTATTCTCACTAAGTTAGTTTATCAGATTTCAGATATCAGATCTCAGATGTCAGATCTCAGATATCAGATCTCAGATGTCAGTTGGTCAGATGTCAGATAATTAGATCTCAGTTTGTCAGATATCAGATATCAGATCTGAGATTTCAGATTTCAGATCCGCCAGTAGGCGGGCAGGTAAAACAAAAATAAGTCCCTTGTTAAAGAGATTTAGGGGGATTTGGGGTGGGATTTGCGAAGGCGGCAAGAAGTGGCAGCTGGGGGATGAGAAGAGTAAGGATGAAGGGAAACCTGACGGATAGCCGGGAGATAACGGGGAACAGGTAAATGACGCACGAAGGGAGGGGGGATAATAACTGGAATTGATTTTAGATGATGGAGATGGAGTAAGTAAAAAAGTGTCATTAGGGAGAAGAAAAATAAAGGTAGAAGATAAACGAGGAGGGGATATTTTACTTACTCCATCTCCATCATCTAAAATCAATA
>CAZRXL010000008.1:6671-15792 GCA_964604055.1 uncultured Gammaproteobacteria bacterium
GGGAGAATAATTATCTTTGAAACGAGAGGAGGCGTAGAGGCGGTAGTCGCTGTTGTAAGCAGTGGGAAGATTGACGCTGAAGTTACCTTGAGGGTCGGTGACGGCTAAAAGTGGTGGCAGGGAATAGGCAAAAATTTGACGAGGAAAACTGAGACCAGAATCGTTGACTTTGTAAAAATGAAGATAGACTTGAGAATTGGGGATAGACTGACCGGAAGTGACGACAGTGTCGTAGGGGTTGATTTGATCTCGGTCGAGAGAAATGGTGGGAGGGAGTAAAATCGGGCCAGTATCGGTGTGATAATTGGTAGGGGGAGGAGCGGGGATACAGACGGGGGCGGTGTAGCGACCGTTTTCGTCGGTAGAGTTTAAACAAAGATCGAGGGGGTTTTTGGGAAGTAAGACTTTGTCAAAGAGCCAATAACCAGTATCGTCACTGTAGGTAACGGCAAAGACCCGAGGACTGCTAAGTTCGACTCGACTGTGAGGAGAAGTATAACCGAAGATGGTGATGCGGTTGTCGCCAATAGAGGCGGAGATGGAAACTTGGGCAGTATCCTGATAGTTGAGAGCGGAGACGGTTGGGGGAAAAAGTAGACAGAGGAGCAGGATGAGTAACATGATTAAGTTTATCAGATCTCAGATCTCAGATCTCAGATGTCAGATCTCAGATGTCAGATCTCAGATGTCAGATCTCAGATGTCAGATCTCAGTTTGTCAGATATCAGTTAATCAGATGTCAGAAAGACATTAAAAAGATTTATGATTTAAGATCGGGATTATTGAAAAACGGAGGCAAATCAAAATATTATCTGTCGGAGTATTTCTTTTTGAGGGCGGCGAGTTCTTTTTCGAGTTGGGCGACTTGATCGTCAGTTTTTTTGGGTTTCTTGGGTTGATTCTTGATGAGAAGAATAAGAGTGATGATGATAACCAAAGCGGCAATAATGAGAATAATTAGCCGCCAAGGAATAACCCAAAAGAAGAGAGTGGCAGCAATCAGACCACCGGCAGAGCCATAAGAAGCTTTGAGATCGGCTTGATAGCGACCAAAAAGCCATTTTTTGTTAAGAGTGTTTTTGAAGTCGCGAGTAGTATAGGGGAAAATGTTGGTGTTTTCCAAAGGAATTTGACCGGTTTTACGACCGAACCAGTTTTTGACAGTGATGGCGCCGACCGGTTGGATGTGAATATCAGAAGAGTTTTTGATGGTGGTATTAAAATCGATGGGACCGAATTCAGAGAATTTGGGAGCTGAGAAAGAGGTGACAGAAGCATTTTGATTGATATCGCCAGGGACAGTAATGTAGAGAAGGGTGCCAACATTGGTTTGAACTGAAGAACCGGTAGTGGTGTTGTAAAGAGAGAAGGTATCAGGGGTATAAATGACGGCAGCGTAATGACCACCAGGGAGAGCATTGGCGGGTGGCATAATGGTAATGGTTAGGGCTTTGGTTTCGCCGGGTTTGAGAGTAAGTTGGGAAGGGGAGACTTGGATCCAACTACTAGCAGACCAACGATTGTTGATATTTTGAACTAGGTCATCAAGAAAGTTAGGAGTGCCTTGGTTGTCGGTAACAATAAAATCACGAACACTGACTCTGATGTCGCGAGTGTTGGGAGATTCATTGCGGACTTTGAGGGTATAAGTGCTGACATCATCAGGATTAATAGTAGCTTCAAGACGAGGAGGGATAGCAGAAATACCACTACTGTTGGTAACGGAGGATTGGGCTAAAGCAGGAGAGGTGTTTAAGAAGAAAAGAATAAAAAGAAGGATGAAATTGAATTTATTTTTTTGGGCAGAATTCATAGTTTAAAAGGTGGCAGTAGCAATAAAATTAATTTGATTTTGATAAATACCGGCTTCCTGAAAATTAGAGGCAGTAATCCGGTAACAAATATAGGCGCGATCTTCGGTAGTAGGGGTGCTATTGCGGCTCATAATAGGACGAGCATTAGAGTAGCCGACACCAAAGGGTTTGGCATTGAAAACGTTGTTGTGAGTGAAGGCAACCGGAGAACCACTGATAGCGTCAAGTGAATAGCCAAATTTAGATTCGGACATGCTAGTGTTCCAGGCGCCAGCGGAGTCGATAGTACAGCCGGAGTCACAAGTAGTATCAGGGATGGTGCTAGTGGAACCGGCGCTAGTGATGGTTAAGGGAGCAGTTTCGAAGACTTGAACCACATAACCGCTGACAGCATTGGTGGAGCAAGTAAATCTTTGAGCTAAAGTATTGAATTGACCGAGACTGAGAGAACCGAAATTAACTGAGGTGGCAGTAGTTTGGGGGGCGCCAGCGGAAAGTTCGACATCATCGCCACAGCGTCGAGTGCCGGTGATGGTGGCGCCGTCATTGTCGATATAAAAAGTGATAGTAGGATCGATAATAGCGGTAACTCTAACGGATTCAGTGAGAGCGATTTTGCCAATGCTAGTGTCATTATCAATAATCGTACCAGCAGAATCAAGATGGCGGAGGATAAAAGTGTGAGTATCAGCAGCAGCGCTAGCTTGACCGACAGTGTGACCGATGGCAGGGGCGGGGTTAATGAGTTGGTGATTACTACTATCACCACCAATAACAATAGTACCAGTAACACCGATATCGGTAGGATTGGTGCCGCCACTGTTTAGAGCACAAGTAATGACGTGGTAAGTGCCGATAGCGCTGGGACTGACTCCAGATCCGGATTCTAAGACGGCGGTGGTGCCAACTTCGGCAGTAGCGCCCCAAGGACAAGTGACATCGCTATTGGTTAGATGTAGGGCATCAAAACCACCTTGATCGGGGATACCGTCGCTGGGGTCTTCGCCGGCTAAACTAGTGGCTTTGATAAGGACTTGCCATTTACCTTCGGTAACTGAAGTGGTGGGGGAGAAGGAAATATTGTGAACAGCAGAGCGAGTGGCAATAACATAAGCGCCGGCAGAGGTATTTTCAGTTTTGAGGGTGGGATCGATAAAGATGGCATTAGTATCGGCAATATCTCTGACAGTATAAATGTCAGAACCGCCGCCAGAATTGGCAATGGCAATAGTGTCACCAACAAAAAGATTGTAATTAGAAGTGGAAGGAGCAACGGTGGTACCGGTGTTAATTTTGATGATGGAGTTATCGGCAGTATTACTGCCATCGAGACGGGCAAAATAGGAGAGTTGAGCAGAAGAGAGTTGATTTTTAAGGTAATTGACAGGGGTAGATTTGACTGGAGAAAAGAATTTGGCAGAGATAAAAAAGGAGGTGAGGCTGACGACAAGGACGCCGATAATGATCAACGATTTTTTAGTTTTCATACAGACTTGATTAAGATTAGACGGTTTTTTGACGAGAGTCAAGAATTAGATTTTAGATCTCAGATGTCAGATCTCAGATCTCAGTTTGTCAGATCTCAGATCCGCCAGTGGGCGGACAGGTATCAGATGTCAGCTCATTAAGTAAAAGGGATTTAGATAGGTTGAAAAAGGAGATTTTTTGGGATAAAGTAAAGGCACGTCTTTTTAGAAGTTAAAAAAGGAAATTATGAATAAATATGTCTATTTTTTTGGTAATGGTAAGTCTGAAGGTGATAAGGAAATGAAATTTATTTTGGGTGGGAAAGGAGCTAATTTAGCAGAGATGACCAATTTGGGGATCCCGGTGCCTTCGGGGTTTACAATTTCAACTGAGGTTTGTCGATACTATTATAGTAATGGTAAAAAATATCCAGCAGAGCTTAAAGCTCAGGTGGCGGAAGGTTTGAAAAAGATGGAATTGGCGACAGGAAAGAAATTTGGTGATATTGAGAATCCATTGTTGGTGTCGGTAAGGTCGGGAGCGGCAGCTTCGATGCCGGGAATGATGGACACAATTTTGAATTTGGGTTTGAATGAAAAAGTGGTTGAAGGGATGGTGAAGAAAACCGGTAACGCCAGATTTGTGTGGGATTCTTACCGAAGGTTTGTTCAGATGTATTCCAATGTGGTTGGAAATTTGGAACATGAGAAATTTGAACATGTCATTAATAAAGTGAAAGCGGAAAGGGGTATTAAAGAAGATACTCAAATGACGGCGGAAGATTGGCAAAAAGTGGTTAAGGGTTATAAAGAGATTTATAAAATTGAGAAGGGTAAAGATTTTCCGGAAGATCCTCAAGATCAGTTGGATGGGGCTATTGGAGCCGTGTTTGATTCTTGGAATAATTCCCGAGCGATAATTTATCGACAACTGAACAAGATTGATGAAAGTAAAATTTTTGGAACGGCAGTTAATGTTCAATCAATGGTGTTTGGTAATATGGGTGATGATTGCGGAACCGGAGTGGCTTTTACCAGAAATCCGTCAACCGGTGAAGCCAAGGCTTATGGTGAATATTTGATGAATGCTCAGGGTGAGGATGTGGTGGCAGGAATCAGGACACCAAAACATTTGGAGTCTTTAAGAGAAGATAATGAAGCGGCTTATGAAGAATTGATGGCAATATTTGATAAGCTGGAAAAGCATTATAAGGATATGCAGGATGTGGAATTTACGATTGAAAATGGGAAATTGTTTATTTTGCAAACTCGAAATGGTAAGAGAACGGCGCCGGCAATGGTAAAAATTGCGGTGGATTTGGTGGATGAGGGAATGATTGACCAGAAAACAGCTTTGACTCGAGTGGAAGCGGATAAATTGGATCAATTGTTACATCCAACCTTGGATAGTAAGGCTAAAAAGGATTTTAGAATGATTGCCAAAGGGTTACCAGCCAGCCCAGGAGCGGCTTATGGTCCGGTAGCATTTAATGCAGATGAAGCAGTTAAAATGACTGAAGCTGGTAAGAAACCAATTTTAGTAAGATTGGAGACTTCACCGGAGGATATTGCTGGGATGAATGCGGCGGCAGGAATTTTGACAGCCAGGGGAGGGATGACGTCTCATGCGGCAGTGGTGGCTCGGGGGATGGGTCGATGTTGTGTATCAGGATGTGAATCGATTAGTGTTGATGAGAAAAATAAAGAATTTAGGGTTGACGTTGGTGGTGAAATGGTGACGGTTAAAGAGGGAGATATCATAACTTTGGATGGGTCAACTGGGGAAGTGTTTTTGGGCAAGGTGCCAACAGTAGAGCCGGAATTGAGTGGTGATTTTGGTAGATTGATGAAGTGGGCGGATGAAACCAGGAAACTGGGAATTCGAACCAATGCTGATACTCCCAAGGATGCCAAGACGGCTCGAGAATTTGGAGCCGAGGGAATTGGGTTGACTCGAACCGAACATATGTTTTTTGAAGAAGACAGAATTTTTGCCATCAGACAGATGATAATTTCTGACACTTTAGAACAAAGAGAAGCGGCTTTGGCAAAAATTTTCCCAATGCAGAAAAATGACTTCAAAAAATTGTTTGAAGTCATGGAAGGGTTGCCGGTAAAAATCCGATTGTTGGATCCACCATTGCATGAATTCGTGCCAAAAGAAGATAAAGATATTGAGGCTTTGGCGACAGAGATGAAAATTTCGTTTGAAAAACTTAAAGACAAAATTGAATCTTTGCATGAAGCCAACCCAATGATGGGTCATCGAGGTTGTCGATTAGGGGTAAGCTATCCGGAGATTTATCAGATGCAAGTGAGAGCCATAATTTCGGCGGCTTGTGAGTTGAAGAAAGAGAAAAAATTGGAAATTGTGCCGGAAATTATGATTCCTTTGATTGGAGAAGTTGAGGAATTAAGATGGCTGAAAGCTAAGTTGATCCCAGTAATTGAAGAGGTAATCAAGGAGGCTGGAGTTAGTTTGAAATATGAAATCGGGACGATGATTGAAATTCCAAGAGCGACAGTCACTGCCGATGAGATTGCTACCGAGGCTGAATTCTTCTCTTTTGGAACTAATGATTTGACTCAGATGACTTATGGTTTCTCCCGGGATGATGCCGGTAAATTTATCAAAGATTATATTAGCGAGAAAATTTTGCCTGAGGATCCGTTTGCCAGTGTTGACCAAAAAGGAGTCGGCAAATTGATGGAAATGGCGGTTAAACTGGGTCGTGGGACCAATAAAAAGTTGAATATTGGTATTTGTGGTGAACAGGGTGGCGATCCGGAGACGGTGAAATTTTGTCATCGAATCGGACTGGATTATGTTTCTTGTAGTCCATATCGGGTGCCGATTGCAAGATTGGCGGCGGCTCAAGCAGCAGTAGAAGACAATTAGATCTCAGATGTCAGATCTCAGATGTCAGATCTCAGTTGGTAAAGTAAAAGGAGAATTTAGGATTTAAGAGTTTGTTTTGGTAGTGAGTAAATGAAACAACCCCTCCTAGAAAGGAGGGGTTTTGTCCTATTTTTTGACTAAAAGTGGATTTTTTGGTAGAATGGTCCCATAAATTAATTTCTAAAAGCGGAATTTAATTTAGAAAACGGAACGTTAAAAAAAAGGAGGGTTTGGTGTGAATTGGCAATTATCAGTGACAGTGTATGGATGTGGCGAAGGTAAACAGGTGGAAACTTGGCCTTTGCAGATCGAGACCGGTGAGTTGATGATGGCGAAGACAAGCTGGCGTTTGAGCAAACCGGCTTTTGCGCCATGGAGGGTGATGCAAGAGATTGAAGGTTGTCAGGTAAGTTTGATTTATGATGATGAATCATATCAACTTACGGTTGTCGGCGAATCTCCAGATGGGGTTAAAAATATTACAGAAAGGATTGATAGGCAACTGGAACTCCCATTTAATGTTTATAAGACGGATCAAGATGGCAATTTGCTCTGGTCGCCAGAGGCGATGAACAGGGCGTTGTTGGATTTGATGATGAATTTGATGAAAAAGAATAATTAGGAGGAGAACAAGAGAAGATGAATAAGGAGAACCCTTCAAAGTTTGAGACGACCTGGTTTGGTAATATCTGGCCGGATGAACCTAGCCAAGATGTTGACTTAACCAAAAAGGTTGTTGAGGACTGATTGATTTACCTCGGAGGTAAATTTTGACAAATGTCAGAATTTATTACCCCGAGGTATTTTTTTATTTGAAAGACCAGATTTAGTAATTTTGTATTATAGGTTACTTTGTGATATAATTTAGTTGATTTTCAGAAGGAAATTTCAGCCAAGTTAGTTTGGCTTTATAATATATTTTTTGGAAGTCGGCACTTTAAAACTTAAGAAAGAAAGAGAGGAAAAAGGTAATGAATAGACAGATGTTATCAGCTCTTGACGGTTTGTTGAGAGATAAGTTTGCTGCCAGAACTACTTTAAATATGGATACTTTAAAGTTGACGGCGTCGTTATCAATATACGGTGGTCGTGAAGAAGTAAACCTGATGCTTTTCGGGAATGTTGACGGCTATCCGGTGTTGGTGATGAATATGCCAATGGTACCTTGGAATACTGAATTTTGGAAGTCATTTACCGGTTTTTTGGGAGACTATGGTTACCAGTTTCCAAAACCAAGGATTTACACAGATGAATTTAGGGGTTATAAGATTGAAGGCTGGGAGGCAAATAATTTTAACCCGATCTATGTTTATCTGTGGGGTGGAGGTAAAGGATGGGGGGAACTTAGGCTCAATAGGTTGATTTTGGAGGGAAAGATTTGATGACTCAAGAAATGGTCGAAATGAAGATTTGGGAAGAAGGGGGTAAATATTGGTTGCAGTATATACCTCCGGCGGAATTGTTTGATTATTTGATGACAATAAAATCCGACGGAGACAGAATACTGTTGAATGAAGTGGATAATGATGTCGGTTGGATGATCTTGGTGGATGTATCAACGCCGGATAAAAAAGTGTTGGCAATTTACTATGAAAAAGGAGAAATGCCGATTTTTTATTCGGGTTGGTTGAAGGAGGATCAAGGTCTCGGTTGGATATTGGTAGATGAATTGTCAGAGGTTTGGGAACCTTTGGTGGTTGGGTTTCTCAAGAAGGTACTATGGGGATTGATTAAAAAGGGGGTTGATGGATTAGTTATATGAAATTTCTTAAGTTTGACCCGGGTTGGGAATAGATTTGCCCTAGAAGGGTAGAACTATTTTTGACCCGGGGATGTTTGTTTCTATAGATAAAAACTATACTGATGAGTCTTGGAGGAGACGAAAAACAAACTATCTTATAATATTGATTATAGGTGATTTTTATGATAGAATAGGGTTGGTGAGAGATTAATGGTCACAAAGCGTGACTTTTAAAATATTTCATCAAAAATGAACTTTAAAAAGGAGGGGAAGAGAAAATGTCGGTAATTGATTTTACTTTGGCAAAAAAACTTAAAGATTTCTTTACGGAAAATTTTGGGGTTGAGCCAAAGATAAGGTCGAATCAATACGGTCATATGTTGGCAGTAGCCATGATAGGATCAGGAGTTTGGATCTCGATTTGGACTGATGGTTTTGGAAACTTTTGTTTGATGGGAAACTATCAAATCAAAGTAGGTGAATTGACAAACTTAACGGATGAGATGAGAAAAATAGGGATAACGGAATTAAATGTAGGTCATTGCAATGATGAATTATTTGCACTGCTGATGACGACAGGAAAGGAGGTGGTAATAAATCAGGCAACAATCGACCATATTAGGAGAGAGACGGAAGAATTATTAAGATAAAAATAGGAGAAGAAAATGACACAGAAGCAGTTTTTGGTTGATGCTCTGAACTTTGGGAATCGGTTGCTGAGAGAAGTAATTCCTGATGCAACTTTGGTTGTTAATCCGGATAAATTTCAAAAAAAAGTTGAAGATTCTAAGATGGTGTTTATGAAAACTTGTGAGTCTTGGGTTGAAATTTGGTTTAGGATTGATAGTTTTACCAATGAAGAAATTGCAGGGATTAAAAAATTTCTAAAAGGTAAGGCTAGAAAACTGAAGTCTGAATCTGGTGTGTTGAGATGGCGTCTAAAAAAATAAGGAGGTAGTTATGTCTAACATAGGTTGTTTTTTTGTGGACCCGAAGTGTTTTCATTGGTTTCATTTGGGATCTGAAACTAGAGAAAAGGACCTAGCGACTGGTGTTTTGACCATAAGAGGTTGGTTTTGTGACAGACATTGGGTGGTAGTGGAGATAAAGAATGGAATTGCCAAGGTGTCTGCTGATAACGGGATTTTGCCCCGTTTAGAGCAAATACTGAAGTAATAGTTATACCGGAGGGTGAACTTGA
>CAZRXL010000008.1:15811-16142 GCA_964604055.1 uncultured Gammaproteobacteria bacterium
TCAGTTTACTCCCCGGTATTTTTTTTGGTCATTTTTTTGAATTTTTTGAAGACAAAAATGAAGAGACTGATGAAAGCAATAGTAAGTAATGGAGAGATGGGGAAGACAAAAAATGATAGGGAAACGGGTTTGATATTGAGGTTGGGGTTGAGTTCAAGTGAGGCGGAATATTGCCCAGGCCAGAGAGGTGGAGAGAGGGTGCAGGTTTGGTGTTGGCAAGTGATTTGGCGAGCGTGATTGGCGAGAACATTGTTGTCATCGAGGTCAATTTCGGTAATAACCTTGGAATTTTTGGAAATAATGATTTTGCCGGTAGTTTTGAAAAAATGAT
>CAZRXL010000008.1:16152-16783 GCA_964604055.1 uncultured Gammaproteobacteria bacterium
GTTTCTGACTTGGGCAATAAAGGATATGGGGGTAAAAAAGACATCTTTGAGGCGGGGGGTGGTTGAAAATTTCTGGATTTGACCTTGGGTGGTGGGAGTTTCGGTGGGTGCTAAAGTTAAAAGAAGGTGTGAGCCGATTTCGCCAGTGGTTTGGGTAATACTAGTGTCGTTAGCAGAGATTGAGGGGGTTTGATAAACAAAGAAGGTAAAGTAGGCATCAGTGGGATTGGTTGAAGATAAGGTGTTGATTTTTAAGACTAATTGTTTTTGGGATTTGGGGGGCAGAGTAAAGGGTTGTCCCAGTTGAAGATCGGCGTTGTTGAGGGAGAAAATAATGTTGGGGTTGGGAGAGACATTTTGATAGTTGACGGAGCCGGTGTCGTTGCTGGGGAGGAAGGGGAGAATTTTGGTGTTGAGAGTGATGGTTTGATCGGAATTGTTGGCAACTTGATAGGCTTGAGTCAGGCTGGCGCCGGGGCGAATAACAAATTCGATTTGGGAAGGGGAAAGAGAAAGATCGAACATGATTTAGTTTATCAGATGTCAGATGTCAGATCTCAGATCTCAGATGTCGGATCTCAGATGTCAGTTTGTCAAGTTCATCAAGTTGAAAGTTCATCAAGTTCATAAA
>CAZRXL010000009.1:0-15477 GCA_964604055.1 uncultured Gammaproteobacteria bacterium
TTTGTTTAACTTTGGATTTTCTTCAACTTCGGCAAACAAAGCCTCCAACACCTCTCCCACTTTTCGACTCGGCCTTATTTTTAATATTCTCATCACATCTTCTCCGTTAACCTTCAAATCTTTAACCGAAAATGGCTGTTTTTGCACTTCCACCACTCGTTTCTTAAACAGTTCCCATCGCCAACTAGTCTCCTTCGCCCCACTGCCCAGTCGATCCGCTCGCCTTAGGGCGATCATTTCATCTAAAAGCTCCACCCCCACCCGCTTAATAAATCGCCTGACCGCCTTATCGGTGATAATGTCACTGCTAGAAAACATATGCCAACGTACCAATTTATAAAGCTGGTCCAATTGTTTCTTGGACAACCTCAACCTTTTGCCAATCGCCACTGCCCGTCTCGCCCCCACAATCTCATGGTTATGAAAAGTTCTCGCCTCTCCTTCACCCACCATTACTTCCGGTTTGGCTACATCATGGAGCATGCAAGCCAGTCTGGTTATCGGATCCTCCGATTGGCAATTTTTTAAAGTATTCAAATTATGGTTCCACACATCATAAACATGATGACCTTTTTGGGCAACCTCCACCCCCGTCAACACTTCCGGCAAAATTTGTAGCAATAGTCCCGAGTTTTTCAACCACACCATTCCCTCAGCCGGGGCAGGGGAGCCAAGTATCTTCAATAGCTCATCTCTTACCCTTTCGGCAGACACCTTCGATATCTTTTGACAATTCTTTTCTATCGCTTCAAATGTCAACTCCTCAATCACAAATCCAATTTGACAGGCAATTCTAATTGCCCGCATCATTCTTAGGGCATCCTCTTCAAACCTTTCTTCTGCCTTTCCTACTGCCCTTATTAATCTTTTTTCTAAGTCTTCTTGACCTTTATATGGGTCAACAACTTTCCCGTCTATATCCGCCGCCATGGCGTTGACCGTAAAATCCCGTCTCATCAAATCTTCCTCCAGACTTAGCCCCCAGCTTACCTGATCCGGGTGTCTGGCGTCACTGTAGCCCTGTTCTGTTCGGTAGGTGGTAATCTCATAAATATTTTTCCCCTCCACTACGCTCAAGGTCCCAAACTGATTATTGTAAAAACTATTTTTAGGAAACAGCTTTTTCATCTCTTCCGGTGTCAGGTTGGTGGTAAAATCCCAATCTTTGACCTTTCTTTTCATCAAACTATCCCTTACCGCTCCGCCCACCACATAAATTTCGGCTTTAGCCGCAATAAACTTTTGCATCAATTTTTTAATTCTGTCAGGCAATCTCATATCCTTATTATAAGGTAAAATGAAACCATGAACCTAATTCTAAAATCAAAACAGGTCATTGATTCTACTACTGACTCCAAAAAACTTTTCTCCTTATTACTCAAAAATCGTCAAATCAAAGATTCAGCCTCTTTTATCAATCCGCCCCACCCCCAAGATCTCAATTTTCCTCTGCCCCAGCTTGAGGGCGCCCTCAAGCGCATCCAGCACGCCATCGACCACCAGCAGAAAATTCTTATTTATGGCGATTATGATGTTGATGGTATCTGTGCCACCGCTCTTCTTTGGACCGCTTTATCCAAAAAAAACGCTGTCGTTACTCCTTTCATCCCTCATCGCCAAAAGGATGGTTACGGCTTCAATGCTAGATCTTATCAGTCTTTAAAACAAGATTTTGATCTGGTTATTACTGTCGACAATGGCATTGTTGCCCAAAAAGAAATCAAAAAAATAAAAGCTGATTTTATTATCGTCGATCACCATCTACCAGACAAAACCAAACCCAAAACTATCGCCATTATTCACTCTACCCAAGTTTGTGCCGGCGCTTTATCTTGGTTTTTAGCCAAAAAAATAGACCCCAACGCCGATCTGGCCTTAGCCACCCTGGCCACTGTCGCCGATTGTTTGCCCTTGCTTGACATCAATCGTAGTATTGTTAGCCATGGTCTAAAAACTTTTGCCACTACCAAAAACTTTGGCCTTCAAAAACTGATCGCCGTCTCCAATCTCAAGCCTGATTCCATCAGCTCTGGTGGTATCGGTTTTACTCTTGCTCCCCGCATCAATGCTATCGGTCGTCTGTCTGATCCCATGGACGCCTTACGTCTTTTATGTGCCACCACTCCTGCCGTAGCTGACAAATATGCCCGTCTTTCCCAGTCTCTCAATTCCGACCGTCAACAACTTCAAACCGGCTCTTATCAACTAGCCAAAACAGCCTTTGATCCCAAAAATAAATTAATCTTTGTTTCTGACCCCTCTTTTCACCCTGGTATCATTGGTCTTATTGCTGGCCGACTTACTCAAGAATATTTTTTACCCAGCATTGCCGTTTCTATCGAAGATGGTCTAGCCAAAGGTTCTTGCCGTTCCATTCCACAACTCAATATTATCCAAACACTTCGGCAATTTTCTGATCTTTTTATTGATTTAGGCGGTCATAGTCAGGCCGCCGGTTTTTCTCTAAAAACCGACAATCTTGAAAAACTTCAAAAAAAGCTAACCGCTTATGTTAATAAAAAATTAGCCAAATATATCCCCGAAGCCAGTCTAGAAGTCGATGCTCAAATGAAACTCTCGGCTGTTACTGTCAAAAATTGTCGTCTTTTGCAAAAACTTGAACCTTTTGGTTTAGGCAATCCCCATCCGCTCTTTTATTTTAAAGATCTCAAAATTACCCAAAAACGTCTTTTAGGTCAAAATCAAGATCATCTCAAATTAGTTATCGACGATCCTAACACCAAAACCGTTGAAAAAATTTATGGCGATGCCATCGCTTTTCGCCAAGGCCATCTTGATGGCCAAATTAAGGTCGGAGATTATATCAGTTTTGTCGCCGAGCTTGATCTTAACATTTGGAACAATACCACCACTCCTCAGCTAATAATTAAACAATTCATCACCAATTAGACCCTTTTTGCTGTAAAATAGCACATGACCAGAATTTTAACCCTCGACAGTTTAAAACAGATTGGTAAAAAAGTTTTACTTAAAGGCTGGGTCAGTAACATCCGTGATCATGGCCAAATTCAGTTTGTCGACCTCCGCGATTGGTCTGGTTTTATCCAGCTGGTAGTCGATACCAAAAAAACCAAACTTCCCAAGTTGGCCAAAGAATACGTCATCGAGGTAGAAGGTTTGGTTAGTAAACGTGGCCCCAAAGCCATCAACCCTGACCAGGCCACTGGTAGTATCGAAATTCAGGTTGAAAAATTAACTGTCTTAAACCAATCTCTTACTCCCCCTTTTCCCTTAGACACTGATGGCACCGAATTAGAAGAGGATACCCGACTCAAGTATCGCTACCTTGATTTGCGCCGAGAACGTCTTAGAAACATTATCAAGCTCAAACATAAATATATTTTATCTGTCCGAAACTGGATGGACCAGCATGGTTTTACCGAAGTCATCACCCCTCTTTTGACCAGCACTTCCCCCGAGGGCGCTCGCGATTTTATTATTCCCAGTCGGATTTACCCCGGTCAATTCTTTGTCTTGCCCCAGGCTCCGCAACAATTCAAGCAGTTGTTAATGGTTTCTGGCGTTGATCGCTATTTTCAAATCGCCCCCTGTGCCAGAGATGAAGATCCCCGAGCCGATCGTCATGCCGGTGTTTTTTACCAGATTGACGTTGAGTTGAGTTTTCCCACCATTGATGATATTTTTGCGGTAGCCGAGGGCCTGATGAAGGCAACCTATCAGGTTGTGTCCCCTCAAAAAAAGATCGTTAAATTTCCTTTCCCCAGGCTTTCATATCAACAGGTTCAAGATAAATATGGTAGCGATAAACCCGATCTCCGCTTTGGCCTCGAACTTAACAATGTAACCGACATTATAAAAGGCAAAACCGACTTTAATATTTTCAATTCTGCCCCAGTTATCAAGGCCATTGTTGTTCCAGGCGGCGCCACTTTTAGCAAAAAACAAATTGAAGATTTTGAACAAATTGCCAAAGAGTATGGTGCTCCCGGTTTGGCCTATACCAAAGTTACCAACTCTGGTCTGGACATTGGTGTGGCCAGGTTTTTCAAGCCTGATCTTCAAAAAGAGATCAGCCAGTCGCTTCAAGCCAAACCCGGCGACTTATTACTTTTGATGTCAGGTACGCCGGAATTAGTCAACAAAGTTTTGGGCGCTCTGCGAAACCATCTCGGCCAAAAAGTCCTCAAATTAGCCAATCCTAACGATCTTTATTTCGCTTGGGTTACCGGTTTTCCTTTCTATGAAATCAACAAAGAAGGTAAACTAGATTTTGGCCACAATCCCTTCTCCATGCCAGCCGGGGGGGCCAAAGCACTCGACGCCAAAGATCCTTTGACTATTGAGTCCTGTCAATATGACTTAGTTCTAAACGGCTACGAACTCGCCTCTGGTTCGATTAGAAATCACGAGCCCGAGACATTAGTCAAAGCCTTTTCCCGTCTTGGTTATTCCAAAAAGGAAGTCATCAAAAAATTTGGCGGTCTTTACAACGCTTTTCACTATGGCGCTCCACCTCACGGCGGTTGGGCTATTGGCATTGACCGGCTGTTAATGATTTTGCTTGATGAGCCCAATATTAGAGACATCTATGCCTTCCCCAAAAACAGCAAAGGCATGGATCTAATGATGAACGCTCCCAGTCCAGTCGACCAAAAACAACTTGACGATTGCCACATTAGGCTTAAACTAAAATAATGTTGTCAAAGCTTGTGGCCAGTTTTCTGACAGTGTTTGTCTCACTCTATCTATTGTCTCTTAATGTCACTGGACTAAGTTTGCAAAATAACACCAAATCAAACCAAAATCTCCTTGCCGCTTACTTAGCCCCGCCTCAACCAATCATCCTCAATCAAATTCCTCCTGTTCTCCAGGCCCAATCTGCCATTCTGATTGATTCGGCCACCAACACTGTCCTTTTTAGTAAAAATCCTACCCTTAAAGTCTTCCCCGCCTCTACCACCAAGTTGGCCACCGCCTTGACTGCTCTCAACCTTTTTCCGCTTGATGAGATTGTTACCATCAGACAACCCTACACAGAAGGCAAGGTTATGGAACTGATTGAAGGCGAAAAAATCACTGTCAAATCTCTTGTCTCGGCCCTTTTAGTTTACTCAGCCAACGATGCCGCCGTCGCTCTTGCTAACCACTATACCGGCGGTCAAACAGCTTTTGTTGATCAGATGAACCAGTTGGTCAAAAAATACGGCCTTAACAACACCAATTTTACCAATGTCGACGGCATCCACCACTATAATCATTTTTCTACCGTTGCCGATCTTGCTCAACTCGGCCGTTTATCGGTTCAAAACCCGATTGTTTTTTCTACTGTCAATCAGCAACAACTGACCGTTTCCAGCATCGACGGTTCGATGCAACACAATCTAACTACCACCAATGAACTTTTAGGTCAAATCAGCGAGATTAAAGGCCTCAAAACCGGTTGGACTCCCGAGGCCGGTGGTTGTTTTATCGGCCTTTTAGATATTTCCGGCCACCAACTGATCAGCGTTGTCGCTGGCAGTGATGATCGTTTTGCCGACACTCGCCTTTTAGTCGATTGGGCCAAAACCAATCTAGATTGGGCCAAAACCAAACCGGCTCCTATTTTCACTTTTTAATATTGTTGTTCTCTATCGCTGACACATAAGCCACAAAATCCGTCCCGGCAAAGACATAAATTGGTTGTAAAAAATTAGTTAAATTAACTGGTTCAAAATAGGCTAAATAAACTTCTCTGATCGGCACCATTGCCTGACCGCTATCTTTAGCTGGCCAATAATTACCGGAAGTCAAATCAGTCCAAGCCTGGTCAGCACTTTTTATTGGATAGGTCGAAAAAGATTCCCTGTCAATTCTGACATTTTTATAATTTGCCTCTACTACTTGTTTCGCTCCCACACTTGCCCCGCTGGTCCAAACTGTAATCGAGGCCTCATCTGGATTTTTACCCAATAGGGGATACTCGTCATCTAAGTATTGTCTATAAAAATCAATTCTAACCAAATTAGCCTCAGAAATTGCCGTCACTGATCTCAATCCTCCTGCTTCGTATCTCCACAAACTAGTTTTTACCTCTCCTTCTTCGATATCGCCATCCATTTGTCCGGCTAAATCCAAAAAAGATTTTGCCCGCGAAATAGCTCCATTTTTATCCAGTCTTTCTTCCGGTGACAACACCATTTGATCATTTTCATAAGGGTACTTGAAGTTAAAATGTCCCTCCAACACGTTCATCACCAATCTTTGGTTTAAGTTGTCATTCAAAAATTCATATACCCCTGGTGATATCTCTCTTGGCTCAACCACGAACCCCAGACGTTTTGCTGTTTGTTTGTCTTCTTCCAAAGCTAGAAATGCCGTATCTGGACGATATATTACGTACACCTTCATTTGGTCCGGTAGTTTAGGAAAATCGTCATTGGGCAATTCTTTAGAAAAAGTTTTGTTACTGACTTGTTTTTCCGGAAAAACAATTGGGGGCAATTTACCATATCTCATCGTCGGCAAAGTTTTTGGCGGGTTTGCCGCTTTGTATATTCTTACCCCGGTAGCTATCAAACTCCACACTAATGCCAATCCCAATACTCCCAAACCTCCAAATTTTATTATCCTTCGACTGGAATAAGCCACAAAAGTTAAAGACATCTGTTAAAATCATACCATGTCTACCGCTATTCGTACTCGTATTGCTCCCAGCCCCACTGGCCAACTTCACATCGGTGTTTTGCGAACCGCTTTGTACAATTACGCCTTTGCCCGCCAAAATCAAGGTCAATTTATTTTAAGGATAGAAGATACTGATCAAAAACGTTTTGTCCCCGGCGCTACCGAAAATTTAATTCAAGCTCTCAAAGATTACGGTTTGGTCTACGACGAGGGTCCTTTTTATCAAACCCAAAGACTCGATATTTATCAAAAATATATCAAAATTCTACTCGACCAAGGCTTGGCCTATTATTGTTTTTGTACCCAAGACAGACTCGCCCAGGCAAAGGAGCTTCAGCGCCAACTCAAACAAATTCCCAAATATGATCGTCACTGTCTATCGCTGACCAAAGCTGAAATCGATACCAAGTTAGCGGCTCATACCCCTTTTGTTATCCGCCTAAAAGTTCCAGACCAACAAATTATCGAGTTTGACGATCTCATCCGAGGCAAAATCAAGATCAACAGTCAGGATATCGATGATCAAGTTTTAATAAAATCCGACGGCATCCCCACCTATCATTTTGCTGTTGTCGTCGATGACCACCTCATGAATATCAGCCATGTCATGCGTGGTGACGACTGGATTAGCTCTACTCCCAAGCAAACGATTCTTTATCGTTATTTTGGTTGGACTCCTCCGGTTTGGATTCATCTCACCAACCTCTTAAACCCAGACGGCAAAGGCAAACTAAGCAAACGCCACGGCGCTACTTCTGCCCAAGCCTTTTTGGATGACGGTTTCCTGCCGCAAGCAGTTTTAAACTATTTAATGCTTTTAGGTTGGAATCCGGGTACTGACCAGGAAATTTTCAGTCTTGATGATTTTGTCAAAGCCTTTAGCCTCGACCGTTTACACAAAAAACAACCCCGATTTGACATCAAAAAACTGACCGATTTCAACATTCATTATCTTCAGGCTTCAACTGACCAAGAGCTTGCCCACCGTCTTAAGCCATTTTTACCCGATCTTAAGTCCGACACCATTCTTGCTCTTGTCCCTCTTATCAAGCCTCGCATCCACACTCTCAAAGACGCAGTCAGTCTCTGTCAATACTTTTGGACCGACCCCGATTACGATCAAAATCTCTTACTCCAAAGAGGGCTGACCAAAGATTTAGCCAAGGACATTCTTTCCCAAGCCAAAACTACCCTTGATTCCGCCTCTGATTGGAGTTTTGACACCATTCAAAATAATTTACTGGATTTAATTAAAAAAAATAATTGGAATACCGGTCAATTTTTTATGGTTTTTCGAGTTGCCATAGCTGGCTCTCCTATCACTCCCCCCATTGTCGAATCCCTGCCAATTTTGGGCAAAGACAAAGCCATTCACAAACTTGATCACGCCCTCCATCTGCTAAACTAATTTGTGTTGCTTTTACTGCTTTTTCTTTTTTTACCTTTTCAAATTCAAGCCGAGACCGAAATTCTGACCCCAACCGAAGAAGCCACTCCTTCTGCAATCACCAACCCCCAACAAGGGATTGTTCTAACTGAATTTATGCCCAATCCGGCCACAGGCGATGAATGGGTTGAAATATTCAACGACAATGACGATACTGTCATCTTAACAAATTGGATAATTGACGATCTAAAAGATGGTGGCACTAGTCCGAAAACAATGGAAACGGTCACCATTGAGGCCAAAAACTATCATGTTTTTATGGTTGGAGCAGATGGTTTTTTAAATAACGGTGATGATTGGGTTCGTTTGATAAACGAATCAAACCAAACAGTCGACGAGTATCACTATACTTCGATTGATCTCGATAAAAAACTCAGCTGGTCTTTGCAAGCTAATGGCAATTGGTGTTTAACTGATCCTTCTCAATGGAATCCAAATAATGGTTGCCCGCCCGACCCAACCGTCTCTCCTACCGTAGCACCAGCAAACACTTCTGTTCCAACCTTAACACTAACACCAACTCCCACCAAAACTCCTACTCCCGAAAAAACATCCACTCCCACCAAAACTCCCACTCCCACCAAAACACCAACGCCCACAATCTCAATTTCTCCTTCACCCAGCACCTCGCCAACTGAAACCCCAGAACCTACATCAGAACCGGAGGTTTTAGGCGACACCGCCCCAACTCTCGTCCCTACGCCGTCTTCCGCTCCTGCGCCCAAACCAAAAGCTTCTTTTGGTCGTTTTATTCCAGTTATCTTTATGGCTATCGGCGGCTTATTAATGCTTGCTCCTCTAGCTATTTCTAAATTCAAAAAACATGTCTAAAAAAATAATTCGTTTTTTACCAGCCTTATTTTGGATGAGTTTCATCTTCTTTTTATCATCCCGCCAGACCACTGGCATTGGCACTACCCGGCTTGACCGTTTTCTGATTCTAAAAACTTTTCACCTCATCGAATATGCTGTCTTGTTTGTTTTGGTTTTTTTTGCCGTCAAAAAAAGACAACTTTCAGCCATCATTTCTTATCTTTATGCCCTAAGTGACGAACTTCATCAAAGTTTCATCCCCGGCCGAATGGGTAAATTTAGCGACACAATTATTGACCTAATCGGTATCTATATTGGCATTTGCTTGGTCAAAAAATTTAAAAAATGGCCTATACTGAATATGTGAAACGTCTTTTTTCTTATCTTTTTATTCCCGAATCCAGAAATAACCACCGAGCCGCCGTTCTTCATCCCGGTTTTATCAGCCTTTTTATCGCCATTTATCTATTGAACCAATCAGTTCTCAAATCCCTGACCATTCTTCGACCGGGTATTTTGGGCTACAGCTCCGAAATTACCACTGAAAAAGTATTGATCCTTACCAATCTCGAACGCCAAAAATACAACTTGCCCCCAGTGTCGTACAATGCCACTCTCGCCTTATCAGCTCAAGCCAAGGGCGAAGATATGTTTGCCAAAGATTATTGGGCCCACACCTCGCCCGCTCCCTACAATCAAGATCCTTGGGTCTTCTTTCGTCAAGCTGGTTACGAATATTCTATTGCTGGCGAAAACCTAGCCAAAGATTTTTATGATACCGAATCTATGCTTTCGGCCTGGATGCATTCCCCGACTCACAAAGATAATATTATCAATACCAAATACCAAGAGATTGGTATTGCCGTCATCAATGGTGTTTTAGGTGGCGTCAAGACCACCTTAGTTGTCCAACATTTCGGCGCTCCTTTATCTGGTACCCCCGCTCTTGACCCCTTACCTCAAAATCTCTCTGTTCAATCGGCTCCGGTTCTGGCCGTTGCCAATCAAGCCAAAGCAGCAGAAAAGCTCATCAGTCCAACTCAAATCAGTAAAATTTTTGGTCTTCTTCTTTTTGGGCTTATCATCATCGTCTTGTTTGTCGATGGCTATCTAACTCTCAAAAACAATACTCATCGCTTAACCGGCTCCAATACTGGCCACATCGCCTTTTTGGCTATCATCCTACTATTACTCATTTTTAGCCGCCAAGGCACCATCTTTTAACATGCTTATTCCAGACCAAGTCAAGAGACATCCAGTTGAATATCTGACCCTCTTACTTCTTCTTTTTAT
The DNA here is from genome assembly GCA_964604055.1 of uncultured Gammaproteobacteria bacterium. GTDB lineage: Bacteria > Patescibacteriota > Microgenomatia > UBA12405 > UBA12405 > CAZRXL01. Next base: position 10,202 of record CAZRXL010000009.1, read on the forward strand.
TTCTGCCTTCGCCTTTGTTTTCTATTCATACAACGATCATCTTCAACGTCGTATTGTTTATACCTCTGCCAGTGGCTATTTTCTTTGGAGTCTTTACCATCATCATCGCCGCGGCGATCTGGCCATCTCCATTATTGTCGAATATTTAGTCTTCGGACTTCTGGGGGTGATTTTACTTACCAGCACCCTGCTTTAATTGCTTTTTCCGCCATTCTTCAATTTTTTTGTGATCACCCGATAGGAGTACTTCCGGCACCTTCACTCCCTTAAAATCTGCCGGTCTAGTGTATTGTGGATATTCTGCCACTCTCTTGCCATTTATTAACGAAAAACTTTCTTCCCGACTCGATTCATCTTTTCCCAATACCCCAGCAACCAATCGAACTGTCGCATCGATCACTATCAATGCGGGCAATTCACCACCGGTCAATACATAGTCACCAATCGATATGACCTCATCTACCATATTATCCAATATCCTCTGATCAAAACCTTCATAATGGCCGCAAATCAACACCAGTTCTTTTTCCTTTGAAAATCTTTCTGCCGTCGCCTGGTCAAATCTTTTGCCCTTAGCCGACAGGGCTATTATTTTGCGTCTTGTTACTTTGTCATCCTGAGCCTGCCGAAGGATCTCTTTTAAAGCCTTATCAATTACCTCCGGTCTAATTACCATTCCCGGTCCGCCCCCAAACGGTCGATCATCCACCGAACCATAGCTATTGCCCGCCCACTGCCTCATGTCATAGGTTTTAATTTCGACCAGCTTGTTTTTCTGTGCCCGACCCAAAATACTCTCCGACAGGGGAGCATCAAACATTTTGGGAAACAAAGTCAACACCTTAATTCTCATAGCATATTTTATCAGTTTGCTTTGTTATACTCATTTTATGACTAAACAAACTACCAAAAAACAAACCGCTGTTCTAGTTATTCCCACCTACAACGAAGCCGATAATATCGGCAAAATGATTGATTATCTTATCTCAAAAACCTTTCCTTATATCCAAGCCAAACAGGGCGGCTTAACCTGGGATTGGCAAATGCAAATTTTGGTAGTTGATGGCAATTCACCCGATGGCACCGGTGAAGTAGTCGAAAAGTTTGAAAAAAAATATAAAAACGTCCATCTTTTTACTGAAACCAGCAAAGATGGCATCGGCGCCGCCTATCTAAAGGGTTTTAAATACGCCATGGACAAGCTTTCCGCCGATTACGTTTTTGAATTTGACGGTGACTTTCAACACCCGCCCGAAACTATTCCCGTTATGCTCAAAGCCTGCGAAGAAGGCTACGACCATGTTATTGGCAGCCGCAAGATAAAAGGTGGTAGCAATCCAAAAGGTTGGGGTGCCAAAAGGGTCTTCTTTTCCGAATTCGGTGGTCTAACCGCCAGATTTATTCTCTTTTTTCCTTTCAAAAACTTCCTTCGGGTTACCGATCCTACCACCGGTCTCAAAGTTACCAAGGTCAAAGGTTTTATTGATCAGCTTGATATGGATTACAGTCATCTTTTGACCAAATCATTTGCCTACAAACTAGAATTACTTCACCAAATTTTAGCCATGGGTGCCAAATTCAAAGAAATTCCTCTCGACTTCAAGGTTCGAAACGCCGGTCAGTCAAAAATTGAAGCCAAAACGGCCAAAGATAGTCTTAGAGTCGCCATTTTAACCCGCTATCGAGATCCAGTCACTCAAAAATTTCTAAAATTCGGTACTGTCGGATTTGTTGGCTATCTAATCAATGCCAGTACTTTAGCCCTTTTCTCCAAGCTCTTTTCTGCCGAGTGGCTTGCCTGGCTTTTGTCTACTGAAATGGCCATAATTAGCAATTTCACCTTAAACAATCTTTGGACCTTCAAAAAAGACACTATCGGCAATGACAAACTTATTGGCAAATTTTTACAATTCAACTTCACCTCCGCCGGTGCCCTTTTGATTCAAACTATTGTAGGTAGTATTGGCGTTGCCATCCTTGGCCCCCAATATCGCCAACTTCTTCTCCCCTTTATCATTATTTTCTTAGTTTTACCCTACAACTGGTTTATGTACAACCATGTTATTTGGAAAAAGAAAAATAATCTTATTTAAACAGCAATCCCAATACCCCGTAATAACCAAACAGACTAATCAAGACTACCCCTTCCCAAGCATCAAGCCGGTGTTTTGAATAGATAAAGGCAATCAGCAACGCCAGTGTAAACACAAACTCTAGTCCAGGCAAAATCACTTGATATGGATTGACTACGGTAATTGGGCTAATCATTGCCGCCAAACCAATTACAAAAGTAGCGTTAGTTACACATGACCCAATCACATTCCCCAAGCTCATCGACACCTCTCTCTTTTTAGCCGCCCTTATATTAAACACCATCTCCGGCAAAGTAGTTCCCACCGACACCAGAAATAAGCCAATAAATACCATTGGAATATTTAGATCCATCGCCACTCCTCTGGCTAAATTAACAATAATTTCTGAACAGCCGATCAACAATCCCACCCAAAACAACAAGGTTACTAAGCCCGGTGCCACCAAACCGGCCTGCATCGATTTTCTGATTTCCTTTGGTTGGCCGTTATCTTTTTCTTTGATTAAGCCATAAACATACCTAGCGTATATCAAAAGCAATATCGCTCCATCATTTCTGGCAATCACCCCATCAGCAATCATCAAAAAAGGGATTAAACCATAAAGAGCTGGCCCTACATATTTTTTAATCTTGCCGTGTTTAAAATGTAACGATTTTCCCACCACTGCCGTCACCCCAATCACCAGTGACAAATTAACGATATTAGCCCCAACCGCATTACCCAAAGCCAGACTATTTTCGCCCTTCAAAGACGAGCTGACCGCCACAATTGTTTCCGGCAAACTAGTTAGCAAAGCCATCAAAACAGCCGTTATCTCAAATTTTCCCACCGAAAAACTTTTTGATACCAAGTTAAAAGCATCAATAATTTTGTCCGTAATCTTACCCAATCCATAAGACAAAATTATTACTGCTAAAACCTTTATCGCCAATTCCATACTTAAAGCATACCAGCTCAAACCGTCATAATCGATATGTTGCTAGTTTCTCCTTGTTTTATCCAGTTATTTCCATGCACCACCATTATTTTTGATCCTCTGGCAAATAAGCGGGAAAAAATTGGTGCTCTAATATCAAACCGATCATTGTCGAATTGATTAAAACTCGTTTCCACTCCAAAACACAAGTCCAATTTTTTTAGCACCTCTCTTTTGTTGCTAACCGCCACAATCGGCAAATCCAATCGATAAGAAGACAACACCCGAGCGCTTCTACCTGATGCCGTAAATACAGCAATCCCGTCAAATTTACCGGTTGTCAAAATAGTTGCTACCGCCGCTTCAATCAATAGCTCACTATCATCCATTTCGATTCTGTCAATTTTTTCCGACAAATTCTTTTTTTCGCAAAAACTAGCGATTTTTACCATCTGTTTTACTGCCAGCTCTGGGTTATGACCGATTGCCGTCTCTTCTGACAACATCAATGCGTCCGTACCATCAAAAACTGCATTAGCCACATCGGTGGCTTCGGCTCTGGTCGGCATTTTATTGTCCACCATTGACAGCAGCATTTCTGTGGCCACAATCACCGGTTTTGCCATCATCCGACAGACTGTTATTATTTTTTTTTGCCACCCCGCCAACGGTTCCAGCGGCAAACTCTCTCCCAAGTCCCCCCTGGCAATCATCACTCCGTCCGCCACCTCTACAATCGACTCGATATTCACAAGCGCCTTTTTATTCTCAATTTTAGCAATTACCCCTGCCTCTGTTTTCTTTTTGGCCTTAAGCACATCACTTTTCGTTTCTACGTATGACAAAGCCAAAAAATCATAATTAGTCAACTCATTAATCATCGCCAATCGGGGGACATCTACCATCACCGCCGTCTCCGGCGCCACTCTTCTAACTAGATTGATTGTTTTTCGATGCCAGTCAATTTGGTTGTGTTTTAGGTTCAATCTAAAAACGTTTACCCCAGCTTCATACAAACCATTAATTTGTTCCAAGTTTTCTGTTGCCGGTCCCAATGTTGCCACCACTTTTGTCTTCATCATCATAACTAACTATAACTTATTTTACCTACCAAACAATAGGTGCAATTCCATTAACTGCCAAATATTGGTTGCAGGTCGAAAAAGGTTTTGACCCCAAAAAACCATTATAAGCCGATAGTGGAGACGGGTGGGCCGACCTAATTACCATATGTTTAGTCTCGTCAATCACCGCCCCTTTTTTTTGGGCATAAGCCCCCCACAATACAAATACCAAATTTTCTTTTTGTTCTGACAATACTCTTATCACTGCATCAGTAAATTCCTCCCAACCTTTATGTTGATGTGACCCGGCCAGGTGTGCTCTTACGGTCAAAGTCGCATTCAAAAGCAATACCCCCTGTTTGGCCCAATTTTCCAAATCACCATTTTTTACCCCCAGATCGCTTTCAAGTTCTTTATAAATATTTTGCAAAGACGGAGGTGAGGCCACTTCTTTGCCAACCGCAAAAGCCAAACCATTAGCTTGATTTGGGCCATGGTACGGGTCTTGCCCCAGTATTACCACTTTAACCGAGTCAAATGGCGTCAACTCAAAGGCTCTAAAGATAAATCGGGGTGGGGGATAAACCATTGCTGTTTTGTATTCACTTTTGACAAAATCAGCCAGTCTCTTAAAGTAATCTTTGTCAAATTCTTGCTCCAAAACTTTTTTCCAGGATGTTTCTATTTTTACGTCCATGGCCTTTACTAACTGGTCAAAAATTGACCAAAATCACTGCTGTATGGATAATGGTGGTCGTCTCGGATTCTAGCTATGACTCTGATTTTTGGATTTATTTTTTCAAACATCTTTTTTACCTTTTCAAAGCTACCCACATTATCATTTTCGTTTTGAATCACCAATACTTTTTCAGCCGGCAGCTTCGCCAATATTCCAAAGCTTGCCTAATCTCCTTCTTGAAATGCCGCCAAAGGTACTCCGCACAACAGCACCTTATCCACTATTTCAGTGTTTTTATTTAGCATCCTCACCGTCACCAAAGTTCCGATTGATTTAGCCAATATGTTTACTTTTTCATCTCCAATTTTTTCAACAATTTTATCTACTTCCCCACTTATCCAGCCTATTTTTGCCTCTCCTGTTTGCCAGTGGGGCCACTGGTGTATTTCAATCCCAGTCTTATCGCCAATCTCTGCTTTTACTTCCTCTGCCCAGTCTGTGGAAATATCGAAAAGTCAGTTCCT
>CAZRXL010000009.1:15487-15675 GCA_964604055.1 uncultured Gammaproteobacteria bacterium
TAGCATCCTCACCGTCACCAAAGTTCCGATTGACTTAGCCAATATGTTTACTTTTTCATCTCCAATTTTTTCAATAATCTTATCTACTTCCCCACTTATCCAGCCTATTTTTGCCTCTCCTGTTTGCCAGTGAGGCCACTGGTGTATTTCAATCCCAGTCTTATCGCCAATCTCTGCTTTTACTTCCT
>CAZRXL010000010.1:0-8501 GCA_964604055.1 uncultured Gammaproteobacteria bacterium
GTCACTGCTCTCAATCTAGCCGCTCAGTTTCAACTGCCGGTCATTGTTCTATCTGACAAATTTTTAGCCGAATCAGCCGTCAATCTAAAAGACCTATCCACTGTCAAATCCAAAATCACCAAACTCAAGGTCAATTCCGCCCCTGGTATCAAATTCAAACGTTACCAATGGTCCACCTCAACTGGTGTCTCCGCCGCCTCTTTGCCTGGTACCCCAAAAGGGGAATACTTGGCCAACAGTTACGAACACGACCAGTTTGGTTTTGCCACTGAGGATCCCCAAACTGCTATTGCCATGCAACACAAAAGAGCCAAAAAATTGATTTCTGCTCTTAAATTTTTACCTCCACCTCTTTACCGCCAACACCGCTCTTCCACCCTGCTTATTTCTTGGGGGTCGACCTATGGCCCTATTGCCGCCGCCAACACTGGTTTTGACCATCTTCACTTACGTACTCTTTGGCCTATTGACCCGACCCTAGAAAAAATTATTAAAAAATATAAAAAAATTATTACTGTCGAAGACAACGGCACTGGTCAACTCACCACTCTCCTAAAGTCACAGTTTGACTTCAATCCTAACCGTCAAATCCTCAAATCCGACGGTCATCCTTTCTTTCCCGAAGAATTAACTAAATTATTAATTAAATAATCATGTCCCAAATATCTAACTACACTACCCCCATCGCTCCTACTTGGTGTCCTGGTTGTGGCAACTATCTGGTTTTGGCCGCCCTCAAACAAGCCTTTGTCAATCTAAAATTAAAATCAGAAAATATTGTCGTCGCCCACGATATTGGCTGTTCCGGCAACATGGCCGATTTTCTAAAAACTTACGCTCTTCACACCCTTCATGGTCGAGCCGTTCCCGTTGCCATGGGGGTCAAACTGGCCAATCCCAAGTTAACCGTTTTAGTCTACGGTGGCGATGGTGGTATTTACGGTGAAGGCCTCAATCATCTTATTTCTGCCGCCCGACTTGATGTTGATATCAAAATTTTAGTCAGCAACAACTATCTCTATAGTCTAACTACCGGCCAAACCAGTCCCACCACCCCCAAAGACGCCGCCACCAAATCCACCCCCCAAGGCAATCCTAATTTGCCCATCAATGCCGTTTCTCTTTTATCCGCCGTCAATCCCAAAGTTTTCGCCCGAACCATCCCCGGCCATGATATCAAAGCCTTAATTTCCCATATCACCACCGCCATCAATCATCCCGGCTTGGCTCTTTTAGACATTACCCAAAACTGCCTTGCCTTCGGTAAACAACTCCATGTCAAAGACTAAAAACTTTATTTTGCCAGTTTTAACTATCATTTTTTCCTTTCTTCTGGCCGTCTATTTTTATCCCCGTCTACCCGACCGATTAGTTACTCATTGGGGTATCAACGGTGCTCCCGACCAGTACGGTCCCAAATTTTTTGCTCTATTTTTTATGCCTTTTTTATCCATCCTTATGCTTCTGCTTTTTAAATTTCTACCCAAAACCGACCCTTACAAAAAAAATTTCAAACAATTTTCAGGCCATTTCTATACTTTTACCACTCTAATTTTTGTCTTTCTGTTTTACATTTATTTATTAAGTCTTATCTACAATCTTGGTTACTATTTTCACATCGGCCAAGCCATGTCACCCGCTCTTGCTACTCTCTATTTCTACGCCGGTATTCTGATGTCCAAAACCAAAAGAAATTGGTTTGTCGGCATCCGCACTCCTTGGACTATTTCTGACAAAAAAGTCTGGGCCAAAACCCACCGTCTCGGCGCCATTCTCTTCAAGCTTTCGGCTTTACTGACTTTATTTGCCACTTTTATATCTCGTTTTGCCTTCTACTTTGCCGTCATTCCTATTCTAGTTTCATCTTTGTTCTTATTTGCCTATTCCTACTATGTCTACCAAAAAATCCATTGATACCAAAATTGTTATTTTTATAAGCTTTAAGTTGTCCGAAAAAACCGGACAACTGAAATTACACGTCATTGGTGTTTAAAAAAACAGCTTGTTTATAATTTAAATTATTACGTTAAAAGATGTCGCTTGAAAATCAAGACACTGGACTCGACAGGAGAGATCGGGTCATTGCCAAAATACCTCCAGAACTTGCTAGAAAAGTATTTCTTTCCATCCCTAATCAGACCCTTAACTTAGTTCATGGCACAACTTCATCTAAAGTTGGAGAAAGTATTAATCAAACCGGTCTTACCTATAAAACAAATCCATCATACACAACATATTCTTACCACCTCCTTCCCCTTACTAATTCCTTGCCCCCTAATTTTCTCCGACAAAATATTAGTTCGATAAATAACTGTCTGGTCTCAGTGGGGCTTCCTGTTTTTCCAGAAATAATTGACATAATAAGAGATAGACTGGGGTTTGAGGTTGATGAACAAGCATTTTATGCCCCCCTTTTTGGTGTTAGGATCGGTAAAGATGTAGTTTACGAATATTATAAATTCCCTAAAAAATTTGTCAGAGGTTATTGGGATGTCCAACGAGAATGTTGGGTTGACAATCCAAACTATTGGGAAAACAATCTAAAATGGCCAAGATCTAGAAAAAAAGAAATAAATAAAATAAAACTAGATATTTTTGCAAAATTAAATAAACCAACCACTATAATCGGGCCAAATGCTACCTATCTCGATGACTCAGGTGATGATTTTTAAAAATTCACACCTACCAAAAAATCCATTCCTAGATATTTTTCTTCTTCCCTTTAAATTTCGACCATCCCAAGGCCACTACTGCCAGTACCAATCCGGCTATAATCGCCTCTTGTAAACTAAAAGACAAGCTTACCAAACCATCCTTTTCTTCTTCTATTTTGTCTTCTTCACCAACTTCTTCTACCATTTCAACCGTTGGTGTCGGCCCAACTGTCACCGTTGGTGCTATGGTTGAGCCTTGGGTTGGGGTCAACGGAGCCGTTGTCGGGCTCTCCGTTGGCGTCAAACTCGGCACACTAGTGGTTGTTGCTGTTGGCTCTGTCGTTGGGCTGGCAGTCGCCGTTGTCAGGGGCATTATTTCCATCTTAATTGATGGCACAATCTGTAGAAGAATCTTGTTCGTTGGAGTTGGCGTCAATGTTGGAGTCGGAGTATTGGTAGGTTTTACCAAAATTTCAAACGGGTCATACCACGGTGCCGCTCCAACCTGATAACCACTCATCAAAAACAAACTCAATACTATCAACCCTGCTCTTTTCACTGCCCCATTATATCAAATCCAGCGGTATAATCCAGCCATGACCACCAAAAAATTTACCATTCTTCACAGCAATGATATGCACGGCGATTTTATTGCCGAAGTCGCTGGCAAAAAGGGCAAACTTATTGGTGGCCTGGCCCTTTTGTCTGGTTATATCAACCAAGTTCGGGCCGCAGAAAAAAATGTTTTATATCTTATTTCCGGTGATATGCTCCAAGGTTCCTTGATCGACTCCGAATACAAAGGTATCTCTACTATCGAAATTATGAACTATCTGGCACCGGACATGGTTTGTCTAGGCAACCACGAGTTTGATTATGGGCTACCCCACCTGCTTTTTTTGGAAAAAATGGCCAATTTCCCCATTGTCAACGCCAATCTTTATATCAAAAAATATCAAAAAAGGCTGATGAATCCTTACAAAATCATCAACCAAGACGGTTTTGATATTCTCTTTACCGGCATTATTACCGACAAAGTCATTGATTCTATTAGCCAGGACAAGTTGATTGGTTCATTTATCAGCCTAGAAGAGGCCAGTGCCGAAGTTGGCAAAATTTGCAATGCTTACAAAAATGACGATATCGATTTAACCATTCTTTTAACCCACATTGGCTATGAGTCCGATTTAGCTTTAGCCAAAATGCTCAAACCCGACTGGGGTGTTGATCTAATTATTGGTGGTCATTCTCACACCATCCTTGATCAACCGGCTCGAGTCAACAATGTTCTTATTACCCAAGCCGGTGTTGGCACTGACCAAATTGGCCGTTTTGATATCACCGTCGATGATGACACCAACAGTATTGTTGATTACCAGTGGCAGTTGATTCCCATCACTGACAGCTTAGCCAAGCCCGACCGGGATCTTTTGGCCTTTATTGACTCCTTCAAACAGAAAGTTGACCAAAAATACAGCGCCCTGGTTTGCAAGTTAGCCCAAAAACTAACCCATCCTGCCAGAGAAATCGAAACCACCTTGGGCAATCTAATTGCCGACGCCTTTGCCTCCAACACCAGCGTTGATCTAGTTTTGGTCGGCTCCGGCTCTATCCGAGTCAAGTCTTTGGGTCCAGTCGTTACTCTCAAAGATTTCAAAGCCTGTTTCCCCTATGACGATGTCTTAACCAAAATCACCATCACTGGCGCCAGCCTCAAAAAAATATTTGAGCATATTATGCGGCCCAGCAATCGAGACGGAGAAGGGGAGTGCTATCAAGTTAGTCACGGCCTTCAGGCCGTTTATGGTGACAAGCAAAAAAAGCTTATTTCCATCAGCTTAAACGGATCTGCTATTGATGACGCCAAAACTTACACTCTCTGTCTTCAAAATTACCACCTTAGCCAGTCCCAAAAATATCTCAACCTTGACCCGTCAGATATCATTGCCAGTAAAGTTGTTTCTACTTCCGCCCAACAGGTTTTGGAGGAGTTTTTAAAAAATAATCAAAATATTAGCCGATCTATCGAAGCCCGACTGGTCTATCAGCCATGATTATCATTAAAAACAAAAAACAAATTACTGGCATTACCAAATCCTGTCGTCTTGCCGCCATTACTCTCAATCACGTCTCCACCTTTGTCGCCCCGGGCATTACCACTAATGCTCTAAACGATCTTGCCCATCAATTTATTCTTGATCACCACGCCACCCCCGCCCCTCTTGGTTATAAGGGCTTCCCCAAAAGCGTCTGTACTTCGGTCAACAATGTTGTTTGCCATGGTATTCCCAACAATTACACTCTAAAAGAGGGGGACATCATCAACATCGACATTACCACCATCTTAAATGGTTACTATGGCGACACTTCTGCCACTTTTCCGGTTGGCAAAATTAGTCAAGCAGCCCAAAAACTAATTGGCCGCACTCAAAAAGCCAGAGACCTGTCAATCAAGGCTCTAAAACCGGGCAAAATTTTAAACGATTGTGTTGGCAGAATCATTGAACCCTACGTTACCCAATTTGGTTATAGTGTCGTTCGCGATTTGGGTGGTCATGGTGTCGGCCTCAAGTTTCACGAAGATCCCCATGTTTACCACTACGACCAGCCGGAAAATATCATCCTAAAGCCGGGTATGATCTTTACCGTCGAGCCAATGATCAATGCCAGCCCTGACTACCGCATCAATATCGATCCCGCCGATAAATGGACTGTCAGTACCAAAAACGGCGCTCTTTCGGCTCAATTTGAACACACTGTTTTGATCACCCCATCGGGCCACCAAATTCTTACGCTATAATAAGTGTGTGACTCTACTTGACGGCAAAAGCTTTTCCCAAACAATTTTATTGGATCTAAAAAAACAATTTTCTAGTCTCAACGCCAGACTTGATATTGTTCTAGTCGGCAACGATCCCGCCAGCCTCAAATATACTCAAACCAAACAAAAAATCGGCACCGATCTTGACATCACTGTCAATATTCATTCTCTTCCTGCCACCACCAACACCGTCACTGTTTTAAACAAAATTACCGTTTTAAATCGCGATCCAGACGTTTCTGCCATTATGATTCAATTACCCCTACCATCCCAGATCAATACTGCCAGTGTTCTCAATCAGATTGATCCAGACAAAGATGTTGATGGTCTTACCCCTACCAATCTTGGCCGTCTCTTTCACAGTCACAAAAAAGCCATTGCTTCTGCTACTGCCGCTGGTATTGTCGCCCTGCTCGATCACTACCAGCTCAACCTTGACGGAAAAAATGCGGTAATAATTGGTCGCAGCCCTGAGGTGGCTTTACCTCTTTTTGCGCTTTTAAACCGCGCCCATGCCACTGTTACCATTTGTCATCGCCATACCAAAAATTTAGCTCAAATCACCAGTCAGGCCGATTTTCTTATCAGCAGTACCGGTCAGCCCAATTTAGTCACTGCCGATATGGTCAAAGACGGTGCTGTCCTTGTTGATGTTGGTTATCCGACAGGTGATGTTGATTTTGATGCCGTCAAAAACAAGGTTTCTTTTATTTCTCCTGTTCCCGGCGGTGTCGGCCCCATGACTTTAGCTAGTCTCTTTTCTAATTTGCTTAAAATTTATAATTTCTTATGAGGATCCAACTCTATGATCGCGGTTCGCCTCAAGGTCAAAAATTATTTGCCGACATCAAACGAATTTGTTCCCGGCTTCAAATTATTGATGATCCGGAATATATCAAAGACATGTATCGTCCCCAGTCCCAAGGTATCCAAGGCAAAACTATTTTGATGATCAACAATGAAGTTGTCTTTGTTGACCGTTACCCCAACTCCTCTGAGCTTGAAGCGATTATCCAAGACTATCTAGGCGAAACAACTTATTAGCATTTTTATCTAACATCTTTTCCGTTTCTTCAAAACCTTTTCCCCAAATCTCTGCAATTTTTTTATAGACAAATTCTACATATTCTGGTTTATTGACCTCGCCTCGGTGGGGGACAGGTGTCAAAAAGGGGCTATCCGTCTCCGCCACCAACCGGTCTTGTGGAATTTCTGCCACCACTTCTGCCAACCCAATTTCATAAGTTAGGTTGCCGTCAACTCCAAAATACCAGTTATCTCCCAATTCCAACACTTTTTTAATTCTCTTTTTACCCCCCGCCCTTCATCCACCGCTTTTCTAGCGTGAATTATCAAAGGTTTTTTGTGTTTTTGGGCCACTGCTATTTGGCCCCGAAACAACCGCTCTTGTTCTTTTTTGCTCCTCTCCCTCTCATTTGGCAAAACAGGGGAGTAATCCAGTCCGGTTTCGCCAATAGCAATCGCATTTTCTGCCAGCTTATCCAATATCTTTATTTGTTCATCTACCGATAATTTATTATCTGGGTCCGTTGCCTGGGGATGAATGCCCACCGCCGCAAACAAATTATTATATTTCTTAGCCAATTCTATATTTTCCTCCGACTCCTCAATATTACTCGCCGCCAAAATTATTTTTAAGTTTTTCCCCGCGTCGCAAAATATTTTGCTAACATGAGCATGGGTATCGATCATTTCTTATTTATATCACCACCCGACAAATAATATAAAATAACAAAACAACCTTGTTCAAAACCATGAATTATCAAATTAGCAATGTCGATAAGCACCAAGATACCCGAGGTTGGATTTGTGGCCACTTTTTTCCACCGGGCAATTTGCTAAAAACCAACAATCTGGAAGTTAAATATTCCAAGATGATGCCGGGTGAAACCAGTCCAGAACATTTTCATCCTTTTGGAGAAGAAATAATGCTTATTATCGAAGGTAAAATCAGGCTGATTCTTGACGGCAAAGAGCATCTTTTACAGACAGGTGATTTTGTTTTTCAGCAAGCAAATGTCAAAGAAACACTATCCGAAATTATTGAACCAACTATTATCGTTTCCATTAGAACCCCTAGTCTCCCCAACAACAAAGTTATCGTCGACAACAAATAAATTCAATGAACCAAGAAGTCAAAATCAGACCCCTCAATCAAACAGACCTAAAAAAGATTGACCGTATTTTGTCAGATTGGCTAATCAAAGAAGAAGTTGATCACTATCTTGAATCAATTCAGGCCATACTTTCCGATCCTTCACCAACACCTAAATTTGACAGCCACTATTATGTTGCCGTTCTTGATGACCAAGTAGTCGGTCTATCTGGCTTCAGACAACCCAACCCCAAATTACTCCAATTTGCTCATACCCAAGCCCCAGCCGAATTATGCATGCTCTATATGGCCAAAGAACACCGAGGCAAAGGTATTGGCAAAGCTCTCTTAACTCACGTCGCCAATCAGGTCCAGAAACGACACTATCAGGAATTAATTGTTCGTAGCGCCAAAAAATTTATTAATACCGGTTGGGGTTTTTACGACAAAATGGGTTTCACCAGAGTCGGCCAGTTAGATCAGGCAGACGATCAAAAAGTTTCTCAAATTTGGTCTAAAAAAATTTTTCCTTAAACATCAACTCCATGGACCACCTTGCCATTATGAGCAAACACTGGGGGCTGACTCAAAAAATTCTTTCAGGTCAAAAAATTATTGAATCACGTTGGTATAAAGTAAAGTATCCACCCTGGGACAGGATAAAACCCAACGAAACTATTTATTTCAAAGACACTGGCGACCTCGTTAGTTTAAAAGCCAAAGTCAAAAAGGTTCTTCAATTTTCCCACCTCACCCCCAAGCTGGTTAGGCAATTACTTTCCAAATATGGTCCAGATGATGGCTTGAGCCCAGAAGATCTCCCCAAGTATTACCACATGTTTAAAGATAAAAAATATTGCCTTTTAATCTTCCTCAAAAATCCTCAAACAATTACACCTTTTGACATTGA
>CAZRXL010000010.1:8511-15093 GCA_964604055.1 uncultured Gammaproteobacteria bacterium
ACCAACACTTCCTCCCTTTTTGGATCGTCTTTGTCTAGTTTCCACGGTGTCTCTTGGTTTAAAAGTTCATTGCTGGTATTGATATGTTTATCAAATACCAGAGCTATTGCCTCGTCCAATCTCAATTCGTCTACCAGTCTGACAAATTCCTCATCAAGTTTAAATTCACTTTTATCGATCTTTAGCCCTTCTGCCATTTTAGCCACTCTCGATACCAAATTACCCAGGTTATTAGCCAAATCGGCATTATATTTTTCTTCAAAACGGCTTATTCCTACATCGCTATCATTTCTGGCCGGAAAAGAGGTCGCAATTAAATATCTGGCTCCATCTACCCCAAATTTTTCCACCAGCTGTGACGGCGAAATCACGTTACCCAATGATTTACTCATTTTGGCCCCCTCAATCATATAAAAACTATGGATGTAAGTCTTTTTCGGTAAGGGCAAATCTGCCGCCATCAACATCGCCTGCCAAATCACCGTATGAAACCACAAAATTTCCTTACCTAAAATATGTAAATCTGCTGGCCAAAAATCCTTTTTATTCTCCAAAAATTGGGTCGCGCTGTAGTAATTTAATAGCGCATCCACCCAGACATAAATCGTCTGGCTTTTGTCCCAAGGCGCCGGTATTCCCCAGGTTACGTTTTCCCTAGTAAAAGAAATATCATTCACTCCCATTTTCAATTTTGCCAAGATTTCCGATCTTTTTCCTTCCGGGAAAATATAATTTGTCTCATCATTTTCTATTAATTCGATCAATTTTGGCACGTATTTGCTCAACCGGAAAAACCAATTTTCCTCACTTCTTTCAACCGTTTTTTCTGGCGGGTGTAGAGGGCATTTGCCATCTACCAGATCCGACTCGGTCAAAAACTTTTCACAGCCGATGCAATATAGACCTTCATATTTTGCCTTGTAGATATCACCCTGATCATAAATTTTTTGCAATACTTCCGACACTATTTTTTCATGTCTTGGGTCAGTCGTTCTGATAAAAAAATCATAACTAATATTCAAACTCTTCCAGGCTTCTTCAAATCGGGGCGCAATTTTATCGCAGTATTCTTGCGGACTTAGTTTCTCTTTTTCCGCCACTTCGGCTACTTTTTGGCCATGTTCATCAGTTCCGGTCAAAAAAAACACTTCCCCCCCTAGTTGGCGGTGAACTCTGGCCACAATATCCGCCGCCACCGTCGTGCAGGTATGGCCAATATGAGGCACATCATTTATATAATAAATCGGTGTCGTTACAAAAAATCGGTTCATCTCCCTATCTTACCATGCTTTACTCTGACTTCTTTTTGACAGTTTTTTTAACCACCTTCTTGGCTTGTTCCAGTTTCTTATGATATTGCGCCTTAAGTCTGGCTATTTTATTTTTATGATACAACTTATTCTTTTTGGCCTTATCCACCACCGAAAACAACTGCGCCAAATTTTTTGCATTAGGACTTTTGAGAAATTTCTTACTAATTTCCCTCACTTTCTTCTTCAATTTATTATTTTGACGCCTTTTGGCCAAAGACTGTCTTAGTGATTTTTTAGCAGATACTAAAATTGGCATGGGCTTATTTTATCCTATGGCTCTTTGCTTTACAAGAATTTATAATTAGAAAATCATGACCCTTTTGACCAGAATCAGGCAAATTAGTCTCCAAAAACAAAACAGTATTCTATCTGCTACCTTAGTTTTAGCGATTACCTTTGTCATTTCCGCCCTTTTAGGTTTTTTGAGAAGTCGCTTTCTTTACGCCCGCTTTTTATCTTGTTGCGCCGCTGATCTGGATGCCTACAACGCCGCTTTTCGCCTACCCGACCTCATTTTCAAGCTTTTAGTTACTGGCGCCCTTTCTGCTTCCTTTATTCCTGTTTTTTCCACCTATCTTCACAAAGACAAAAAAATCGCCGACCAAATTGCCTCCACTGTCATCAATCTTTTATTGGCCTTATTCATTGTCGCCGCTCTTATCGTTCTTATCTTCACTCGACCCTTATCCCTTCTTATTGCCCAAGGTTTCACCACCGACCAGATTGATCTAATGGTCAGTCTTACCAGAATTCTTCTCATTGCCCAAATTTTCTTTCTTTTAAGTAATTTTCTAACCGCCATTCTTCATGTTCATCAAACCTTCATTGTTCCTGCCCTCGCGCCCATTGTCTACAATTTGTTTATTATCGCTTCCATTTTTCTTCTTACCCCCAAATATGGCATCTACGGAGCTGCTATCGGCTCAATCGTTGGTGCTTTTTTTCATCTAGCCATCCAAATTCCAATTATCAAACGGGTTGGCTTTCACTATCAACCTGTCATTTTGCCCAAATTATCTGGGGTCAGAGAAATAATTCGCCTGATGATTCCTCGCGCCCTTTCTTTGGGCTTGTCGGAGTTCCAAAACACTGTCACCCTTTTTTTCAGTAGTAGCCTAGTTGCCGGTTCTCTCTCTCTTCTCAATCTCGCCATGCAAATCATGTATCTGCCTAGCCGCATTTTCGGTACCACTATTGGCCAAGCTTCTCTACCAATTTTGTCAAAAAATATTGCCAAAAACGAGCTGGACAGGTTCAGAAACACTGTCCAGAAAACTTTACTTCAAAGTTTATTCATCGCCGC
The DNA here is from genome assembly GCA_964604055.1 of uncultured Gammaproteobacteria bacterium. Lineage (GTDB taxonomy): Bacteria > Patescibacteriota > Microgenomatia > UBA12405 > UBA12405 > CAZRXL01. Next base: position 11,128 of record CAZRXL010000010.1, read on the forward strand.
CCCCATTTCCGTCTTATTTCTAGTTCACCGCTTATCCATTGTCCGTCTTGCCTTTGGCGCTAAGCAATTTCCTTGGTCCGCCACTCTTGTCACTGCCCAAACCTTGGCCTATCTGGCTCCAGCCATCATCTTTCAGGCTTTAATTCAAATTTTAGTTCGTTCCTTTTATGCTCTCCACAACACCAAAACCCCTCTTCATGTTTCCATTATTTCTCTTTTGATCAATATTATAATCAATTTTTATTTCGTCAATTTTACCTCTCTTGGCATTTTGGGCTTAGCCATCAGCATCTCTTTGAGCAATTTCGTCAATTTTATTGGATTGTTTACGGCATTTCTAAAACAAATTGACGGCGATTTTTGGGCCAACAGTCTCAAGTCTGTTTCCAAAATTAGTCTCTCCTCCCTGTTAATGGCTAGTCTTACCTGGTTATCACTTCGCTTTCTCGACACCACTCTTCTCAATACCACCAGAACTCTTCAGCTACTGGTACTTTTTTCCCTCTCCAGTCTTTTTGGCCTTTTTGTCTACATCTTATCAGCTCACTTTTTCAAACTAGAACAACTTGCCGATTTTACCCGTCACGCCCAAAAACTAAAGCGCTTTCTTTCAAACTAACTTTTTTTTCTTTATACTGTATATATGCCCTCCAAGAAGGAAATTTCTCTTTTGCCCGACCAAGAAAATGTCAATAGCTTTTCTGCCCGTTTTATCCGCTGGATCAGTACCGCTGGCCGTTTTGTTTTAGTCCTAACTGAGCTAGTTGTCATTTCCGCTTTTTTATCCCGCTTCTGGCTCGATCGCCAAAATTCAGATTTATCAGAAACTATCCGCCAACAAAAAGCCATTTTAAACAGTACTGGTGATTTCGAACAAGACTATCGACTTTTAGTCAGTCGGCTCAACAATATTAGGGACAACTATGCCACCAGACCTGTTTTTTCCGACAAAATTTTGTCAGTTGTCAAAAGCACTCCCGCCACCATTACCTTTGCCAATTTCAGCCTAAGTCCATCTGAATCAGGCCAAATCAATGCCAATTTAAACGTTATTGCCTACCAAGAAGATTCTTTGGTTGATTTCATTACCAATCTCAAGTTAAATCCAGACATAAGCTCTGTCAATATCAACCAAATCAGCAAAAAAGAAAAGGAAAACCAGTACCAAGCCAACATCAATTTAGTTTTTCAGAAAGTTGATCCTGCCAAAAATGAGCCAATTTAATATTACTTCCCAAACCAAACCCTTAATCGAGTTTTTGAAAAAGAATCGTCAAAACCAGAAATTTCTAAAATCAGTTGAGATTATTGCCACCTTAGTTTTGATTGCTTTTTTCTCCATCTTTGCCATCTTACCCACCGCCAAGACTATTTCTGCCCTGCTAGGTGATATCGAATCAAAGAAAATTTTAGTCAAAAGTATGCGCAGCAAAATTAATCAAATTGTTTTAGCTCAAGACAATTTTTCACAAATCCAAAGTAAGTATCTTTTGGTCGAATCCAGTCTGCCCACTTCTCAAAGATTCTACAATGCCGCCAACCAACTTCAGTTGTCTGCCAGCTATGCCAATCTAAGCACCGATTCACTCAGTTTTGCTCTGGACACAGAAGCTCCCACTGCCAACCTCAACCTACTTTCATACAGCACCTCTTTATCTCCTGTCGGCGATTTTTTGTCTTTAGTTAATTTAGTTGAAAATATCGAGAAAAACCGACGAACCAATTACATCAATTCCATTAGTTTAATGCCCTACACACCACCCAAAAACAGGGGCGAAGACCAGATTGCTGTTGACCCCAATGCTACCAATATCAGTTTAAATATCAATTTTTTCTACTGGCCAAATGGAAACTGAAACTAACAAGATCAAATTATCCAAATACCTCATTTTCGCCGCCGGTCTAACTATCTTTTCCATTTTTGTTCACATAGTTACCGTCAGTTACAACAACTTAATTGGCCCCATCCAACAAGCCAAAGACAATCCCCTCATCAAACCATTGCCCCAAGATTTCGACCCTCAAGTTCTTGATCAAATCGATCAAAAAACAGAATATCTTGCCGCCCCTACCCCTCAACCAACCGAAAATATTGAACCGTCTTTATGAAAAAACCCAAAACCATCCCCACTTTGTTGGGACTTTTTTTACTCATAATTGCCACTGCCGCTGGCATATTTTTGACCCAATCGCCCACATCCCTTGGTTCCAAGGCTGGTACCGATTGTCAGCCCAAAAACGTCCAAATCAGTAACCTTACCGACACCTCTGTCAACATTTCTTTTTTAACTGACGCTAGCTGTCTTTCTAGTCTATCTCTTGATGACAGAAATTTTTCCCAATCAGAAGCCCAAAACAGCCATTATTTTTTTACCCATCAGCTCAAACCCCAAACTGAATATCGATTTATCCTTACTTCTGGCGGTCAAGATTATGCCCAAGATGATTATCGATTCACTACTGGCACCACTCCTTCTGGTTCTACCCCCACTTCCAATTTAGCCTGGGGTATGGTCAAAAATCCAGATCAAACCCCGGCCCAAGGTGCCCTTGTTTTTTTAAGTATCGATGGCGCCTCACTTCTTTCAGCCAAAACCACTAGCCAAGGTCTTTATCACATTTCCCTGGCCACTAGCTTCAATTACCCGTTAACTTCTTGGTTTACGCCTCCCGCCAATACCCAGCAAGATTTTGTCGTCATTTCTTCCAATGGCATTATTACCCAAGTTGTCGGCAATACCAATCAAAGCAATCCTGTCCCCGACATTATTATTGGTCAGGACCAGCTCGAAGATCAATCACCCAACTCTCCTGCCGGTCAAGTCGACCAATTACCAATCAACACGTTAGATACCGATCTTACTCTTTCTAACCCCAAAGAAGGCGAAACTATTCCCAATCAGCAACCTCAATTCTTTGGCTCCGCCCCCAAGGGAGAACCAATTGAAATTATAGTTGAATCCGAGCCTGTCTATACTGATCAGGTTATTGCCAATCAAGATGGATCATGGAGCTGGACTCCTCCTGCCGACCTAGAACCAGGCGATCACACTATCACTGTCAGCTCTGGCGGTCAAACTATAGTTCGCCACTTCACCGTTTTGGCCGCCGAAGGTGCTCCGGCTTTCACCGCCAGCTCTTCGGCTGGCCTTGCTACTGCTACTCCCACTCCCACCAAAACTCCAACACCATCCCCAAAACCTGCCTCCACTTCTATTCCTACTGCCACTTCTACCCTAGCTATCCGCGCCACCCCAACGGTTATCCCAACCATTAGAACCCAAAAACCAGCCACCGATTCTGCTGTGCCGGTTACCGGCAATAGTCTGCCTTCTGTCACCCTCCTGTCTCTTTCAGTTTTCTTTATATTAGGGTATATTTTAGTAAGGGAAAAAAATCATTCTCACTAAGTCTATGGGTAAACTCTTACTAAAAAATATTTATGCAGTTCTAACCGTTATTTTTTTATCCTTATCTTTGGCCGGTGGCTTATTTTTAGTCCAGCGGGAACAAGACATCAGAGACAGGGCTGAGCAGCCCTGGTGTGCCCCGCGTTGTAATGACGCTGAGGGAATTACCGGTGGTTGTTGCCCTAGTAACAAGAATTGGAGCTACCAGCCAGATAATTGCTCCCAACCACCAGAAGCAGCTACAAATCCCGCCTTTCAAAATGGTTTCTGTACCGATCAACCATATGTCGAACCAATCGAAGGTAGTCAATTAACTTGCCAAAGAACTAGCAATACTTCCATTTCCATCAACAACCAAACCGGCAAAGATATTGCCTACGAAGTTATAGAGTTTCGTGGTTGTCCTCATACAAGTCAGGATTGTGTTGGTGATCAATACAAAACTAAATACGTCCAAACCGGAGTTGGTCCAGGCCAAACCAAAACTGAATCAATGTCTCCCGCTCACTGCGAGACTGTTCAACTAGATATTCGTTCTCTCGATGGCAGCTTCCCA
>CAZRXL010000011.1:0-642 GCA_964604055.1 uncultured Gammaproteobacteria bacterium
ATTCATAACCCAATTTCGGATAGTCATGGACTACTCCTTTTCTTTATCTTTTTCATCTTCTTCTCTTGCTAATCCTGCTCTAATTGCCCGTGACAACAATCCTGGGAATCTCTTGACCATTAGTCGAAATAAATAAAAAGCCTCCGAAATTGTCAACTGTGCCTCTGGTTTTTCCCAATAATCCTCCTGGTCGCCGGTATTAACTTCACCCTCATTTCCATACAACATCCATGCCAATAATGGCCGCAGACGTGAGGGTATTTTGCTCCGCAAATTCCAATATTCAAATTGTTCAGGTGTTATATCTTCCTCTCTTTCCACTCCCATTTTTTCCAACACACTCTCTTCAAGAGAATTCTTTTTTTCCTCTTCCTCTTCCTCTTCCTTCTTCTCTTCCTCCTCTCCTTTTTCCTCATTCAATTCCTTCTCCTTTGTTTCTTCTCCCTTTTGCATTCCTTCTTCCTCACTTTCGTCTCCTTTTCCTCTCTCGTCTGGTTTTCCATCTGTCGACCCTCCGTCTTTGGCTTCTTCCTTACCTCTTTTTCCTGTTTTTTCTTCTGTTGGTGTTTCCTCCTCTCCTTCTCCTTCTTCATCTCGTCCCGCCCTTTTTTCCTTACCTCTTTTTCCTGTTTTTTCTTCTGT
>CAZRXL010000011.1:764-9053 GCA_964604055.1 uncultured Gammaproteobacteria bacterium
ATTCTGGCATTTCGTTTTCCTCAATGTCTTGCAAAAATCCCAGTGATTCATCTCCTGGATCTATCTTCATATTCGACCATTGATGGACCAATAGTAGCAACCATTGTTGCCACGGGGTCAAACTAGTATCGACCAAAGCCTTGCCCATATCAGAATCAATTGTGTCAAAGAAATTACCATTGCCTTGCATCAAAACTTTTTCCATCCCGTCACATTGTTTTATAATCTCCATGTATTGGTAAGCTCCCCCTTGATTGACAAAAGGGAACCATTGCTCCTGCCACCAGTAGGCCACCATCAGTTGCATCAGAATCGCAGTTTCCGTCTGTCCGTAAGCAAAATCAAGAGGCAAGTCCGCTTGGTTTTCTGGACCGATCTCGTCCCAGCTCCGAGGGTCGGGTTTTAACCGAGTAGTCAGATGATTGATCTTGCCAAACTCATATTTAGAAGTCTTCAAAGGAACAGCAACCTCCTCCTCCTTTACGGCATCAGGACGGTACCATTTTCTGAGCTGGAGAAAATGCTCTTGCACCTCCAGAACCTTTTCACCGAATTTGTTAGCTAAAGCCTGTTTACCTTTAAGTTCTTCCACAAGCTGTCGATAGTATTTAATTATTTCTAATGGGGACAGTTTACTCACTGTCGGTCGTGTACCATATTCATTTAATAATGTATTTCTATCTTTTTCATCGGTTACGCCGTGCAGGTACAACAAATTTAATTCCATAAATCTAGATAATTGACCTGGACTATGGGTAGGAGATTCCTTGATTAGCCTAAGCGCCTCCGTGCTACTTAGATAAGGCACACTTGCCATTGCTATCAGATAATCACCTAAAATTCGAGTGTCATCCTTCCCAAATCTAACTAACTGTCTCAACCGTTCATTGTCGCCACCCATTACTGAAGTCACATTTTTTCTCAAACCAACTTGTCCTCCAGATCGGCTCTCACTTACTAGATCCAGCAATTTAGCTTGGTTAAACTCCTTGGCGATGCCTCTAACCTGCCTAAGTAAAGGCAATAAAACTTCATTTGCATAATTTTCCATCACTCGAATACACACTTCTCTTCGTTGTGATTGATAATCAGCAATAAATTTACGGCTTCCTTCTAAATCGGGTGGTTTAGTAACTGCCCCATTTAACACATCCCATTCTGACGCATCTATTTTTGATACTGTTTCGCGCAAGCTAAGATAATCTCTTGTATATTGGGTCAACCGCATATACGTTTCAAATTTTTTACACACCCTTAATTCAGTTGGTGTTGACAAGGAATCTCCTTCTAAATAAATAGCGCCATCCCTTGGGAGTAGGGGAACAATCTTAAGTAGACTAACAAGATCACCACTTCTTCCGCCCATCAATTTTACGCTCTTCTCAGAAGTATCCGTGCGGTTTTTATATAGATAGCTATTTTTTCCAACCTCCGATTCTAATGGTACCTCGACGACCACACCTTCACCCTCCGGTCTCGGTCCAAATTCTTTAAGTTCATCATTCCATCTATATAATCCCGACCTCGACCATTCCGCTATCGGATACTGTAGTGACATCTGACAACTTTCATAAACTTTAGCAAGTTTTCTTGCCAGACGTGGATGTTCTTTTAGTACTTTTCGGATTTCGATCAACCCCGGCTCTTTACTTCTTTCTGGTGGTGGTTGATGGTCTAGTTCAGTTTGGTTTTCCATTTCAGTCATCCTCTTCCAACCACCTTTCCGCGTCCAGCGCCGCTTTTGATCCCGTCCCTGCCGCCACCACCGCCTGTCGGTAGGTTTCATCCGCACAATCGCCTGCCGCAAAAATTCCCGGGCAACTGGTCATGGTTGGATATTTATCATTTAAATCCGTTTTTATATGCCCCGCCTCTTTCAGTTCCACCAAATCTCCCAAAAAACTCGTTGCCGGCTGATGGCCTATTGCCACAAACAGTCCGTCTATTTCCATCACTTTTTCCTCTTGGCTCTTATTGTTTACTACTCTGATTTTTTCCAATTTTTCACTGCCAATTATTTCCTTCACCTCCGTATTCCAAATTACTTCTACTGGTGACTCCTTTAACCTCTTTTGTTCCGTTTCCGTTGCCCTCAACTCATCTCGTCTGTGAATCAAATAAACCTTGGATGCAAATTTACTCAAAAACACTGCCTCCTGCACTGCTGTATCTCCACCGCCGACCACCGCCACTATTTTATTTCGAAAAAACGGCGCATCACAAGTCGCACACCCCGACACCCCTTTGCCTATTAGTTCTTTTTCGTTGGGCAGTTGAAGCCATCTCGATTTTGCTCCTGTTGCCACGATCACCGCTCGTGTTTGCAACACCTCTCCGCTTTGCAGTTTCACCTCAAAACCCACTTCATTCTTTTTTACCTCTACTACCTCATCAGTTTTAATCTTCCCTCCTAGATTTTTAACTTGGGCCAGCATGTCCATCATCAGTTTTGGCCCGCCTATTCCATTTGCATGTCCCGGCCAATTTTCCACCAAAGTTGTAATTGTCAGCTGTCCCCCCGGCATCCCTCCCCCCACCACTACCGTTTTCAGGTCCGCTCTGACGTTATAAATCGCCGCCGTTAGTCCAGCTGGACCCGATCCCACGATCACTGTGTCATATATTTTATTTTCCACAAGCTATTTTACACCTTATCGTTACTTGCTTTTTTGTATGAATATTGCTAATATTCATACATGACTACTATCAACATTTCTCTACCTGACCAGCTCAAGGCTCAATCTCAACAGCTTATTGAAGCCGGATTTTATGCTTCAATGAGCGATCTTGTTCGTTCCGCTCTAAGAACCACCTTGTCCATTTCTGAGCTCGAACTTATAGAACAGCAAGCCATAGACGATCATAGGGCCGGTAAGTCTATTGTTTTAAAAACAAAAAAAGACATTGATGCCTATACTAATTCCCTCTAAGCTTTTTTCAAAACAAGCCAGTAAGCTAATTAAAGGCAACGTTTCTTATCGTCTAAGAATAAACAAAACCCTCAATTTTTTAAAGACTAATCCTAGCCACCCATCATTGCGGTTACACAAACTTTCAGGAAAAAATCTTTATTCAGTTTCGGTTGATAAATCAACCAGAATAATTTTCTCTATTCGTAGTCAAAATTTCTATTTACTTCAAATCGGTAGTCACGACCAGGTATACTAATTTAGTGAAACAAAACCGCAACCTTTTCAAACTTATTCTCGAATTAGTTGAGCACAAACGCGCCCTCTTCTTTTGGTATTTCATTCGCCTTTTATCTGCCCTTCTGCCTCTTTACACCATCTACCTTTTTGCCGGGGTCATCAAGCTTCTTGAGACCGGCGCCCCTTTTCCTCAACTTGTCCAATTACTTCTTCTTATTCTTTTTATCCGCGTCTTGGACAACCTCTCTCGTCTCCTTTCTATCCACGAATTGGAATACTACATCCAGCAAACCGAACTTTCCATTCACCAATTTCTTACTTTTGGTCTCAAAACCCAGCCCAAATCCAAACGCCACCAAATCATTCAAGCCATTAGAAATTTTGGCGAGGCCGTCCGCACCACTCTTTTTGTCATTCGCCAGCCTGGTCTTGATGGTTTAGTCTCCTTCGTCACCGTTCCTATTATTCTGTTTTTTATCGATTTTCAGGTCTTTATTCTCAACCTAGTCTATATGATTGTCTATTATTTTATTGATATCTATACCACCGAAAGATATGCCCGCCTAAAAAATGTCCAAAACAGTCACAACGAAGCCTACTATGCCCGTCTTCAGGACAGCAACCATGCCAAAATAGAACGCCGCTCCTTCTTAGATCATCTCAAAAAGCTTTGTCGTTGGGGTTTTATCGAGTGGAATTTACTCCAAAATGCGGCCGTTTTCTTTTATGTTCTCATTCTTTTTTATTTAAGTCGCCAAGTTTTTTCCGGTCAAAAACAAATCAGCGACTTAGTTTTACTTATGGGTTACGTTACCACCACTCAGACCTTCTTAAATAACATTAGCAGTATCAAAGACGGCCTGGCCGACGCCAAAGTCGCCCTGACTCGTCTTGCTCAAAATCCATCTATTTCCACCACTAACCTCCCCGATCTCAGTTAATTGAAAATTGTTGAGCACAGCGAAATCCAGCTTTGCTAGATAAATTAAAAATTGAAAATTAAATAAAGTGCCCGAACTACCCGAAGTCGAAGTTATCCGTCGGTTTCTAAAAGACACTATTGTTGGTGCCACTATCACCGATGTCAAGATTCTCGAAGCCAAATCCTTTTCTGGTGACAAAGACCAAATTATTGGCAAAAAAATAATTAAACTATCTCGCATTGGCAAACAGCTTTCCATTCATCTGAGTAACAATTTATTGTTACTCATCCACCTCAAAATGACCGGCCAATTCATTTATGTAGGGGCGCGGCGTGACGCGCCCAAAACAACCATTCTCGGTCACCCCACCCCCAAACTCAACAATTCCAAGTTGCCCAACAGATCCACCCGAATAATTTTTAAACTAAGTGTAGGGGCGAAGCGTGATTCGCCCCAAAAAGAGGGGGTTTTCTCGTCGCCCCATCAAATCCGTTCTCCACGACCAAGACAAGTTTGCCGGCATCGGCAACATTTACGCCAATGACGCCTTGTTCTTAAGTCGTATCCATCCTTTAATCAAAAGTAATAAAATTAGTCCTACCCAAGCCAAGATATTACACAAGAATTTACTCAAAATTATCCGTCGCTCCATCCGCTCTGGTGGTTCCACTGCCCGTGACAATGGCTATGTTAAACCAGATGGCACTTTTGGTTCAAATCAATACCATTTTCAGGTTTACCAAAGAGTAGGGGAGCCCTGTCTGGTTTGTAAAACCAAGATCAACCGTCTCAAAGTCTCCGGCCGTTCCGCCTTCTATTGCCCCCGTTGCCAAAAAAAATTAAAATAACTTATGCTTATCCTAATTTTTCTTCTTACTCTTCTTTTTCCCAAATCTGCTTCTGCCCAAATTATGCCTCCCGCCCAAGATATCGAAGGTCAAATCATCTCTATTTTGGAACAACGTCCGGTCCAAGTTTTAGGCAATCCTCAAACTTACCAAAAACTAGAAATCAAACTAACTTCCGGCCAAACAATTACCATTGACCACGGCGATCAGCCCCTGCCTTACCCCGTTGCTTACCAAGTCGGGGATCAGCTTATCATTTCCGTCAGCCAAGACCTTGATGGTCAACCTTTCTATTTCATTCTCGACTTTGTCCGCCGCCCCTCCCTCCTTTTGCTAAGCATCATTTTTATTGTTGTCACCATCATTGTCGGTCGTCTCAAAGGTTTTTCCTCCCTTCTTTCCATGGCCATTACTTTTGCTGGTATCTTTCTCTTTCTTATCCCACAGCTTTTAGCTGGTCGCGATCCCATTCTCACTAGTCTTTTAACCTCTCTTTTTATTATCCCCATCACTTTTTATCTCAGCCACGGCTTTAACCAAAAAACTACTATTGCCCTTTTCTCCACTATTATTACTCTTGCTTTTACCGCTTTTTTAGCCAGCGCCTTCATAAATCTTTCCCGTCTTAGCGGCTATTCAACCGAAGAAGCTGTTTATCTCCAAAACATTGCCGGTGGTCGTATCAACATCAGGGGTCTACTTTTAGCCAGTATTATTATCGGCACCTTAGGTATTTTAGACGACATTACTATCTCCCAAGCCGCCATTGTCCAACAGCTTATCAATGCCTCTGAGCGAAAATATATCAAAAAAATTTATGCCTCGGCTATGTCGGTTGGCCGGGACCACATCGCCTCCATGGTCAACACCTTGGTCTTGGCCTATACCGGTGCTGCTTTACCCTTGCTTTTGCTCTTTTTTGACGGTAGCCATACCTTCTTGGCACTTATCAATCGAGAGCTAATTGCCGAAGAAATTATCAGAACCTTAGTCAGCAGTCTTGGCTTAATTCTAGCCGTCCCCTTAACCACCGTCTTTGCCGCTCAGCTTCTTAAAAAGGAGAAATAGTTTAAGCCAGCCGTTTAATTTCTTGTTCAACCTTTTCGTTTAAGAAAATTTTCAAAAGTGACTGATAAGGCACGTCTCTTTTGTTGGCCAACATTTTTAAAGAAGCCAACAAAGACTCTGGTAACCTAATCGACACTGATTTTGTCGAAGGTTTTAAATTTGGGAAAATCGGATTCAAAATCGCTTTGTCCCAATCAACATATTCAGTCGAGTCATGCTTTGCCCAGAATTCTCTTTCTTCACCTTCATTTTTAAAATCAGGAATTTTTTTAAGTTTTTTCATATTCATTTTTTTCTTTTCGGTTCATATCTCGAGCCGAAATAATTCTAATTTTTTTACTTCTTAAAGTAAAAGCAACAAATAATTTTCTTTTTTTATTAGTTTTACCCAAAGCTTGAAACCTTTTTTCTAGCTTTGAATGTTTTTTGTCTTCATTAATTAATAATTTTTGATTAAAAAATATTTCTTCACACTCTTTATAATCTACTTTGTGTTTTTCCCAATTTTTAAAGATATTTGCAGTATCCCATTCAAAACCATTAATATCTTCTAATCCCATTGTATATAATCATAGTATACGATTTTCTTTTTGTCAATTCTGCTTTGCAGAACTTGACACCTCGGCCCTTAGTGTTATACTAATAATGAATATATATTCATTATTAATTAAAAAACAACTATGCCAAATCAAGATGGAACAGGTCCTATGGGTGCTGGTCCTTTAACTGGTGGCGGTCGAGGACCTTGTGGTATGGGTCTAGCCCAAGGTCGAGGTCTTGGCCGTTTTTGGGGTCGCAAATTCCAAAAACCCGATCTAGCCGACTACATCAAGTCTCTCGAAGAAGAGCTTGAAGAAGCCAAAAAACAGCTTTCCGATCAAAAATAATAATATAATTAACTAACCCAATGTCCCTCCTTTCTTCAGGGGTCTCCAGATCCCCGAAGGGGAAGGGAATAAGGGTGGATTTTATGGTTCGACCCATCAAATTTCGCTACTGCCGCTGTCGCCCTTGCGCTTGTTACTACAAGCCCCGAGGTATCCCTATGCGTCTCTTACAAGAAGTCGAAATTGCACCCGATGAGCTTGAAGCCCTAAAGCTCCACGACTCCGACGGTCTCGACCAAACCGCCGCCGCCGCCGCCATGAACATCAGCCAGCCCACCTTCAATCGCATCTTAAATCGAGTCCACAAAAAGATTGCCAGAGCTCTAGTTAATGGTCAAGCCATAAAAATTAATCAAACTGTATAATAAGCCTATGGTTTTTGTTACACCCGCTTACGCCCAATGCCCCGTCTGTATCATTACTGTTGGTGGGGGACTTTTAATTGCCCAAAAACTTGGCATCAGCGACCTTCTGGTCAGTATTTGGATTTCTGGACTCAATACCGTTATTGCTTACTTTCTCGCCCCCAAGCTTAAACTCAAACTCATCAACCAACCCATCATTTTGTCTCTTCTCTTCTATGTCACCACCCTCATTTATTTTGATACCACTTCTCAGCTCAGTAACGACAGCTTGTGGGGCATGACCATTGGTCTTATTGCCGTTTTAATTGGCAATTTCATCGATAAGTTTACCCGTCTCAAAAATAGCGGCAAAATTCTTTTTCCCTATCAAAAGATTGTTTTCCCCTCTTCTTTGTTAATTATTTCCACTTTAATTTCCAAATTATTTTTCTCTTTATAACTTTATAAATTTTATGAACTCTCAAAAATCACTTCAAAAATTTCTCGATAAAGTCAAAAAATTAGAAAAAACCAATCAATTTGATTTAAGCTCCGACGAAGACCTAAGCATTGCCATCATGAATCTTATTAGTATCGAAGAACATCTTTTCTTTTCCGGTGGCCGTACCGGTAAAACCAAATATTATGATTTATTAAATCAGGTTCGCCTTATGCGCACTGATCTACTCAAAAAAATCATTCCCAATTACGAAGGTGAGGTCTGGTGTATTAGCAAACATCTCTTGGCCGCCAGCATGCGCGTTATGGAAGTCGGCACCAAAACTCTCAAAAAAGGCGACAAAAAAGGCGCCGCCGCTCTTTTCAAAAAATCCTATCACCTCTACAACCTCTTTTGGGGTCTCAATCTTGGCCTGGTCAAATCAGATCGTGTAGGGGCGATTCATGAATCGCCCAATCCAAAAGAAGACCCTGTCAAGCTAGACAAATCCGATTTCTTAGGCAAAATCTCCGGTGTCATTAACAAAGTTCTTGACTGTTGCCGGGAGTAGCCGGTACCATATTAATATTTATGGGTCCAGAATTTCGCTCTCCGCCTAAATCCCAAACAG
>CAZRXL010000011.1:9063-14996 GCA_964604055.1 uncultured Gammaproteobacteria bacterium
TCTCGTCGCCGTTAACTTTTCTTCGGAACGTCAGACCCGCCGCGGCGGGACGATACGTTCTTCTCTTCTTCCACCAACCTCCTGATTCTCTTTCCCACATCTTCCACAAATTCCTCAGCATTTTCTTTCCTATTTTCCACAATTTTTCCCTTCGGACTAGTCACCAGCACCAACATTATATACAGCACCACCCCGCCGCCGCCCCACAAGCCCAAGAAAATAAAAATCAATCTCACCACAGTCACCGGTATCCCCAAATAATCCCCCAAACCCGCGCACAGACCCAATACAATCTGTTTTTCTTTATTTCTAGTTAATTTTCTTTTAGCTTTTGTCATAATCGATTATATCTTATTCCACTGCTTTTAGTCTTTTCGTATCTTTAAGCCAAATTTCTCTTTTCTTATTTCCAATCAACCCTTCTTTTTTTAATTTGTTTAATTGTAATGTCACTGTCTCCCTGGTCAATCCGGTCAAGCTAGCCAATAGTTTATGTGTCACCTTAAATTTAATAATTACCCTGACCCCATTTTTTGTTCCAAATTTTTCCGCCAAGGATACCAGTATCCCCGCCACCTTGCCATAAGCCGAATTTCCCATCAATTCACCCAAGTTAGCTGTCATGTCCACAAATTCAGACAGCATTCCCTCCATCACCCCGTCTTTAATTAACTTATTTTCTTCCAAGAATTTTAAAAATTCCTTTTTTGGTGCCACCCAGATTTCGGTCGGAGACACCGCTTCAAAATAATGCTGCGATTTTTTCCCTGTCATCCCGGCTATCAGCGAAAAATAAAAAATCGGTTTAAACAGGGGTAGGGTAGTCTCTTTTTTGTCTTTAGTCAGGGTATAAGCCTTGACATAACCTTTTTTTACAAAAATTATTCCACCAAACTTTTCTCCTGGTTTTGCAATTATCCCGCCTTTCTTTACCTTCTTAAGCGGATATTTACAGAAAAACTTAATTAATTGTTTTTTTATTATCTCGTCCATGTAGACCCAAATTCTATCACGGCATTTATCTTTCAAAAACCCCCAAAGTACAAAAAACTCCCGAGCTTCGCTTTAGTGATCCTCGGGAGTTGATTGATTCCACCCCAAAATTTCAATACGTCTCTTTAGAACGTCAGTCCCGCCATCGCGGGACGATACGTTCAGCCCATAACAAAAACTATTTACAAATACACACTCATTATATATAATCCCTCATGCAGCTAAATTTCAAAAATTTCTGCAAATAATAGCCTAACTTACGCGGCACAAGCGCCGTTACTGTTGGGCTTTTTTGATATCCAGTTTTACTGGATTGTCCTTTAACAGCACAAACAGAAAAATTTTTGGACGACAACCCAGTAGACTATTTTAGTCTCTTGAGCTGTCGTCCAAAAAAAATTAAAAAAGAAAAGAAAGGAGGTCGGCCCCATGAAAAAGTCATGGGTAATTGTTGTCGCCGCCCTCCTTTGGGTGGCACTGGCTGGGTGCTCGTCATCCAGCCAAGTCTGGCTAGACTCTCCAGTCCAGCCAGACAATCGATGCGGCGCTGCTTTCGGGGCCAACAACCCTGCCGGTGGCCAAGCCGCACACACTGGGGTCGATATTTGCCCCGGTGCAGAATCTCAGATCCTGGCCGTTGCCGATGGCACTTTGGTTTGGAACCAATGGTGGCCTGCTGGCAGCGCACCAAATGGGCATGGTATTACCGCCGTTGTAGATCATGGCGGTATGTACACATATCATGCCCATATGTCTAGACCCAACCCCGATCTCAAACTGGGAGATCACATCTCTCAAGGAGATGTTCTAGGCTGGGTTGGCCAGACCGGTTACGGGACCGGTCCCCACCTCCATTTTGCTGTTTCTATTCGTCATCCGGACGAGTATGAATACGACAAGTGGGTAGTCAATACCGACTGGCTCAACCCGGATAATTATCTGGGGAAAGAAGCCAGTTCAAGACCACCATCATTTAGTTGGTGGTGGTTGATCACATCCGCCGGGGTTGGTTTGCTGGCTTGGCTTCTGTCCAAGCTTATTTCCAACCCCCAAACGGGGCAGTTTGTCAGTCAGGGAGTCCTCTTCCTGGCTAGCCCCGAGGGTTATATCGCCAAGAAGTTTCTCGGCATTGTTCTGCGAGAAGCTTTCAAGACGGCCATGGTCGTATCTATGCTTACCATCCTCATCGGAGTGATGTTGTCTCCATGGGGATCAATCGTTATCGACTGGCTAAAAGGTTCAAGCACTATCCCCAACAGTTACATCGTTGGTGGATTGGTATTGGTCTACCTCTTAGCCAAAATCAAGCGGAAGAAACAGAAACCCTCGGATCAAAAAAAGAAAGACCGGGCAGGTTGTACCTGTCTGGTCTTTGTTCTGCTGGCAACTGTCAGTTTTGGCTTTGGCGCCTGGCGTCTGAGCCAGACTAAGGTGGCGCAAGAAATTGTTGCCACCATCAACAGTTACCAGGCAGTGACTAAGGGGGTTCAGGCAGTGGAACAGGCAGTCGACACCGTTGTTACTGCTGTCACCGAGTCAGAGCCTCCAAAGTTTCAATCTCAGGGTTCAGTAACCTCTAACTACTATACTGCCCAGCGGGACATCCGCCAGGCGGTCAAGTTGGAGGGGCTCAAAGGGGCCGAAGCCGAATCAATGGCAAAGCTCCTCACCGCGAAATGGTGGACAGAGACCGCAACGGCGGACTGTCAACCATTTCGTGATATCTGCCCCGGCCAGTGTTGCTCCTATGCCGGCGCCAAAGGGCCGTTCCAGTTCATGGACGGCACCTGGCCCACATACAGTGAGCCGGGCTGGGACAAATGGGACCTCATCGACAGTGCTCGGGCGGCCTGTCGAATGGCCATCGCCTTGAAGCTGGATCAGCAGAAGGACGCAGAGTCCTTCGCTCTTCGCTTCTCAGGGCTGGATGGCGGCCTCTGTTGGAACTATGGCCAAGACGGCTATCAGCAGGGGCTTAGGGTCTGGAAAATGTGGAAACAACATTAATCAGAAAGAGAGAAAAGAAATGGACGCTTTTTTCAGCTGGATGAACACCAACTGGGTCAACCTGGCCCTGGTCGTCGGAGCTCTAGCTCTGGCCGTCGTTATCCTTTTTCTTGCCAAGAAATATGGCGAGAGTGGTGTCCCAGGCATCTTGGCAGCCCTGTCAATTGGGCCCATCAGTGGCTGCCTCCTCATCGTCGTGGTGGTCCTTGTACTGGTTTCGGTCTTGTTCGTGCCGCCTATTTTCAAATGGGCTGCCCAGCGGATCTTCAAGCCCGCCACCACCCAGACTGTCGCTCCGGTCCAGATGTCCCAGATCACGTTCATCGCCTGCTGAACCTGGCCGAAAATCGCCGTCGCCAATGGCCTAATGGTGTCGGGCACATCAGAACCGCGCCCCCTCAGAATCGGGGAGGTACTGATCATTCCCTAAGCACCAAGCGCCAGCACACTCGCGGGCCTCCGTTGGGTAACCGCCCAACTCAACGGAGGCTACGCCTTTTTCTGTTTGTGCTAACTGCGCCCACTTGTCTACCCCCTTGGGTAAACCAGTGCACGCAGTGGGTATATCCCGCTCCGGCGGGACTGACGAAGTCCTAATTTTGGGACAGAAATACCAATTTTTATAAATTTATCTTATAATACAAATCATGCCTTTAGAAAACTTAGTCGACAAAGCTCGTCGAGAAAGATTCCCGGCAGACAGTAGTGGGTCTATTCTCGATACTTTATCTCGACTTCAACAGTCACAGGCGCAAGGACCAGAACAATTTGCCGAACATGCAAGTCGAACCAGCTGGTCAGATGCACTTAAAGCCGCTTTCTTAAGTTCTGCTGTAACTACCATATCTCAAAGCCAAGGAGGCTTACCCAATCTTGTTGAGGAAGCCAGGCAAAAAAATTTTCCCAAAAATTTATCAAATCCCTCCTCTGATCCGTCTGATGCTGATGAGCCAAATCTGCTTACCGGTTTGCTTAATTTAGCTATTGTTAAAGCAGTAGAAAGGTTACCCCAACTACCGCTTCTTAATAGGCTTAAAAGCAATCCTGGCGAAGAACAATTAGCCCAAGCCGCTGACCACATCAAGCAATTATCTGGCGTCTCCAGTGGACGGATTTATGACCAAAAATTACTCGAGTATGCTAATCAGGCCACCGAAAACAAAGAAGCTGGCGATCTACCGGAACCAGGTCAAATTCTCGAAGCTTCCGAAGAAGAAAAAAGATTAGCTAGAAGTGTAGCTGATTTACCAGAAAAAGCCCGCGGAGCCATCATCGCTCAAATGTTTAAAGAGCGTGAAGAAAAAATTGCCCTTCAAAGAGCCGCTATTGTAGCCGCTGGTAGTACTGAATATTCTAATGAAAAAATTAATACCGATCAAACCACTGTTCAAGGTAGAACTGATCTTGTAACCTCCTTGCTTACCAGAAGTCCTTGGCTTATTGGTGGTACTCGCTGGATGCTCAGTTTGCCAGGCAAGCATTTACTTGTTCAAAGCGCCGTTTTAGGTGGGGGAGTTCTCAATGAACAAAAGATCCCGCTTAAAAGCTTATCGGGTGATTCTCCCCAGATGACCACAATTATCAACCGACCTCCCTGGGCTGATCTATTAGAAAGATATTTTGGTTATTTACCACCTAAGCTTTTTCATGGTATACGAGAAGTACCTAGCCAAGTTTTATTTGTCCCCACCGAACAATTATCCGACATTGAGACAACACGGCAAGGTGCTATCTTACCTCAAACAGCCGTTTACGTTCGGCACCCTCTCGATTTTGTTAGGAATCTTGTTGCTATAGCCAACGCCGCCTTCCCACCTGAAGAAAGACCCTGGGAAAACGCACCAGAACAACCAATTTTAGATCACATCCGTCCATCAGCCGTCTATGGAGAGATCAACAGATACCAACGAGTCTTTGACACCAGACAAGCTGAACGCCAAACTTATAATGATCGAAGAACCAAAAGTTCTTTAGCCAGAAGACACGCCGCACTGCAACAAACCCTAGTCAAAGGCGGTATTTCAGAAGAAAAAAAGGCAAAAATTAACGAAGAACTTAGAGATGTCACAGTCAGCCTCAAAATAGTCATCGATCGACTTGATAAAAGAAATCAAGGAGATAAAAAATTGCCGGGTGCTTCAGAAGATACTACATCTCAGTAACAACCCTTGTTTGCTGACTTTGGTCTAGCTAACTGGGGCCCATTGCCCGACTTAAACCCCCACAATCGTTAACTCCCTCGCCCCGTTGGATCCGCAGGTATCCAACCGGGGTCCATTCCCACCTTACAAATTTATTATCTTAGCTTTACTTTCTGTACATTTTTGCATTCCGATTGCAAAATTGTACAAAACATATTCCGACCATTCCTTTACATTAATTTTTATCTCCCCCTTTCTTTAAAGGGGGATAAAGGGGGATTTTATTTACTACTAACCTCCAACACCGTCTTTTTTATTGTCCTTTTGATCTCGTTCCAATCTGCACTCGTCACCATGTCCGGTTCAGGGTCAGCTTCTGCATCTTCAAAATAAACCAAAGACTTTACTTATAGTAAAGGTTAAAAAAATTAGCTGTTTTTGCCGATATCCGCCCTGATTTTTTTATTACCTTTTGTATTTCCGATTTTTGATAAGTTTTATCTAGCCACTCCAAACCATCCAGGTCTCCGAATTCTAGTAATCGTTCCACTATGTAAGTTTTATGTCGGTCTATATCTAGATTGGAAACATCAGTATCCCAAAAATATTTATATAAAAACATGTGACTTCAAACCCCTACTATTGTTAGTTCTTCTATGGCTCTCGTTACCCCCGTGTACAACCACCTACGTTTGTATTCCTCACTGTCCCGTCCTAGCCGCCTAAATTGCGAAGCTATTGGCGGCTCCTCAAATAACAGCACTCTTCTCGCTTGGCCCCCTTGCGCCTTAT
>CAZRXL010000012.1:0-5228 GCA_964604055.1 uncultured Gammaproteobacteria bacterium
TGGGAAATGAGAATAAAAAAGTTAAAATTTTGAAATCAAAAACTAATTTTGGTGATCATCGAATTGGTTCTGCAAAGCAGAACCGAGGAGAAGAAGTGGACATGATCAAACTGGATGATACAGTTGAGGAAAAAGTTGATATTATAAAAATCGATGTGCAGGGTTGGGAGCCGGCGGTAATAGAGGGGGCAGAAAAAATAATCAAAAAATATAAACCGGTGATAATAATGGAATATTGGCCGGAGGGGATAAGACGGGCGGGACTGGATGGGGAAAAGATGATAGATTTTTTGAAACAGGTTTATGGTAATAAAATATTTTTGGTAGATGAATATACACAGTACTGTTACCGAGGCGACATAAAAAAATTAATGAAGAGAAATAGAAGAGGTGATGTTAGTCTGATGGTGGGAAATTTGAGCTGGTGGCAAAGACACAAGGATTTTTGGCTAAAAAAGTGGATAAAGAGAATGATGGGAAGAGCGTTGACGTAGAGTTATAATAGGACCATGAGCAAAATAAAAACAATAAAGGCAAGAGAAATATTGGCGTCGGGCGGAAAACCGACGATAGAGGTAACGGTTGAGCTGGAGTCAGGAATAAGAGGGAGAGCGTCAGTGGCTTATGGAGCGTCAGCTGGAAGCAAAGAAGCAGTAACCCTTTTAGATGGCGATCAAAAACGATACGGTGGAGCGGGAATGTTGACGGCAGTTGCCAATATTGAAAAGGAAATAGCCGGTAAGCTGGTGGGGATGGAAGTAGAAAAACAAAGAGAAATAGATGAAATAATGATTAAATTGGACGGGACAGAAAACAAGAGCCGGTTGGGAGGAAATGCGATTTTGGCGGTATCTTTGGCGGTGGCTAGAGCAGGAGCGGCGGAAACAAAAATGGAGCTGTGGCAATATATTCGAGAAATTTATCAAATAAGTGACGAGATAAAATTGCCGTCACCAATGATAGTGATGATTGAGGGAGGTAAACACGCCGATCTAACAACTGATTTACAAGAATATTTGGTATCGGCAATTGATGACAGAAAGAGAGAAGAACAAGTCAGGATGGAGATGGAGGTTTACGACCAGCTTAAAAAGATACTCAAAGAACAAGGTTTGTCGACTAATGTAGGTAATGAAGGAGCGTTTGCACCAAGCGGAATTGGGAGTAATGAAAAGCCGCTAAAATTTTTGGTAGAGGCAATAGAAAGAGCAGGTTATAAGCCCGGGGTAGAGGCGGGTTTGTCAATAGATGCGGCGGCAAGTGAGTTTTATGTGGAGGAGGGCGGAAAGTATGAATTAAAGATTGAGGGCAAAACAATGGGGGCGGAAGAGTTGGTAGAGCTGTATGCAGGATGGGTGGAAAAATATCCGATAGTAACAATGGAAGATATGCTATCCGAATTTGATTGGGAAAACTGGCCAAAGTTGGTGGAAAGGTTCGGGCAAAAAACCGCAATAATTGCCGACGATTTGACGGTGACCAAAACGGCATTGTGGCAGAGGGCAATTGAAACAAAATCAGCCAATGCTATTTTGATTAAGCTAAATCAGGCGGGCAGTTTGACTGAGACAGTAGATTGCTGTCTATTGGCTAAAAAGTTTGGTTTGATGACAGTCCCCTCTCATCGGGGCGGAGGGGAAAGTAATGATACCTTTATGGTGGATCTGGCAGTGGCAGTAGGAAGCCGGTTTATCAAGGTTGGACCAACCAGAGGTGAACGGGTGGAAAAATATAATAGACTAATGGAAATTGAAGAACAATTAAAAAAATAATAGACGCCGTCATTGCGAGGACTACAAGGACGAAGCAATCCCAAAAAGATCGCCACGTCCCTGAAGGGACTCGCGATGACGGAGTGTTGAATCAAATTTGATATTTGAAAAAGCTGTCGTAGGGAATAGTCCAGGTTTCGGCCTCATCGGTGGTGGTGTTTTCTAAAATATGGCGGATTAATCTAATGGAATTGCCGTGGGCAGAAATGGCGATATTGATATCCTTGCCGCCATAGTTGGTGATCAAATCTTTAATAAAGTCAGAGACACGAATTTTGACGTCAGCAAAGGACTCGCCCTCGGGAATGCGGTCAAAAAAGCCGCGGTGCCATTTGTCCCATTGTTCTTGGCCGTATTTTTTTATCATATCTTCGTGTTTGTGGCCGGTCATGATGCCGTAATCACGCTCGATGATACGATTGTCGGTGATGATCTTGATTGGTTCTTGGTGGCCAGCTAAAACATGTTTGAGGGTGTCGGTGCAACGAGATAAAGGAGACTGGAAGGCAAGGGTAAATTTGATGTCTTTGAGGAGTTGACCAAGATATTTGGCCTGGTCTATCCCCTCTTCGGTCAGTTTGCCGTCGAGACGACCACAATGGACTTTGTCACGATTGAAATCGGTTTGGCCGTGGCGGAAAACATAGAGGGTTGCCATAGGTTTATTATGACACAAAGTAGCCCTGGGAAAAGTAGCCAATTAAAAGAAAATGAAGGGCGATAAAAATAAATAAGATAAAAATTTTTAGTGACTTGTTTTTTAACTGAGATAAATAAATAAAAACCGATAAGGACGGTAAGACATAACGAGGTAGTGAGGTGAGAGTGACGGTAAAAGAGGAGAGCATTAAATGGGCCCAAGAAAAAAGATTTAGCCCTAATAAAGCTAAATTTTGTTGCCAATTTTTGAGTAGTTTTTTTAAGTCAAGAAAAAGAATAAGACAAAAAAATATAAAAACAACAAACTCTAGAACGGCGATCCAATACTGAAAGTTGTGGTCGGCGAGGATAAAAATCTTTAGATAGCGATAGATAACTTGGGGCGGGGTGATGAGATTGGTTTGGCGGCCAGTGTTGAAACTGGGTAGAGCGTGAAAAAAATAAAAAAGGTCGCCGGTAGTCTTGAGGAGATAAAAACAATAAGTGGCCAGACCGAGAAAGGGGGCAAAAAGAGGTAAATAGGCAGATTTATGCTTGGGTTTGTTGACAAAAAGATAAGTAAAAATGGGGATGGCAACAAAAAGACCGGTAAAACGGGTCAGGGCAACTAAAAAAGCAGGGATAATGGCTTTGAGATAATTTTTTTTGAAAAATAGATAGAGAGTGAGTAGAAATAAGAACCAAAAAAGACTTTCGGTATAGACGGCTGAAAAATAAAAACTGGTGGGGAAAAAGAGGAAAAATAAGTAGAGCCAGGGTTTGGTTTTTATTTTTAGTAAGTTTAGAAATTTATCGAGAACAAAAAGGGAGGCAAGAAAAGAAAGATTGCTAATTAAAAGGCCGGAGATGAGGGCATTGTCGGTTGCCCGGGTGAGAAGGTTGATAAGAATGGGGTAAAGCGGAAAAAAAGCTTGCTGGTATTGTTGGTAGCCGTTTTGAGCAATGCCCAAGTAGTGAAGACCGTCAAAATTGGCCAGAGAAGAGAGAAAATGAGGTAAACCGTAGCTGGGCAAGGTCTCCTTGTAGGGGAAAAAGCCAAGATAAGGGATTTGGCGGGAGAGAAAGATGATGGAGCTGAGATTAAATAGGGACCAAAATAAAAAAACAACAAACAAGGTCATGACTTATTATAGCGAAGGCGAAGCATTGAGCTTATCAAAGTGTGGAAAGAGAGAGTCGAAAAATCTAGTGCAACGGTAAATATCAGTAGAACTAATTTACCTTATATCGCCTCTTCGTCTGGAATTTGGCGAATAACATCGGTTAAAAAGTTATTTTTTTGAATTTGATATTCTCTTTTTGAGTGGGCTGAACTTTTTTTAATTTCTTCATATTGTTTTAATAATTCAGGATGATTAATTAAATACTTTGTCAAGGCAATATCAACTTTGGCCTCATGACCTTTGAGTAATATAATTTCAACCTCGTATTTTTCAGCTGATTCCTGATTAAAACGCATATAATCTGGCTCAATGTTACCCGGAGCACCATATGTTTTTGTTAATATGCCCGCAACTTTTTGCCAATCTTTTTCTAGGGGATAAACCCCAACTTCCACATCACCTTTACCTAAAATCTTGAAAGCCGTCGAACCTCTGACTAGTAATTTTGGTTTAAAATCGCTGGTTAGTTTTCTGATCTCATCTAAATACCTTAAGGCGACAGCTTCTTGTTGGGGGTCGTAAGGTCTTAACTTTACCGGTTTTTCCTTATATTTCAAAAAATAATTCGTATCGAATTTATTCCATCCTCTCATAAATAAATGATACCAAGATCATTGTTACAATTTATCGACCTAGTGAAATATTTTTACTACAGGCTGTTTTACAACCGTCTTTATTTTACTTGTTTTAGGCTACTTCCATCCCATTCAACAATTGGTTCGTCGCCATAGTTGGCGTTTATTTCTACAGAATGATTTTGCCAGGTTCCATACTCAATAGTCTTGTTTTTTGGACCCTCAAAAGGAGCGATGGCTAAATAAATCGTTATTTTGTAACTATTTGGCGAAGTTTCTACTAATTTACCGCTCGCTTTTACTTCTGATGGCCGAAAACCACTTCTAAAACTTTCTCCCTGGCCGTAAACTTTTCCCATGGTATAGATGCCACCGACATCTCTATCTTCGGCTGGGTTGGCTGCTAGATCATCCCAACAGGTTGAACTAAGACAGGCATCCATCATATAAGACTGCCCACTGACATTTACGATTTTATAAATCTGATTAACATTATTGTCAGAGTTAGTTTTTGGAGTTTCTGTTGGTTTTTCTTCTTCTTTGATTTCTTCTTCGATTTGCTTTATGACTTCCTCAACTGGTTGAATTGAAGTTATATTATTTTCTTTTTTCCACTGATCCAGTTCAGACTCAGTTAGACCACTAACAGTGGCCTTAACTTGACCCTTGTCGTCAGTTTTAATGCTAATTCCTAAGATTTTTTCATCCTGAACGACTGATCCATTTCTGAGACCTTATTTCTATCTCCCAAAGCAATTCTGGCTTCATCATCCGCCACCTCCAAAACCAAATCCGCTCCACCCACTACTGTTGCTGTTGTTGCCAAAACTCCAGAAGCGCCCCCTGTCAGCACCACTCCCCCGACAAAGACGGTTACTTTGGCTCCATTTTTAATTCTCATCGAATTCTGTTCACAGGTTTCAAAGACATCCCCCTCCTCTCCATAAGCCTCTCGGGTAACTTGATCTTGGGTTTGGTTTAAAATTAATTGAGCCATTTTGACATCAACTCCGAAGTGTTTAGCTAAGGTCCTTACAGTTTTACCCGCGGGGGCGCTC
>CAZRXL010000012.1:5238-7607 GCA_964604055.1 uncultured Gammaproteobacteria bacterium
CAACTGTAGTATAGGCAGAAACATCTTTTACTAAATTAAAGGCTGTTTTTTCATTGGCCATTTTGTCAGCTTCTTTTTCTAATTCGGTCACTTTACCTTCGAGTGTTTTCCAGCCATCAATAATGGTACTCATTTCCGTATTCCATTTATCATAATCTCCATATTCTTTGGCTTTTTCCAGAACATTTTCCGTCCGGTATCGAAGCAGGGTGTATTCTTTTGAAGTAGATAAGGTTTTTTGGTAAACCGACTGATCCAAAGCTGATGTCTTATCTCCTTTTTTCAAAAAGGAAAAACCGACAACCAAAACAATTGCCGTTGTGGCTATGACAATTGGAATAAATTTTTTTATAGACATGGCGGAAGGTGTGGTCCTTTCGGACGCAGGTTTAGCAAACCTGTGCCTTACCATTCGGCGCAACCTTCCCGGCTCATGTATTATATAATCAATTATGCCCAAAAATAATAATCAGGCCAAAGTGGATGATTTGAACGAAGAAAAGACATTATTGGTTTGGGAGGCGGCGGAGAGGTCTTACAAAAAAAGGGATCGGGATTTTTGGGTAACAGCGGTGTCAACTTTGGTCTTGGTGTCGGTGATATTGGTACTAGTTAAAGAGTTTTTCTTGATTGTGGCGTTGGTGTCGGTATTGTTTTTATACTATGCTCTGTCGGCAGTGCCGCCGGAATTGTCGAAATATAAATTGACTAACCGTGGAGTTTATTTTGGAGAATTGTTTTATCCGTGGGTGGATTTAGTTCGATTTTGGTTTGGCAAGAGTCTTAATAGCGAGATGATCCATTTTGAGACGGCTTTAAGATTTCCTCGGCAGGTGTCTTTGGTGATAAAAGCAGATGATAAGGAAAAAATAAAAGCAGTGGTAATAAAAAAATTGCCTTATGTGGAAGAGGTACCAAGTTTTGTAGACAAACTGTCGGCCTGGGGGACGAAGAAATTACAACTGGAAGACAGGAAAAAATGATAGAGGAGACCGCGATCAAGGGTTTGTGGTGGATAAAAAAAGAGAAATTTGATGATGAACGGGGATTTTTTCGAGAAGTGTTTCGAATGGACGAGCTGACAGAAAAATTGGGGTTTGAATTTAGGCCAGTACAGATGAATCACTCAAAATCGGAGCCGAGAGTGATTAGAGGGTTGCACGCAGAAAATTGGAATAAATTGGTCTACCCAGTGACGGGCAAGATGACGGGAATAATTGTAGATATTAGACCGGAAAGTCCGACTTTTGGAAAAACAGAAAAGTGTGAATTTGATGCCAGGGAACCTAAGGCATTGTTTATCAGCAAGGGTTTGGCCAATTCGATTTGCGTGACCGGAGAGGAAGCAGTCAATTATATTTATCTGGTCGATGCTTACTATGATGGCAAGGACACACGAGCAGTGGCTTGGGATGATCCTGATTTGGCGATAGAATGGCCAATTACTGAACCGGTTATTTCAGAACGGGATAAGACTAACCCAAGATTAAGAGAGATGTTTCCGGAAAAATTTAAATGAAAAAAATACTTTTAACTGGAGCAAATGGGTTGGTGGGGACAAGGATGGTGGAGTTGTGGCAGGGAAAATATGAATTGATATGTCCTCGCTATCCTGAATTTGATTTGACAAAGCCGGAGACGATAAAAGCGGTGATTGAGAGGGCGAAACCAGAGACAATCGTTCATCTGGCGGCATATACCGATGTGGGAGGGGCAGAAGAAGAACGAGGAAATAAAGAAGGTTTGTGCTATCAGATAAATGTGGTTGGAAGTAAAAATTTAGTTGAGGTCAGTGGTCAAATACCAATAATTCATATCTCGACCGATATGGTATTTGAAGGTAAAAACGGGCCATATGCGGAAAAGGCTGTGTTGCCAGAAAATGGTGATAATCTAACCTGGTACGGCTGGACTAAGGGCCTGGCGGAAAAAGAAATGAGACAGGTGGGGGCAACAATAGTGCGGTTGATTTATCCAGTTAAAGCTCAACTTGATCAGAAACTAGACTATATTCACCGACCATTGCAACTGCTGGCGGAAGATAAACTATATCCCCTATTTGCCGACCAGCAAATTTCAATTAGTTTTATTGATCAAGTAGCAGAAACATTAGATAAAATTATTGAGGGCGACAAAAAAGGAATATTTCATGCGTCAACTGATTTGACTAGCCCTTATGAATTAATAAGATATGTAGTAGAAAAATTGGGCCAAGATCCAAATCAGGTAAAGACGGGGTCGGTGGTGGAGTTTTTGAAAGGGAGACAGGATGGTTACCGCTATCCAGTAAAGGGCGGTCTTTTGGTTGAAGAAACGGAACAAGAATTGGGGATAAAATTTTTGAATTGGAGGCAGATGGTGGAAGTGAT
>CAZRXL010000012.1:7617-12162 GCA_964604055.1 uncultured Gammaproteobacteria bacterium
GGTTTAAGTTTGGCTAAAAATTGAGGTAAAATATACCAAATTATGCGCCCGTAGCTCAATTGGATAGAGCATTGGTTTGCGGAACCAAAGGTTGGAGGTTCAACCCCTCTCGGGCGTACAAAAAACTAGGGAGAGATGAACCGAATTGGTAAGGTACCCCGTTCGAAGCGGGACGTCCGCAAGGACATGGGGGTTCGAGTCCCCCTCTCTCCGCTTTTCCTTGTTGCAAAATAGTTTGGTTAGATCTATGATTAAATTAACTAATACAGAATAGGTGTTAGTTTAATATAATTTTTTTATTAACATGAAACAGAAACAAACAATGGCGGTGTGGAATGTAAAAGCGAATAAATTTCCCAAAAAAAGCAGGTGGAACACAAAAGTTAAATATTTATTGAACTATGCCATTCTGGCTCCGTCAGGCTACAATACCCAACCCTGGCGATTTGACATTCAAGACAATCATCTTGACATCATCGCGGATATGAGTAAGGCCCGACTGGAGTCAGACCCAGGCAATCGGGAGTTGTATATCAGTCTGGGGACGGCGGTTGGAAATATTATTGTGGCGGCTGATTACTTTGGTTTGAAATACGAGATAAAATGGTTGCCCAAAGGGAAAACCAATAGCTTGGTGGCAGAGATGGATTTTGCTGATGGCGGGGAGGAGGAAAAAAACGGAGTTTTGTTTGAGGCGATGGCGGAGAGAAGAACTAATAGGAATGATTTTGAAAGCCGGGCAATCGGAAGTAAAAACATCAGTAAAATTAGACAGATGGTAAAGATTGACGGAGTAGGCTTGGAATTTATTGGCCAAGCTAGCCGAAAAATGGAGGTATCAAAAATGATTGCCAGGGCTAATCAGATTTGGTTGGACAATAAATCCTTGGTGACAGAAATGAAAAGTTGGTGGGGAATGGGACTGAGAAAAAATACGCTTAAATCGATCAAGGAAAAGACAAGAGCCGAAAAAGCGCCGGACTTGATGATAGTTTGGAGCGAAAATGACGATAAGCTATCTTGGCTATTGACGGGGGTAGTGCTGGAAATGGCGCTACTTCGAGCAACAAGCCTGTCGATTGATCAGGCCTATTTTAATGCGATTTTGCAATTGCCGGACCAGAGGGAAAAGCTGAAAAAATGGCTGGGAAATAACAAATGGCCACAGATTGTGATGAGGTTGGGTTATGCCCAAATTAAGGCCGCACATAGCCCAAGGCAAACAGTCAAACAAGTAGTTATTTAGCAGACGTTGACATGGACTGCTAAGAGGGTTAGAATGATGGTGTATGGATCAAAATAAGTTGACTGAACTGTCAATAAAGACATTGGAAGCGGCAGTAGAAAAGGCGAGGGAAAATAAAAATCCGATAGTGGAAGAATGGCATTTGCTGTGGGCATTGTTGACGGTGGATGGAGTGGCAAAACAACTGCTGACTGATGTCGATGTAAGTAAAATTGATGAAAAAATAAGCGATTTACCAAAAACTGAATCTGCCGGAGTGGGACAAATATCGGGACGGATACAACAGATATTGCAGGCAGCGTTTGAGGAAGCAAAAAAGGTGGGAGATGAATATGTGGCTCAAGAAATGATTTTAATGGGGCTTTTAGAAGCGGGATCAAAAGAATTGACAGAAACACTACCGGATAGTAATAAAATAAGGGAAGAAATTAAAAATTTAAGAACTGATATGAAAGCTGACTCCCCTACTGCTGAAGGTAAATACAAAGCCTTGGAAAAATACACAACTGATCTGACAAAACTGGCCAAAGACGGAAAACTGGATCCAGTAATTGGAAGAGAAAGTGAAATTAGACGGGTAATGCAAGTTTTGTCGCGCCGGACTAAAAACAATCCGGTTTTGGTGGGAGAACCGGGAACTGGAAAAACAGCAATTGTAGAGGGCCTGGCCAATAGAATTGTAGACGGAGATGTACCGGAGTCACTAAAAAGCAAGAAGGTGCTGAGTTTAGAAATCAGTACCTTGTTGGCAGGAGCTAAATACCGAGGTGAATTTGAAGAAAGATTGAAGACAGTAATTGATGAGGTAACAAAAAGCGAGGGAGAAATAATTTTGTTTATAGATGAGCTACATACAATAGTCGGGGCAGGTGGAGCGGAAGGAGCGGTAGATGCCAGCAATATGCTGAAACCGGGATTGGCTCGGGGAGTATTGCGGGTAATTGGAGCAACAACACTAACTGAATATAGAAAATATGTGGAAAAGGACTCGGCACTGGAGAGAAGATTTCAGCCAGTGATGGTAACAGAATCAACAGTGGAAGATACGATTTCGATTTTGAGGGGGTTGAAAGAAAAATATGAAATACATCACGGAATTCGAATAACGGATGAGGCATTGGTGGCGGCGGCAAAATTGGCCGATAGATATATTCGAGACCGGTTTTTGCCGGATAAAGCAATTGATTTGGTGGATGAGGCGGCGAGCGCTTTGCGAATTGAAATGGAATCAGCACCGGCAGAAATTGATGAGTTGGACAGGAAGGCGAGACAATTGGAAATTGAACAAAAAGCCTTAAAGAAGGAGGGTGAGGATAAGAAAAGAGAAGAGGAGGTCAAAAGAGAATTGGTCCAAACCCAAGAAAGACTGAGAGGCTTAAAAAATAGATGGGAAAAGCAAAAAGAAACCTTGACTGGGGTTAAAGAAAGCAAAGAGATAATAGACAAACTGAAATATGATTTAGAAACGGCAGAAAGAGAACTAAAGTTGGATCTGGCGGCAGAAATTAAATATGGCAAATTGCCCGAAGCGGAACAAAGGTTAAGACAAGCCGAAAAGGAGTGGAGAGAAATTCCTGAAGAAGAAAGATTAATAAAACAGGAAGTGGACGCAGAGGATATCGCGACGGTGGTAGCAAAATGGACGGGAATTCCGGTGGAAAGAATGATGGAGACAGAAACGGAAAAATTGAAAAATCTAGAAACAGAAATGCACAAACAAGTAGTGGGCCAAGACGAGGCAGTGGCGGCAGTGGCGGCGGCAGTGAGACGGTCAAGAATGGATTTGGGAGAACGAGGTAAACCAATTGCAACTTTTTTGTTTTTGGGACCGACAGGAGTGGGCAAGACGGAAACAGCCAAAGCGTTGGCTAAACAATTATTTAATGACCAGCGGGCAATGATAAGGTTGGATATGAGTGAATATAGCGAACAACATAGTGTGGCTAGGCTGATTGGCTCGCCACCAGGATATGTGGGTTATGAAGAGGGGGGCCAATTAACAGAGGCGGTGAGACGGAAACCCTATACAGTCATATTGCTGGATGAAATAGAAAAGGCACATGGGCAGATATTTAATACTTTTTTGCAGGTATTTGATGAGGGAAGATTGACTGACGGTAAGGGTCGGACCGTAGATTTTACTAACACAGTTATTATAATGACCTCAAATTTGCCACAGGATTTGGTCAACCAAACTTTTAGACCGGAGTTTTTGAATAGAATTGACAGAATAGTGGTATTTTCTGCTTTAACCGGTAAAGATCTGGAGAAAATTGTGGAAATCCAATTGCAAGAGGTGAAAGAAAGACTGGAAGAAAGAAATTTGAAGTTGAATGTGACAGTAAAAGCCAAGGCTTATTTAGCCAAAAAAGGATTAGATCCGGTATTTGGGGCCAGACCACTAAAACGGCTAATTCAAAATGAAGTGATAGACAAAATTGCTAATTTATTACTGGATTATAAGAGACAGGAGGGAGTGACGGTAGTGGTGGATGAGAAGAATGGTAAGTTAGTGGTAGAATTGGCAAATTGATGACACTGGAAAAAGAAATACTGGTGATGATAACGAAGGATGAATTTGAGGCGGCATTAGGAAGATTGAAGGAAAAAACGGGTAAGGCAAAAAGAAGACGGAGGCTGGGAATAGATTGCTCGGATTATGGCAGGCAGGATATTAGTAGCCGGATTAGAATTACCGATGGACAGGTGGAAGTGATGCAAAAGATTGGCGGGTGGAACGATGAGACTAGACAAGAGCTGAGACTAGAAATTGAAGATAGTCCAGAGATGGCATTAAATGCCTTTAAGATGATCCGAAATTTACTGACTGGGGATAAGATAGAAACCTGTTTAATCCAAAATGAAAGTTATATCTTTGAAACGAAAGAATACGAGGTGAAGCTGACTTATCAAACAGGAAAAAAAGAAGTTTATAACTACGAAGTTGAGGTGCTTGACCATAATTTAGACCCAAGAGAAGTGGTTAAAAAATTGGGATTACCAGATAAGGAGCCCGTGGTACATACACCAGAATTTTGGACGAAATGGAATGAGGAGGTAAACTTGCGGGCAGACGACTTGTCAGATGAGGAGCTTTTAGCGATAATAAGGAAGTATTTTTGAAATGTGCTCGTAGTCCAATGGATAAGATGGCGGCCTCCGAAGCCGTTGATGTGGGTTCGACTCCCACCGAGCATACAAAATCCCCCTTTTAGTTCCCCCTTTAAGGAAGGGGGAACTGGTTTATTTAATTTTTTCTAAGATCTGAGGGAAAGAAGAGAGGATTAAATTGGCTGTTA
>CAZRXL010000012.1:12221-12782 GCA_964604055.1 uncultured Gammaproteobacteria bacterium
CAGTAGAAGTATGAAGACCAGTGGTAACGGCATAAAATCTAATGCCTCGATCACGGGCGACAAAGTAGTCAATCAAATTGTCGCCGATATAAATGGTTTCATCGGGGCTGATGCCCAATTTTTGGAGTCGATCTAACGGCTGATCAAAAACCCGCGGATCCGGTTTGGGGGTGGTAACATCTTCCCTGCAAAAAATGAATTGATGAAAAGACAGGTTTGGATCAATAAATTTTTTGTAAATTAGCTCAACTTGGTCTCGAGGTGATGAGCTGATAACACCAAGATACAGACCATTATTTTTTAATTGTTGAAATGTTGACTTAATCTTGGGGAATGGACGAGGTAGATAACTTTTGTTGACTTGACCAAGATGATTAAAAAACTGTTTTGTCATTTTTTCAATTTTTGACGGATTCAGTTGAGGCCAAAGACCATTAATTATATTATCGAGGGGCTGGCCCCAGAATTGACGACGCAAATTATCCTGCGGTCGATCTAAGCCAAAGTGCTTAGCAAAGTCTTCAAAATAGATACCATAGGTTTGGAACGAGTTAGTGATAG
>CAZRXL010000012.1:12858-13164 GCA_964604055.1 uncultured Gammaproteobacteria bacterium
CCCAATCGTGAATGATGGCGCGAATAGACATAAGGAAGTAAAATAAGCTATTGGTAGAATTATAGCCTATGAAAATTGATCAAAATTTGTACTACGATGAGCGGTCGGCGGGAGGGATAGTATTCAAAGAAGAGAACAACCAGTACTTGTGGCTGGTGATTCGGGCCAGAGGTAAAAACAGAAAGACAGGGTCTGGGGTGTACAAATTTCCCAAGGGGCACTTAAAAAAAGAGGAATTTTTGAAAGCGGCGGCGCTAAGAGAAGTGGAGGAAGAGGGGCAGATTAGAGCGGAAATAGTGACTAAGG
>CAZRXL010000012.1:13251-13533 GCA_964604055.1 uncultured Gammaproteobacteria bacterium
CTATGAAGAGGTGGTCAAAAAGTTGGCATATGATTCGGAAAAGATACTGTTGAGAAAAGCGCGGGAAAGATTAAAAAGACTGGGTAAATAAAGTATAATAGGGAGGTTCTGGAGGGGTCGTCCCGCCGAAGCGGGATCTACGCTTCGCTTCGACATAGTGTGTCAGAAGTATTTAAAAAGGAGGAGTCGGATAGTGGTTTCCCGTTGCACGGGATCTCCGCTACGCTCCGACATTCCACACTACAGAGATGGTGGAATAGAATATTAACAATCTGGAGGAGT
>CAZRXL010000013.1:0-5208 GCA_964604055.1 uncultured Gammaproteobacteria bacterium
GCCTGACTATAATCTGGCCAACAGTGGTGGTTTGCCCTCCAAATTTTTTGACACCACGACGACGGCCAGCGCGATTGCCTTTTTGTCTAGTTTTTCCTTGCGATTTAGTATGGGCCATAGACTATAATTTTTAATTTACGATTTAGAATTTTTAATTTTTTTTGAAACAGCCTTTGGTTTAGTTGCGGTTTTGGGGCTAGTTTTTTTGGTGGAGATGGCAGTGATTTTAATATCAGTCAGTTGAGGGCGAAAACCCATGGTTTTTCGGTATCTGGATTTGGCTTTATATTTGAAGATGCGAAGTTTTTTGCCTTGATAATTTTTGACAATTTGGTAGTCAACTTGAGCATTTTTGACAAAAGGTTTCCCAACTGAAACTTTTTTGTCTTCGACTAACAACAAGACTTGATCGATAGTGCCTGTTTTACCTTCTGCTTGGTCAATTTTGTCGATGGTGATGGTCTGATCTGGCTTAACCAAATATTGGCTACCAGACATGGCGACGACGGCATAATTCATAAGGGCAATTATAACATAGAAAGGATGGTTAGGAAGAATAGATTACGCCCAGGGAAAATAGGGTAGTAATGAGGGCAGTACCGCCAACTGATAGGAATGGCAGGGGTAAGCCGGTGACTGGTAAAAGGCCTAGGTTCATACCGATGTTGATGACGATTTGCATCCAAATTTGGCAGGTGATACCGAGAGTAAATAGAAAATATTGGCTATTTTCTTTTGATCGGTAAGCTTTGGTCAAAAGGGTTTTTAAAATGAGATAGTAGGCAAAGAAAATGCTAAAAGCACCAACTAAGCCGAGTTCTTCAGTAGTGGCGGAAAACATAAAATCGGTGTGCTTTTCAGGTAGAAAAAGTAAATGGCTTTGAGTACCTTTTTTGTATCCCCTGCCCCAAAAACCAGCACTGCCGATGGCAATTTGAGATTGAATGACGTTGTAGCCTTGACCGAGGGGGTCAGCACTGGGGTTGAGAAAGATAGTGAGACGATTTTTTTGATAGTCATGTAAAACGGTGGACCAGAGTAGAGGTGATAAGATCAAAAGAATTATGCCGGCCAGAATGATTTGTTTTCTAATTTTTTGGCGATAAAGAAAGAGGGGGAAAAGTAAAACCAAGATGGCGATAGCTGAGCCTAAATCTGGTTGAATGAGAATTAGCAAGGTGGGAATAATGATCAAAAATGGATATAGAGTGTGGGTTAAGAAAATCATTAACCAAGGTCGGACAATTTCGGATGGTTGGACGGTAGTAAAACCGATATCTATCCAGCGACGAGAACCGTGACTGGCTTGATTGAGGATAATTGGGGTGGCCAAAAGGAGACAGATAATAGCAAAGATGGGCCATTTTAAATTGCCCATTTGTTTTGGGTTAACTTCTCGGCCGACAAAAAAGGCAATAACACCGATAAACCAGGCAATGACTTGTTTATTTAATAGGTTTGGAGCCAGGGAACTGATCATCAAGAGGTTAATTGATAGAAGGATCAGCAGGCTGATACCGATAGGTAAAAAACTTTTTTTAATCATCGACTTTGACGATGGACAGTTGGTTACCTGGTTTGATGGAAACAGATAGGGTTTTTTCCAAAAGTTGAGCTTCAAAATCTTTAGGCCAATTAGGGCTGGTAATGGAG
Organism: uncultured Gammaproteobacteria bacterium; assembly: GCA_964604055.1. Lineage (GTDB taxonomy): Bacteria > Patescibacteriota > Microgenomatia > UBA12405 > UBA12405 > CAZRXL01. The sequence continues at coordinate 1,654 of CAZRXL010000013.1, forward strand.
ATTTTGTCGGTTAGCTTAAGATTTAGTTCTTTTCTTAAGACCTGGATGTTTCTGAGTAGATCCCGGTATTGACCTTCTTGTTCTAACTCTTTGGTAATAGTGGTATCAAGCGAGATGGAGGTGTTTGGATTGTTTGTCTTTTGCCAAGTAATTTTTTTGATATTAGTCTCGTCTTTAATAATTTGGTTTAAGGTCGAATTTTTAATGATGCGATTGGTGATGATGGTGGCAGAAGATAAGGGTTGACGGACTTTAAGATTGTTGATTTGTCTTTGTTGGTGGATAAGGGTACAGATTTGTCTGACCAAATCCATCTCTTGTTCTAAATCGGAGTTAAGTAGAGTTGGATCATATTTTGGCCAGTCTTGGAGATGGACTGATTGATTTGAACGAGATAGATTGGTCCAGAGTGTTTCGGCCAAAAAAGGGGTAAAGGGAGCAATTAGGAGGCTAATTTGAGATAAGCAGTGGTGGAGAATAGGGAGAGCATCTGGATTAGTGCGGTTGCGGCGAATATACCAGGTGGAGATGTCGTTGACTAATTGTTCGATGGCGGCAGTGGCCGGTGAGGTCTTGTATCGATTTAGGTGTTGGGTGACTGTTTTGATGGTGTGATTGAGGCGAGACAAAATCCAGTCGTCGAGGATATCCTTTGTTTTAAGCTTGGGTGAGGGCTGCCAGCTTTGGTTGTTGGCGGAGTTGATGAAATAACGATAGGAGTTGAAGAGGATAAATAAAAAGCCTCTTTTGACTTGATCGGCAATGGTGTAGCCGAAGTTGACTGTCTGATGTGATTTCTGTTGGCAATAAAGCCAACGCATAGCATCGGCAGACATTTTTTCAACAGCCTGGTCAAAAGGGATGCCGTTTTTTTTGGTTTTGCTCATTCGTTCGCCTTTTTCGTCTCTGACTTCGTTGTAGTTTAGAACGTTTTGATAAGGAACCTGGTCTTCTAAAACAACGCTAAAAAACAGAAGAGAGTAGAACCAGAGACGGACCTGTTCGGTCATTTCAGAGACAAATTCGGCTGGAAACCATTTTTGCCAATAATTTTTGTCTTCGAGGTATTTGAGGGTGGAAAAAGGGACAACGCCGGCATCTAACCAACAGTCACCAACATCGCTAATGCGAGTGACTGTTTGGTGACAATGGGGACAAGAAATAGCAATTTGGTCGATGTGGGGGCGGTGAAGGCTGGTTAATTGGTCGACTTTTTGGGGTTCAACGGCGAGTTTTTTTAATTCTTCTAGACTGCCAATGACAGTGAGCTGGTGGCAGTTTTTACATTCATAAAAGGGTAGAGCTAGGCCATAAAAACGGTTTCGGGAAATCATCCAATCGCCCATATTGTCAAGCCAATTTTGCATTCGGCGACTGACATATTTGGGGATCCAGTTGGCTTCTTGGGCGTGTTTTTTGAGACGGGGTCGAATATCATCACATTTAATAAACCAATTGTCTTGAAGTCGGAATAGGCATTTGGTTTTACAGCGCCAACAGTGGGGGTAGCGATGAGAGACAGGTTCGGTTTTAAATAGAGAACCGGTTTTGGTGAGATGATCAAAAACTTGTTGGCTGACGTCGTGGGCATATTTTCCAGACAAATCACCAAAACCGTCAACAAAATGGCCGGTAGAATCGAGTGGAGAGATGCAATCAGAATTTAGACTGGTACCTAGTTCGAAGTCTTCTTGACCGCAACCAGGAGCGATATGAACAATACCAGTCCCCTCTTGAGGGTCGACCAAGTCCCAATTGACAACGTAGTGTTTGATATTTTTTTGGGCTGGAATGTCGTAGACTGATTCATATTCTAGGTTGAGAAGAGTGTTGGGGTCGACTTTTTGTTGGTCGGTCAAGCCAAGCCGATCGGCGGATTGTTTGGCTAGATAGAGAGTATCTTGGTCGTGCTTGACTTTGACATAATCGTGGGTGATATTGATAGCCAAAAGGACATTGGCCGAAAGAGTCCAAGGAGTGGTAGTCCAGGCTAGGAGATATTCGTTTTGACGATTCAGGATTTTGAATTTAAGATAAACGGATTGGTCGGTGATGGTTTGATAGCCATCAGCTTGTTCGTGTTGAGATAGACCAGTCTCACATCTGGGGCACCAGGTGGTGGCGGCTTCTTTTTTGTACAGCCAGCCATTTTGGTGGATTTTTTTCAAAAAGTACCAGATGTAGAGATTGTTGGTTTTGGAATTAGTGTAATAGGAGTTATCCCAGTCCATAAACATGCCTAAACGTTGGGACTGGTTGGTTTGCATTTTGGAAAATTTGTCAACCCGATCTAGACATTTTTGAGTAAATTCAGCTAGACCATAATCGATGATGTCTTTTTTGGAGTTGAAGCCGAGTTCTTTTTCGACTTCGACCTCGACCCATAGACCTTGGCAATCAAAACCATTTTGAAATCTTTGAGCAAAACCCTGGGCGTTTTTGTAGCGTTGAAAGACATCTTTTAAAGTTCGGCCACGGGCGTGGTGAACACCCATAGGACCGTTGGCAGTGATGGGACCATCGATGAAGGAAAATCTTTTTTTATTTTGATCGTTTTTGTGTAAATAAAGGGAAACGATGTCATTTTTTTGCCACCAGGCAAGCAGAGAATTCTCGTCTTTAACAAAATCTGGTTGATTGTTAACTGGTTTAAAGTAAGACATGGGTAAATTTTAACACAGCTTTTAGTTCTTTTTGCGTAAAAAGGTGGGGATATCGTATTGGTCGGTGATGTCTAGGCCTTCCGGTAAATTTTGGTTACCCAAAAGTTGTTCGATATCTTGTTGAGAAACGGATTTGGGGGGATTGTCTTTTTGAAACGGAGGGTTGACTGGTGACGAATTGGTGTTAAGTTTGGGGATAAAGCTCTTTTGTTGAACGGCGGGTTTAGTCAGCGAAGTGAAACCGGTGGCGATGACAATGATTTTTATTTTGTTTTCAAGTTTTTCATCAATTGAAGCTCCAAAGATAATGTTGGCATCGGGTGCGGCTTGTTGAGTAATAGTTTGGGCTGATTCTTCAATTTCGGCCATGGTGATATCGGGGCCGCCGGTGATGTTGAGTAATATACCCTCCGACTCCCATTAAAGCAGTACCGGCGTTGCTCATGACAGATTTAATATCAGCAAAATCGAGATTGATTAACCCAGGAGTGGTAACTAGTTCAGCAATGGCTTTGGTACCTTTGTGGAGAACTGAATCGGCAATTTTGAAGGCCTGGAGAAGAGTGGCTTTGTTGTTGACTACCTCCATTACTTTTTGGTTGGGAATGACGACAAGGGTGTCAACGAAGTTTTTGAGTTGGTTGATGCCTTCTTGAGCATTGCTCATGCGTCGGGTACCTTCAAAAAGGAAAGGTTTTGTAACGACGGCAATAGTAAGAATACCGAGTTCGTTTTTGGCAATTCTGGCAATAATGGGGGCAGCACCGGTGCAAGTACCACCACCCATACCACCGGTAATAAAGACCATGTCGGTGTCTTGAAGTATTTCTTTAATTTTTTCTTTTGACTCTTCGGCTGATTGTTGGCCGACTTTTGGATTACCGCCAGCGCC
>CAZRXL010000013.1:5218-13066 GCA_964604055.1 uncultured Gammaproteobacteria bacterium
TCGGCACCGGCAAGGGCCTGCTTGATGTCATCGTGGGAGTCCTCGGCGGCCTCTGCACCGACCTCGGGGTTGGCGCCAGCGCCAAGGCCGCGAGTAAGTTTGTCGCCAATTTGAATTTTTATATCGGCTTGAGAACTGAGCAGGGCCTGAGAATCGGTATTAATGGCGATGAGATCAACGCCTTTGATACCGCCTTCTGCAACCATAGAGTTGACAGCATTGTTGCCGCCCCCACCAATGCCAAGAACTTTAATACGGGCAAATTGACCGGCTAGAGTTTTGATTAGCGCCATTTAGGGTAATAAAGGTTCGATGAGTCCTTTTATTTTGTCAAAAAAATTGGTAAAACTTTTTTTATTATTTTTTTTGTCTGATTCCGGTTGTTTTTGAAAAGAGAGTGAGTAATCTAGTTGTCCAATAGTGGTGGTATAGGCTGGGTTTAAAATGTCATCGACAACACCACCGAGTCGGTGGGGTTGGGCAATGCGAATGGTAAGGGGTAGGATTTGGCTAGCAACTTTTTTGATATTTATTGTTTGACTGCCGCCACCGGTTAGGACAATGCCTGATGGAATTAGGTCTTGGAAATTGGTTTGATAAATAGTCTGTTTGATGAGCGAAAATATTTCCTCAAGACGGGGATTGATAATACCAGTAATAGCAGTTTGGGTGGAAATTTTGTTGGTATCGGAATTTTTGATATCAAATTCTTTTAAATCAATATCGTCTTCGAAGTTTTTGTCTTTGATAACTTTGGGTAGTTTGATTTTTATTTTTTCAGCTTGATCAAGTGGAAGTCTGAGACCAATGGCTAGGTCGTTGGTGATATTGTTGCTACCTATGGGTAAAACCGTGGAGAAGGCGGGTGCTTTTTGAGTAAAGATGGTAACGGTAGTAATTTGGCCGCCGATATCGATTAAAACTGAGCCTAAGTCTTTTTCGGTGTCGGTTAAGGCTTCGTGGGCAGTTGGTAGGCCAGAGTAAGAAAAAGATTGGATGTTGATGCCAATTTCATGAAAGACCTTTTTTATATTTTTTACAGCAGAGCTGTTGGCCAAAATTAGGTGAGCTTCTAGCTCAAGTCTAATGCCACTCATACCAATGGGATCAGTAATGCCTTCTTGACCATCAATAGTGAAAATTCTAGGAATACAGTGAATGATTTCTTTATCTGGCGGCAGAGAAATAGCTTGGGCGGCTTGGGTAACTCGTTCGATATCGGTGTAATCGATTTCTCGATTGGCTGAGGTAACAGCCACTACTCCAGTGGAATTGATTGATTCGATGTGGGGAGCGGCAAAGGAGATGTGAGCTGATTGTATGTTTTGACCCGCCATTCTTTCGGCTGATTCAATACTATCAGTGATGGTCTGACCAGCTAATTCTAGGTCGATAATTTGGCCTTTTTTGAAACCGAGGGCGGGGACGCTACTGACGGCAATACAATTAAATCTTTTTTCGGATGGAAAATGGTGGCCAATTAAGGTGGTGATTTTTGAACTACCAAGATCGATAACGTTAATAGTTTTTGAGTGTTGCATAAGGGTGGTTGAGGCTTAGGTTGATGGTCTTAATGAAAGTATTTTTTATTTTAGCTTCTTTGAGTGTTTTTTGTAAGACAGCAATTTGCCAATAAGGGTTTTTTTGGGTGGAAAGTACGACTTTTGTAGGAATTATTTGTTCTTTTGGTTGAAGATAGAATTCGGTTTGATGATTGAAGTCGCGGATGCTTAGGTTTAAAGGTTCAAGTTGGCTGGTAGAAAGTGCGTCTTGAAGTTGGTTTAAAAAATTTTGAGTATCGGAAAAAGCAGGTTGGCTTAGAGGTGTTTTGAGATAGAAAGTTAGGATGAATAACAAGGGAAGAATGAAGACTAGAGTGACCAAAAAAAGCTTAGACGATGTCATGGATCAAGTCGAGTAATTTTTTGTTTTGAGTAAGCTTTGTTTTCTTGGTTTTGTCTTTCTGGCGGCTTATCTTTTGAATTGATTTCAATAGATATTGGGAAGTAAGTCTGTCTTGGTTGATGATTAGACAGGCATAAGTGTTGTTTTTGAGCCAGTGGGCGTTTTTGAACTGTTCATCGTGTGAGCTACCAGGTAAAGGAATGACGATACAATTTTTATTGAGGGCGGCTAATTCTTGACAGGTGTTGGCTCCTGATCGACTGATGACGAGGTGGGCGTGTTTGAATATCCAGCCTAAGTCGTCGGGACCGACATATTCGACAGCGTAGTAAGAAGGATAGCGTTTTTGGAGTTGTTGATAGTGGTCAAGATCTAGGGTGCCAACCTGGTGGATAATATTAAATGAAGAATAAATTTGGGGCAAAATTTTTTCGATGTTTTGGTTGATAATGGCGCTGCCTTGGCTGCCGCCGGTGATATAAAGAAGGGGTAAGGGGCTTGAATTTAAGTTTTTAAAGTTGGCGGTGGTATGGCGATTCAAAATGTCGGTTCGGAGCAGATTGCCGGTAACAACTAATTTTTGGGGCGGGAGATCGGTGTTTTTTAAGGGGAAAGAAAGAGCGATTTTGTTGACAAAGAAGCTGTTGATTTTGGTAGAAAGACCGGTAGTGAGGGTTTGTTCGTGGGTTAGGCTGGGAATAGATTTGAGCCAGCCGCCGATAACTACTGGTACTGAGACATAGCCACCGAAGGAAACAATAATATTTGGTTTGATTCGGGAGATGATGAGGTAGGATTTGATAATACCGATAATGGTAAGGGGAATGCCAAAAATGGTATTTAGAAATTGATGGCGATTAAATTTGCCGCAAGGAATGAAAAAGAGATGGTCGGAATTAATAAGGGGAGAAAGACTATGTTTGAGGTGGGTGTTTTTGGTTTGGTGGTGGCCGATATAGCTAATCTTCCACTTGGTGTCGTCTTTTTTTAGTTGTTTGACCAGTTCGAGAGCGGGAGTAAGATGGACGCCGGTTAGTAAAACTGTCATTGTCTGAGTATAACAAGTGTTGGTATTTTTTTTCGATATTTTTTGCCAGACCAACCGCGATCATTAGGGAAAGTAGGGAAGAGCCGCCGTATGAGATAAAGGGTAAGGGGACACCGGTTAAGGGGATAATGGCGACAATGGCGGAAATATTGATTAAGCTTTGATAGGCGATCCAAGTGGCTAGACCGGATAGGTAAAGGGAAGAAAATTGGTCAGGGATTTGGTTGGCTAATTTGAGTAAATAGTTGATTAAAATGAGATAAAGATAAACGATTAAGGCAATACCCAAAAAGCCGGTTTCTTCTCCGATGACGGCTAAGATAGAATCGGTTGAGATCTTGGGAAGGAATTTGTATTTTTGATCGGAATTGGCCAGACCTTTACCAAATAGTCCACCGGAGGAAAGGGCTAAAAGGATTTGTCGGTTATGATATGACTCTTCTTCGCCCAGAAGACCTTGTAAACGAGCCAGACGATACGGAGAAATAAAGACAAGAATCAGACTGGCACAGGCGCCAATTAGACAGAAGATAAGCAAGGAAGACAGAGGAGCCCCAGAAAGATAGTAGATGGTGATGACTAGAGAGGCGATTAAAATAATGGCGCTAAGGTTGGGTTGGAGAATGATTAGAATTAGTGGTGGAATCAGATATAGGAAAGTGTATTTTAAATTTTTAAATTTATCTTTGGTAAAAATGTGGGAAAAGAAAAGAATGGAGCTAATTTTTAGAAATTCAGACGGTTGGATAAGGCTAATTTTGATATCGATCCAACGTCTGGCGCCTAAAACTGGGTGATCTAGTCCAGGGACAAAGACTAAAACTAGGCCGACTAGGGAAATGAAATAAAATAGGGGGCTGAGTCGTCTGATGGTAGCGATATCGACCAGGGAGCTTAAGTATAGACAGATGGTGCTAATGCCCACCCAGGCTAGTTGTTTTTTGATAAAACTGTATTTGTCTCCAAAATTACTGGCCTCAGTTAAAGAAGATAGGGAAACAAAGATCAGACCGATAATAATCAGCAAAAAAATATAAATAAGGAGAGGAGACTTAGTGTGTTTTTTCATGGATGGAAAGCAGCTGTTGACGTTGGGTATTAGGATCAAGGCTGGTGACAAATGAGTTGTAGCTGTGGATGATTTTTACAGTATCACCGGATCGGTTTTTATAGGTTAGCTGGGAGCCGCTTATGTTGGTATTGTAAAATCTTGGGGTTGGTTTTTTGATAGATAAAGGCAAAAAAGATAATAGGTGGTAATAAAAAAGAGGGGTAAGTTTATTTTTTTGTTCAATTTTGGTATAAAAATTGTATGAGGCGGTTAGTCGGGGGTTGCATTCGACCAGATAGACTTTGTTTTTGGAGACTAAAAAATCTAGGCCGAAAAAGCCTTGGTAGTGGTTTTTTTTGAGAATGAGACTAAATTTAGTGATGATTTTTTTGACTTTATTTTGGATTCTTTTAGAGGCTAAACTGGGCCATTGACGGCCAATAGTTGAAAAGGGGTTGTCGGAAAAGGGTGGAAAGCCGTTGTACTGGAGAGCCGGTGGACTGGAAACGAGGTGGTTCTTGACCAGGACAGAGTTGGTGGTGAGAGTGTAGCCAGACAAAAAGGGCGAGAATTTAACCAACGTGCCCTGACTAATGATGTTTTTAGTTTGGTGGTATGAGTCGAAGATAAAGGTGGAGTTGCCGGTCCAGCCATGACGGGTTTGAATGACAAGTTTTTGGCCAAATTTTTTTGAATATTTTCTGAAGGTATCTTGGTCTAAAATGTCGACAACGGAAGGGATGCTGGGTAGGTGGTGGTGACGGCAGAGTTGGTGAAAGCTAATTTTGTCTTCAAAAAGTAAATTGAGTTTTCTCTTATTACTGGCCAAAATCCAATTGTTTTTTTGGCATATTATTTCAATTTTTGGACTGGGTTTAAAGGGGATAATAACAGCAGGAAAGGAGTTTTTTTGACAGACGGATTTGATAAATTGGATGTTTTTGGGTTGGGATAATAGTTGGCCGCTATTTTTGACTTGTTTTGAGGTACTGGAAATGGTGTAAAAATTATTAAATTGGGGTAATTTGATGTCAAAAAATGGGTTGATGACTAGTAGAAAAAAGTTATAAGGAAGTTTGTTGAGAGTCATCTTTTGACACCGGTGACAATGATAACTGGATAAGCTCCGGCTAATTTTTTGGTTTTAATAAAACCGGCATAAGCAAGGGCAGATTCGGGGCAGACAGATAGAGATTTTAAATCATTTTGGGCAGTGATGACTTCTTGGTTTTGGACGATGACACCAAGACCGTGATGACGGTTAATTGTATCTATTAGTCGGTCTTTGAGAGGTAAAGTTTTGACCGAGAGAGCGTCGGTAATGGTTTGTTTTTCGGGTGTATACGGTTGGCGCCAAAATTTGGCTAGGCTGGGATTGCTGGCGGGTTGAACAGCAAATATTTTGACGTTGGCAGGCAAGATTTGAGCCACACCTAGAAGAGTGGCTCCGGAGCCAACTGGAAGATAGACACTAGTGATACGGGGAAGTTGTTTGGTGATTTCTTGCCCTAGGCTTTGATAGCCTTTTATAGCGACTGGATCAGTGGATTGGCGCAGTAGGTAGGCGTGGTTGATTTTGGAAAATTTAATGGCATCACTAATTGGTTGGTATGATTTTTGTACATTTTTTAATAGTTTTAGTTTTTGAGGATGAGCGTGGGGTGAGACAAAAATTGTTAAGGGGATGTTTTTTTGTTGACAGTAGTATTGGGTAGAAATGGCGGCGTTACCGGTGCTACTAATAACAGCTGATTTGAAACCAGAGCTAATTAAATAATCAATTTGGCCAGGAATGGCCCGATCTTTGACTGATCCGGTTGGATTTTGGTCTTCTCTCTTAAAAAAAACATTACCGACTTGGGTTAAGGCTGTGGTTGACATATAATAGTCTTATTATATGAAAAATAATGACCAAACAAAAATAGTCTGTCCTGATTGTGCCAGTGAGATTAAAAAAAGTAAGAATTTGATGATTGGAGATATTTTGGAATGTGATGAGTGTGGCACAGAGGTGGAGGTATTGTCTTTGACGCCTCTTAAGTATCAGGAGTTGATGGAAGAGAAGTAGTCAGAGCGGAGAGACGATAGACGCCGTTGGTGGCAGAGAGTTGGGATGGGGACAAGGTTGATAACCTGACTCCCCTGCCCTGTCGGCTGGAATCAACACAATGGATAAATCCGTCTTTTTTTTCGACAACAAAGAGGACATGGTGGCCGTTTTTGGTTCGGATCAAATCGGCGGTCTGGATAGAAGAATAATCGTTGATGGCAATGGCATTTGGGGCAGAAGTTAGTAGGTCGGCTGAAAGATGACGAACATCGCTTTGGTTGTTGGTGCCGGTGACTAGTTTTGAGAGAGGTTGATTTAAAATAAGTAGACAATAGAAATTGAGCAGGTGGTAAGCCAGACCAGAGCAGTCGATTCCGATTTTGTGTTTTTTGAGATAGTTGTAGTCGTCGGAAATTAATTTGATGTCTTTCCAGTGACCTTTACCAGAATAAAGATAGGGAATGCCTAACCAGTGATTTATTTCTGCCTTAAGTTGAGTTAGTTTAGTCCCAGCCATAGACCAAAAAAAGCCAAAATAATACCGGCCAGCCAAGCTCTAAAAACAATTTTTGGTTCTTCCCAGCCAAAATGTTGAAGGCTAAGATGGATGGGGGCGGCGGGAAAAATTTTTTTGTGACGATAGGTTTTTGATAATATTTGAAGAGCGCTGCTGCCGCCTTCAAGGATAAAGGGGGCGCCAATAACTAAAAGAGGGACAACTCGACCGAGAAGTAGGCCGATAACGGCCAGAGTGGCGCCAAAGGAAAGGGCGCCGACGTCACCCAGCCAGATGCGGGCAGGATAGACATTAAAGTAGAGGAAGGCAAGAATACTGCCGATCCAGAGTGATAAGAATAGAGCGATGGGGGTATCCAGCGAAGCATGAGCCAGGACCCAAAAGGCGATTAAGCTGATCATGAGAAGACCGCAGGACAGACCGTCTAAGCCGTCAGTAATGTTAAAAAAATTGGCAAAGGCAATGATGATGGTGGCCGAGACGGGGACGAACAAGAGACCAAGTTTAAGGGCGCCAAAGAAAGGAATGTAGAGAAAATCGATGCCAAGATTGTAATAAATTAAAAGGGAAGTGGTGGTGGCCAATAGGGCTTGGAGTAAAAGTTTGTGTTTCATTCTAAGTCCAAAAAAACCAGTTTTTTGAAAATTAAAAAATTTTAGAATGTCGTCGTAAAGCCCAAGTAATCCAAAACTAATAAATGTAAAGAAAATTACGGTTAGTTCTTGGCCGATTTGATAATTGCTACTGATGAAATAGTTGGATAGTTTTAAGAGAGGAAAAATAATTAGAAAGAGAAGGCAAACGGCGCCAATGATGAGTAGTCCCCCGCCGACGGGAGTACCAGATTTTTTGGTGTGAAATTTGTCAAAGATTTTGGTTGTTTTGTTTTGAAAATCAAGGGTTTTTTGTTTTTGTCTTTGAAATTTGAGTTTGTAGAGGAGGTTGATGAAGGGGACAACCAAAACGCTGGTGAGCAAGAAAGAAAACAAGAGCAAACCGAGGAAAAGTTGGGTCATGTATAGTTAGTATATATTAGTTTCCGGTTTTTATAAATTTGATGTTGGCTCCAAGCGATGATAGTCTTTCGGCTAGTTTTTCATAACCGCGTTGAATGTATTCAACATTGTCAATAATTGACTGACCGGGGGCGGTTAGGGCGGCTAGGGTGATACAGGCACCGGATCTGAGATCATTAATTTTTAGTTTGGTTGATCTAAGGTGGGCAGGGCCGTAAATTTTGACTGCGTGATAATAATCTGGTGAGTCGCTTTCAGGGT
>CAZRXL010000014.1:0-12421 GCA_964604055.1 uncultured Gammaproteobacteria bacterium
CCCCCCCCGCAATCCCAAATAAATACGGCATCAGCCATGTTACAAAACTTTTCATTTCAACTGGGATACACCCAAGAGCAGTATTCACTCCTATTTTTACATCTTTTGTTTGACACAAGACACCGTTTCCCGTTAGCTTAAATTTTTGACAAACACCATTCTCACATCTATTGTCCCTAGTGCAAATACCCGGACCACAACAAGGTTGCCCCTCGCCGCCACAATTTGGTAAACAACAATCTTCCCCATCCTCACAATCACTGAACTTGTCTGTTAATATGATCATTCCAACACAATCATTTAAGGCATTTGCACATATTCCACCCCTATCTACGCAAGTATCTACTGCCCCAACTTCCTCGCCATATCCAGACAGAAACATCACCACCAACCCAACCAAAAACCCACCAATTTTCCCTATCTTCATGCCACTAGTATATCAAATGTTATTATTGTATACGTGCCCAAAAAAGTTTTCATCTTTCTTAGTCTAACTCTATTTTCCTTTCTTGTCCCGTCTTTGCTTTTTGCCAAGACTATTGATGAAGAAATTGCTGAAGTCAGTCAACAAATTGCCGATCTAGAAAAAGCCATCGCTCCGCTAAAATCCGAGTCAACCGATTTAACTGCCAAAATAAAAACTGCCAAAAATCAAATTTATTTAACCCAAAAGGCCATTGACGAACTAGGCAAAAAACTAGTTGACAAAGAAACTGATCTAGAAATACAAAAGATATTAATGGGTGAACGCGTCAAAACCTATTACAAAAACAGCAAAAAGTACAGCCCTTTATCTCTTTTTTTTGGCAATCCCGACAGTGACAATCTAGTTCTTCAATATTCCTGGTATCAGGCCATCATCAATCGCGACAAAGATCTTATCACCCAGTACGGCCAGGAAATCCAAACTTTAGCCACTAACAAAAAAAATCTTGAAATCGAAAAAGCCAAACTAGCCGCTCTTCAAAAAAACCTCCAAGACCGTTTTGGCTTTTTGTCAGTTGAAATCAAAAAGGCCGAAGATTACAAAGCCGAGTTGAGCAAAAAACAGCAAGACTTAATCGCCGCCAAAACCGCCATGTTCAACACCTCTGTTGGTGATGTTAGTAGTAGCCAAGATCCAGCCTCCAGAGCCGACTACAACCCAGGTTTTTCCCCTGCCTTTGCCCTCTTTTCTTTTGGCGCCCCTCATCGAAAAGGCATGAGCCAGTTTGGTGCTTTTGGCCGCGCCAAACAAGGCCAAAACTATGAAACTATTCTAAAAGCCTACTATGGTGACATCAAGCTCGAAACAATTGATACCAGTGGTTCCATTCAAACCTCCGTTGGCACCCTGCCTTTTGAAGACAATTATCTTCTTGGTATTGCCGAAATGCCAACGAATTGGGGCGAAGAGGGTGGTATGGAAGCCTTAAAGGCCCAAGCCATTGCCGCCAGAACTTACGCTCTCGCCTATACTAACAACCGTTCTGGCTCTATCTGTACCACCGAGGCCTGTCAGGTCTACAAATCCAGTAAAGCCGCTTCCCCCGGTCTCTGGCGCGATGCTGTCAATACCACCAAAGGTATTGTTATTAAATCAAACAAAACCGGCAATATTTTTTCCACTATGTATGCCAGTACCAGTGGTGGTGCCATCTACGGTTACACTTCACTCGATCATTCCACCCCCATGCTTTGGGAGACCAGATCTGGCGCCGACTGTGGCCGCTCCCACCCCTGGCTCAACCAGAAAGAATTTTCCGACATCATCAATGCTGTCCTTTATTATTCAAAAACCAACGATTACTCCCATCTTTCCCAATACGATTCCGGCGGTTGTTTTGGCGGTAACGACCCTTCTGCCTGGTCTATTGATGAACTCGCTCGTCAGGTTGAATCTCAGGGTGGTCCCATCTCTTCTGTCAATTCGATTTCAGTTGATTATTCCACTGGTGGCTATACTCAAACTGTTCGTGTCAACACCAACAAAGGCGACCTCAATTTCGACGCCGAAGATTTCAAAACCATTTTCAATCTTCGTGCTCCCGGCGCCATCGTTATCAAATCCTCCCTTTTCAACATCGAAAAGAAATAACTATTTTCTCCTTTTTTGTTGATTTCTTCGCGACTTATTTCTTGCCTTTTTTTCTCGTCTCATATCCTTTGCCATAAATTGGATATCTCTTTCCGTTAGCACCAAACTCAAACCTGCTTCTTGTTTACTCATAGATGCTAAAATATACCATATGCCACGAGCTTCTGATCTAGACACCATCGCTCCCGACGATCCCATTGCCAGCAGCCCCATACCAGCCCGTCCCATTCCCAAAACGGCCAAAAACAAGAAAGCCACCGCCAAATCCGCTTCCTCATCCCAATCTAAAAACCTAGCCTACCGCCAAAAAGTCTATGAACTTATCAAAAACACCACCAAAACATCTTTGTCTTCCTTTTTGGCTCGCCCCAAAGTTTTTACCTTTGAAACCCGAGAAGACGACGAGGAAATTATTTTAGTTTTGCGTCGCCACTGGTTTTCCAACTTAGGTTGGATTCTAACCGCTTTGGCCATGTTTATTATCCCGATTTTTGTTCCCGTCCTCTCTATTTTTAGCTTTTTTCAGGATCATTTTACCGGTATTCTCTATATGTTTTGGTATCTAATCACTTTTGCCTTTGCCTTCGAGCAATTCTTGTCCTGGTATTTCAATGTTTTCATCTTAACCGAAGAACGTGTGGTCGATGTTGATTTTTTCAATCTTCTTTACAAAAAAGTTTCCGAAGCCAAAATCGACATGATCCAAGACGTTACCTCTTCCCAAATCGGCACCCCCCAAACCATTTTTAATTTTGGCAAGGTTGTTATCCAAACTGCCGGGGAAATCAATCAAATTGTACTCGACAATATCCCCAATCCCAATCTAGTCCTAAAAGTTCTTCAACAAATGAGAAACGAAGAAGAAGTTGAAAAAATGGAGGGTAGAATCAAATGATTTTAGGCCAATTCGATCAAATTCTGCTTCTAGTTCAAAAAATTTTTGGTTTAACCGGCGCTCTTATTTATTTTATCTTCGCCTTCATTATTGTCCGTCAGGTTACCTCAATGTCCAAAATCGTCCACGATAAATTCAACACTCTTCTTATTATCTTCTCCTATCTTCATTTACTTGGTGCCGCCCTGATTTTTCTTTTGGCTGTTTTTACCCTCTAGTATCCCTTATACTTAATTAATGCATTTCGCCTGCCGTTCCTTTATTGGCAAAGCCAACCTTTCTTTTTGGTCCCAATTTTGGGAAGCCGAGCCTGACGATTCCAAAAAAGGTCATTTGTTTGGTCTGGTTGTCTTATCGTCAGTCGAAAACCAGGATCTACCCCAGCATGGTCGTCATCTTCTTGAAAACATCCGTCAAAATTATTTTTCGTCCAGTGCTACCACCGACCCCCTTACCAGTCTCACCCAAATCATTCCCCCCATCATCGACTCTTGCCAAACTTATCTTTCTAGTCTGGTTTTAGTTGTTACTTATCAATCCCGGGCCTTCCTTTACGTTTATGGTCCTGCCTCGGTTGCCATTGCTCGAAACGGCATTGTCTCCCTTTTACTGACCAGCCAAGACCAACAGTCCAAAACTATTTCTGGCCCTCTGCAGGATCAGGACCGGCTTTTTCTGTTTTCACATCAATTTCGTGATTTATACACCTGGGATTGCATCAAATCTGATCTGGTCAATCCCGACCTAAACCAAATCGAAGACAATATCTTTTTAAAATTAAACGAAGCCACCAGCCAGAACCTTCTTGCCGCCTCATTGATCAATATCAACATTGATAGCATCCAACCAGAGCTAGTCATCGAGTCTGCTCCTCCTCAGGTCAAAAGAAAAGTTAGCCTTCCCTCCTTTAACTTCAAAAAAACCCGTTTTTCTTCTCCCATTTCCACCTCAGTTGTCGTCAAAAAAAACAAAAAAATCAACTTAGCCATCGCCTTCCTCCTGCTTTTCCTATTATCGGCCAGTATTTTTCTAGGTTTCAAAAAGAATCAAGCCCAACAAACCGAAAGCCGCTATCAACAGTTAGAACAAGATTTAACCAAAAAACTGACCGATGCTACTGCGGTCGCCAATCTCAATCTTGATTCAGCTAAATCCCTTGGTCAAGAAGCCGAGGCTATTCTTGCCTCTATGTCTGCTCTAAACGTTCATTCCGACCAAATCGATTCATTTCGTAATCAAATTCAAGACCTTCTCAAAAAAAGCGGTCAAAGCCAGGCTCTAAGTTTAGACTCTCTCTACGACACTACTTTTATTGCCGACAATTTGGAATTTAGTCACACCATCATTGCCGGTGACCTAATCTATCTAGTCGACACCAAAAACAATCGTATTGACACTGTCAACGTAGACCAAAAAAGTACTCAAAATATTATTCAAAATGATGATGTCAACCAAATCATCGCCGCCACTGTTGCCCAAGACCAGCTTTTCTTTGTCACCCCCACTATTTTGTATCAAGTCAAAAACAAACAGCTTCTGACTCGTTACAATCTATCCGAATCAACCACCATCACCTCTGCTCCTATCGATTTAGCCTCCTGGGGTGATTCTCTTTATCTTTTAACTTCAGATAATATCTACAAATTTAGCTTAACCGACATCAGCAATCCTCAAACCTGGCTAGAAACAGACCAAACCATGCCCGCCAACCTCATTTCTTTGGCCATCAATGGCAAAGTCTGGCTTCAGTCAAAAGACGGTCAAATCACCCCCTTCTTGCGTGGCCAAAAAGACAACTTTGCCTTCAAAGATCAATCTATTTTTACTTCTGCTACCAGTCTCTTCGTTACCCAAGATTCTGATCTTCTGGCCTTTATTGATCAACCCAACTTAGTCTATGTTTACCAAAAAGACGGTCTTGTCAAAGCCAAATACAATTTAGGCGACCAAAAAGCACTTGACCTTGTCATTCATGAATCTAGCTCTCGTCTTCTTATCCTCGCCTCTGACCAAAAAATATACCAGATTCCACTTAACTAATAGCAAAAATATACCCCCTTTCATTAAAGGGGGATTAAGGGGGATTTTTATCATATAATTCACCATGGCCCATTTCAATCGGGACTCCCGAGATTATCACTTTATCGATGAGTTCGAGGCCGGTCTGGTTTTAACCGGCTCCGACGCCAAATCATTGCGCACCCAAACTGCCCAACTTCAAGGCGCCCATGTCGAAATCGAAAACGGTATCCCTGTCGTAACCGGTCTCACTATTCCGCTTTACCGTTTTTCTCGTGGCCAAGAATTTGACACCACTCCCCAAAGACGATTGCTTCTCAAAACCAGTCAAATTGCGCGTCTTCAATCCTATCAAAACCAAAAATATCAACTTATTCCCATCAAAATTTTTCTCTCCGGCAAATTATTTAAACTCAAATTTGGTGTTGGTCGCAAGCTCAAAAAGTTCGAAAAACGCGAAAAAATAAAGAAAAAAGAATTCAAGAAAAATATATAGACAACAATTTATTGATTGATTTTCTTCCCCATCCCGACTTCAAATATTTTTCTCTTTTAATTGCATCTTTCTCTTCTGTAAACCCCTCAAAAAATATCAGCTTATACGGCCCACGACTTCTTGTATACAAACTTTTCCCAGTATTGTGTTCCTTTAATCTTTTTCTTAAATCAGAGGTAAATCCAATATATAAACTCTTATCCTTATCACTCTCAAGAATATACGTATAGTAAAACATGGCCTGCCACGTTTGATCCCGCAGGGATAATTACGTGGAGGAGATGTCCCGTAATGAGCGGGAGTCCGAAACGTTCAATAAAAGATTTCTACAAGCTTGTCTAGTTTTAACTTAGTCTTTTAAAAAATAAACTAGCAATTTTTCAAAAGTGTCGGTAATTTTCCCTCACGGGCTTGCTTAACCTACTACCGAAATCAGGTTAATTGCATTCTGGTTTAATTACACCCATTCCGTCTCCTCCAGAATAGGGGACAGACGGATGGCTAAATTAGCAGTAAGCCACAGCGGCAACAGAGTTACCAAACAGTGACTGTTCAAGTTCACCGAACTTGTCGGCGACCCGATCTAATTTAACACCAAAATAACTTTTGGCATTTTGTTTTGATCCCTTTCTATGTCTGTGGATCACAGTCAGCTTGCTATCTTTTAAAGTACCATTCCGTCGATGCAATACATCTCCGTGCCATCATTATACCAAAAATTAGGTCAAAATCAATATTTTAAATTATTTTTTCTCGTCTTAACCGCCCCAGTCCATAGTAGACACCGACACTAAAAACTAGCCCAAATACTGCTGATAATTGCTCGAAATAAAATTTAAACACCTGCCCCAAAAAAATATTTACCAAAAGGCCATATTGAAAGTACAACAGTCCTCTTTGTTTTTTTTTGCTAATTACCCAAAATATCCCCATTACAAACAATACCGCCGTTGCCAAATCCGATCCCAGTTTTAAACTTGTCATCCAGCCCTGATCAAAGCCCAAATTAACTAAGTCCCACACTCCTCCAGCCGCGTATACCAGCGAGATTATCGCCAGCAAATTCAACATTAATCTCCGTTTAAACAGCTTATGATAAGTTAACGATTTTACCCGGCCAAAAAAATTATGCCACTTACCAGTTTTGGCTATTTCTACCTTATCTCTTTTTTCTACAAACCGATAAAACAGAAACAGGACGATAAAAAACGCATAGGCCAAACTTATGGCTGGTTGAAAAAAATAGTTATTGTCACTTGAAATAAATTTTCCCATTTCATCTACAAACCAACCCAAACCGACTCCAAATATTGCTGCCGCCCACTTTCTTACCTCTCCTCCCCCAAATGACAGCACCATCACCATGCCCACCGTCATTGTCACTCCACCAAACAAAGCATGGGCCACGTGCCAGTCACCTCTGCCTACCATTGGATAACCGGCCAGTTCCAAGTAAAGTCTGGTCGACAACAAGCTAAATACTGCCCACAAAAGCATCAGCAAAACCAGTTCACTGCCATCATCATTTAATTCCACGTCCTTATTTTATATAAAATATAGGAAAGTGTCACTCTTTTTGGATCTACTTTTTCCTCGGCTTTGTGCCGGTTGCGGTCGAGCAGGGGACTATCTTTGTCCCCAATGCGCCCGTCTCTTACCCGTCAACTCCATTGTCTACCAAGAAAATTCTCTCATTTCCATCAGTCTATCTCTTTTCAAATTTAATCATCCCATCCGGCCTTTAATTCACGACCTTAAATACAACTATGTTACCGATATTGTCAACACCTTAGCCAAAATCTCAGTCAACACTCTAACCACTCATTTCCCCGATTTAGTCAATTATTGGCAAAAAAACCACTTCGTTTTTGTTCCCGTCCCCATCCACATTCGTCGGCAAAATTATCGCAGCTTCAATCAATCCGCCCTCCTCTCTATTGCCATTAGTCAGCTTTTAAATCTTGATTATCAAAATTTATTATTCAAAACCAGGTCCACTCCTGCCCAAGTTTCTCTAACCAAACCAGCCCGCATCCACAATCCTCAAAACAAATTTAAACTTGCCACCAGCCTTATCCCCCCAAAAATCATCCTTTTTGACGATGTTTCCACCACCGGTGCCACTTTACTAGCTTGTGCTTCTGTCTTTCCCGACTCCTGTCAAATCAACAGCCTTACTTTGGCCGGTTCCTAAATCTTAGGTATGTTGCCACTAATCGCCCGGCTTTCTTTTATTTCCTCCGCTGTTTTCGGACTTAAACCAGATTCTTCCATTGAATATCCACCGTCAATCGGTGTTAGCGAGGATAAATAAAAATTCTCCACATCCAAACCATGCGATTCCAGCGATAATTTCAACTCTTCTTTGATCTCTTCCTCAATCATGCTTCTTTCACTTGATAGTGCCATTGTCAGGCTATGATTGGTCAAAACCTTTCGAATTCGGCTTCTAGTCACCGGCCTAACCACTTTTGACACAAAATTCTCACCTATATTTTGCCAAATTTCCGGCAATCTTTCTGTATCTAGCTTGATCAACACCGTCGCTTCCACTGCCACAAATTTATTATCAGCCGTCACTGAATTGATCACCTCATCACCCATAATTTCCTTGTTATCTCGCAGTACTACGTCCTTACTGATAGTATATTCAATCAATTGGGCATTAAACAGTTTCACCCGGTGAATAATAGGAATCTTAAAATGCATGCCCGGATACCAAACATTCTTCAAAACTCCCCTAAAAATACTATAAATACACCCCACATGTCCCGGGGGCACCGTCACAATAAAGCCACCCACCACCTCGTCAACAAACAAAGATACCAACAAATTATCTATCGACGCCATATTAGTCTAAATTATACACTAAAAGCGCCAGACAGCTCCAATAACTCTTTTTCCGGGTCTTCTGCCTTAACAATATCCGAAGCCACTAATACCCCCCTTGCCCCCATCGCCAAAGCTATTTCCACGTCTTGCTTATTTTTTATCCCCGCCCCAGCCAAAACTGGGCAATCAAGCATCTTGGCAACTCTACCAATCACTTCTGGTTTTTCTGTTGCCACACTTTTATCTTGACTGCCGATCAAATACGTCGGCTCATAAGCCACAAAATCCACCGCCAAGTCTTTTGCCCATTTTTCCACTTGTCCGGCGCTTCGCACACATAATATTATTTCAAATCCAGCCGGTTTATTAGCCACGATTTGTTTGATTGTCCCTTGAGCCCTTTTTGCCTCACTGTGATTTACTAACGCCCCATCAATTCCCAAGCTTTTGGCCTGTTCCATTGATACTTGACCTGTAAACGGCCCTTCCAATTGTCGACCCACCTCCTGCAAAAACACCTTTCCCCCCACTTCTTTTTTAATCATCGCCGCGTTCAAAGCCGCTACCACCGGTATTATCTCCACCTTGGTTTTTTCCGACACTCTACGGCATATTTTAGCCAATTCTACTGCTCCTTGGCCAAAACTTTGTTTATATATCTTAAAATTTACAAAAATCATTGTCCTATTCTATACCGCCCGGCCACTTGTTTCACTCCAGATATCAAGGCCTCCATTGCCGCCTCCATTCCTCCACTCGATCGCAGGGTCAAACCATTAACCGCGTCTTTAAAATAAGCAATCATTTCATCATTTAGTCCCACATCAAAAGTCCGTGAGGATAACCAGCCACTTCTGGCTTCAGGAGCACTTTCCACCAAGGCTGTCAGTTTTTCATTTGTTGCCGCTCCAGAAGCCAAATCTTTTCTCGCCGGTACCAACCCCACCGATCTTACTTGAGCCGACGCCGCTACCATCCTCGCCATTGCCTCTTTTCCCGCCAAATATTTAACCAGTTCAAAAGCTATTTCTTTTTTACCACTATTTTTGTTTATTGCTGGTACCCAATAACTAGCCCAGTGGATATTGGTCAAATCAGCTTCACTATCTATTTCCTCAGGCGGTACTCCTGTCAAAGTTGGCAATTGTGGTACTTTCGCCACTCCATAATTCAAATTAGGATTCATTTCCGCCAAATTATACATTCGCCACGCCGGTCCAAAATAAAAGGCCAGTTTGCCATTGGCAAACATGGTTGTTGAGTCAACCAGTGTTTCATCCCACACCTGGTAAGTGGTCGCAAATCTGGTGTAATAAGCCAACACGTCTTCAGTTTTTACCTGTTCCACCATCGGATTAGCTCCGGCCTGCAATAACATCAGTCCAATTATGTCCGAGAAATGATCCACGTTATCTGCCAATCCCATTGCCACTCCCGCCTGGACAATTCGGCCATCCTCATCTTTAATTGTCAACTTTTTGGCTATCTGTTCCAAGTTCCACCAACTTTTTGGCAAATCTGTCTTTGATACCAAATTTTTGTTGTAATACAGCACCAAGCCATCATAATACAGCGGTACCGCCAGATAAGATCCGTCTTTCTTCAAATCCCTGGCAAAAACCCCAAGAAAATCCTCATCCAAATTCAATTCCACCGCCATTTCCTTAGGTATCGGCGCCACTTCTGCCTCAAACATTGGCAACCAACTACTATGGATCGAAAAAATATCAGGTATTTCCAGTCCTTCTGCTTCGGTTTTGCTCAATCGTCCTTTTAATATTGTTCGATAATTATCAATATCTTTCCTGACATAATTCACCTTTATCTTTGGGTTTTTTGCTTCAAAATCAGCAATCGCCGCCATCACCACTCCCGGTTCTTCCCACAAACCCCAGTAGTTAATTATTGTCTTTTCATCTTCGCTTCCACCATTTCTATTGATTACTGCTTTTATACCAAAAATCAATCCTATTATTCCAGCTACTACTGCTATCCCAATTATTATTTCTTTTTTTATATCCTTTTTAGCTTCGTCAGCAACCTTTACCTCGCTTACCTTATTTACTCCCCCTTCAAAACTAGTTCTATTTTCGACTTTTTCCTCTCCTCCGGGTATTGGCCGCTCCGGCAATGGTGATTTAAATTCTTGGCTCACACCTATATCATACCCCAAAATTCGGCCAATCGGCTATAATCAACTATGGATATTTCAATCTATACTGATGGCGGTTCTCGCGGTAATCCCGGCCCTTCCGGCTATGGCCTAGTCGTTTACGACCAAAATCAAAACATTATTTACCAAGACTCCCGTTTTCTTGGCATCAAAACCAACAACGAAGCTGAATATCTGGGCCTTTTGGCCGCTTTAACCTGGTTGGTCAAGCATCAATCGGGCCTTAAGTCAGTCTCCTTCTATTCCGACTCTCAGCTTTTAGTTAGACAAATTACCGGTGCCTACAAAGTCAAAGCTCCCACTATCAAACCTCTTTTTGCCACTGCCCAATCCCTCTTATCCCAAATCAATTGCCGGATCAAATTCACTCATCTATTACGTCACAAAAACGAATTAGCCGACCAGTTGGCCAATCAGGCTATGGATACTGCCCGGTCATGATCAAACTCCGTCTCCTTCCCATCCTCGCCTTATTACTGACCATCTTGCCCCTGCTTCTTTTTTTCAGCCCCATTATCTTAGCTCGAGGTCGAACCGGCAGTAACACTTTTCTTCTTAGCCAAAACTATTCCCGTCTCACTCGCGACCAAATTATTGACCGTCTTGCTATCGACTTTACCCCAAAAGATCTCATTCTCGTCTACCAAGATCAATCCTTTACCCTGCCTTTAGCTTCAATTTCCGCTCAAATTAATGCTCCAGCCACCGCTCAAACTCTTCTGTTTCGAGACTTAAACCACGGCCTTTGGCCCTACCTCAAAAAGATTTTTGCCCGCCAAGATTATCAGCTTTTAGTTGATTTTGACTCTGAGTTACTTTCTGCCGAGTTAGCCAGCATCAGTGCTCAAATCGACCGACCCTTCATTCCCACCGAATTGCTAGTCGACCAAAAAATCGTTACCATCAAGCCCGGTCAGCTTGGTCTCCAAGTTGATACTGGCTTTCTTATTTCCGATATCAGACGTTCTCTAGAAAATTGGCAATTTTCTCCCCTAGAAATTCCTGTTTCTAACCTGGGCTATTTACCCGATGACCGTCAGATTGCCAAAACCGAAACCCGTGCCAAAAAACTTATTGACAAAACATTGGTTCTTTCAGGCGATTTTGATGCCTATACCATCGATCATTCCACCCTCATCTCCTTTTTAGATTTCAATTCTGACTTTAACCAATCAAAATTAGACCAATTTGTTGATTCTTTTTCCGCCAACATCAAGCGCGATCCGGTTGATGCTGTCTTCAAGTTTGACCACAGTCAAGTCACTGAGTTTCGCCCTGCCCGTCCCGGTTTTACTGTCAACCGACAACATTTAACCGCCGACCTGACCGTTGCTATCAATACCCTTATTGATCAAGATGATAAGAGTCAAGATCTGCCCGTTGTTCTCGATTATATTCAACCAGCCATTACTACCGAATCCGTCAATTCCATGGGTATCAAAGAGCTGTTAGGTTCCGGCACTTCCACATTTAAACACAGCAGTAGTATTAGAAATTTCAATGTCGAGAAAGGCTCTTCAGTTGTCAACCACATTTTGGTTGCCCCGGGTGATACTTTTTCTTTCATTGATAGTCTCGGTGAAGTTACCTTAGATGCTGGTTACAAAAAAGCCTATATCATCCGTGCTGGCCGCACCGAACTCGATGTTGGTGGCGGCATTTGTCAGGTTTCCACCACTCTCTTTCGGGCCATGCTAAACAGCGGTTTAGATATTATCGAGCGTCAACCCCACGCTTTTCGGGTTAGTTACTACGAAGAAGATTCACCTCCTGGTTACGATGCTACCGTTTTTATTCCTAGACCCGACTTAAAATTTGTCAACGATACCCCTGCCCACGTTCTTATCCAAAGCACCTATGATGGGGTTAACAAAAGACTGACTTACCAAATTTATGGCACCAGCGACGGCAGACAGGTTACTATCGACA
>CAZRXL010000015.1:0-1061 GCA_964604055.1 uncultured Gammaproteobacteria bacterium
GATCTTTTGTACAGTCTAAAGCAAGACAATATCGAAGAAATCGACACCATCAATTCGGCCATCAATAGTATTCAGTCGCAATAATTTCGCCTTTTTTTGGCTTCATTCCCAATTTTAGTTTCTTGACCATGACCCGGCAACACCTGAGTTTCGTCAGGCAACTTCATCAACTGGCACAAGCTTTTAAAAATATCGTCGGTACTGCTATAACTAAAATCAGTTCTACCCCGTAAGTCCTTGAACAATGTATCTCCACTAAACAGTAAATTCTGCTTTGCACAATATAGGCACAAACTACCAGGAGTATGACCTGGCGTTTTGATTATCTTCAGATTTTTTATCTGTTTCAATTCATCCAAATCAATATCAGGCTCTATTTGCGGTATATTTATAGTTTGTTTCAAAAAATGGGTCGCTGTTTTTGAGGTCCGATCCAACAAAAATTTATCTCTAAAACTAACTGCAATTGGGATATCAAACATTAATTTCAAATCCAAAGCCGCCAGGGCATGATCAAAATGACCATGAGTCAAAACCACCAACTCTGGTTTCAAGCCCAATTTATTAATTTGATCAGCAATAAAATCAGCCTCATCGGCCGGGTCAATTATAATTGTGTTTTTATCTTTATCCCAAACCAAATAGCAATTTGTCTGCATCTGGCCCAGGATTAACTTTTCAAAACTTATCACAGATCCATTATAATATCACTATGCATTTTAAAAAATTTCTAATTTCAATCCTCCTTATTTTCTCCCTAACCGCCTGCGGCAAAAAAACGGTTACTACCGATGAATCAGGATTCTTGCCAGACGAAGATTTTGGTAGTCAGGTCGATTCCTATACTGATACTCTCCAAAACGCAGTCGTTAAATTCAGCCAAAATTACACTCTAGGTCAAACCTTTAAAGTCAACTACAAGACCTACAACCCCGACGGCGTTGGCCAGGCTGAGTTCAAGGCCGAATCGATCAAGGTCGTCGATTCAGTTGCCGACCGCACTCCTTCTGAGGGTAAAAAACTAGTTTTAGTCAAAATAGCTGTCAAAGGTAACGCCAAAA
>CAZRXL010000015.1:1071-12365 GCA_964604055.1 uncultured Gammaproteobacteria bacterium
CCAGGAAATTTCAACCAAATTGGCCAACATCCTTCTCCTCAGTTTATTCTGGTCGATCCCGACCAAAACTTAAGTTATGTTGAGACCACCTATTTTTCCGACGCTTATACTGCCGACAATAAACTATTCGAACTGAGCAAAATCACTCTTGACCATGAAATTTGGGTCAATACGGCACTGGTCTTTGAAATCAACCAAGACCTTGCCCCCAATCTCGCCTTCCGCTTTACCAATCCTGACGGCCAAACCGAATTTTATGACCTCGCCGACTAGCCGACTTTTTGTCACTGGTTTACCCTGGGGCTACACCGAATCCCAATTGTTGCAACTTTTTGTCCCCCACGGTCGGATTATTGATATTAGAATTATCAAGGACAATCGAGGCAAAAGTAAAGGTATGGGCTATGTCGAATTTGACCAACTAGAGTCAGCTGTCACCGCCAAGCAAGAACTCCACAATTTTAAGCTCAGAGAAGACCGGTCGATTATTGTCGATTTTGCTAAGCCCGATCCATTTTTAACTCCCGAGGGTCAAGCCAGACACGAACAAGCCTTAACTAGAAAAAAATCCAAACCTGAACCCAAAAATAAAATCCGGCAATCTGTTTTTGATTCACGTCATTTTGGCTCCAATATTGGCAAAAAGTTCGCTTCCCGTACCAAAAAAGCCAAACATAAACAATGAATCTAACTGGTCCTCTTGTTGGCTTGGCTCCTATGGATGGGATTACCGATGTTGTTTACAGATCAATCGTCAATTCAATCGCCAAACCCGATTTGTTTTTCACCGAGTTTGTCAGTGCCGAAGGTCTCAGTCGTGGTGGGGTTAAGCTCTACGACCAACTTTTGTTTTTGCCCGACCAACATCCCATTATTGGTCAACTTTTTGGCAAAGACCCTGACAGTTTTTACCAAGCCGCTATAATTCTAAGTCATCTCGGCTTTGATGGTATTGATCTAAATATGGGCTGTCCGGCTAAAACCGTTATTCATCATGGTTCCGGCGCCGCCCTAATTGACCAGCCCAAACTGGCCAGTCACCTAATCACCTCAGTTCAAAAAGCCGTTGCCGATTTTAAATCAAAAAAAATTAGCCTAAACGACCTTGGTCTCAATCAAAAAACCCAAAAAGTGATTACTCGAAACATTAAATTTAGTCAATCTCAACCCAATTTTAAACCCACTATTTCTGTCAAAACCCGTTTGGGAATCAATTCGTTCAATCCAGACTGGGTTCCTTTTTTACTGACACACAAGTTGGATCTTATTACCGTCCATCTTCGCACCCTCAAACAGGGCTATAGTGGCACTGCTGATTGGCCCAGAATGAAACAGTTACAACCGCTTTTTTCCGGTACCACTACCAAACTTTTTGGCAATGGCGATATCCATACTCGCTCTCAGGCACTTGAATATATTGATCGCTACCATCTTGCTGGGGTTCTAATCGGTCGCGCCGCTCTTGGCAACCCTTGGCTTTTCACAGACCAAATTCCCCGTCCCCAAGACCGTTTTTCGGCCATCCTTGCCCACGCTCAAATTTTTCAGGACATCTTTCCAGCTCGTCGTTTCGAACCTCTCAGAAAACATTTCTTGGCCTATACCAAAACTCTAAAAAACGCTAAACAACTCCGTTCCTATTTGATTCGGGCCAACAATTTATCAGATCTTTTGGCTCTTGAAACCCACTTCCAGGACTGATATCTTGTAAAGGTATGTCAGATCAAAACCAGTCTCAAACCGCCATTACTCTGATCAATGTTGAGTCAATGATCAGCTCTTTTACCGATCGACTTAAGAAGTTAAAAGAAGAAGCCAAACAGCAACGATCAATCTTCAAGTCTGTTTTTGACAACAATGACGATTATCAACTCTTAGAAGAGCAGGTAAAAAAAATTAATCAGCAAAAAAAATCTCTAAAATCCCAACTCTTAAGCCAGTCTAGCGCTACATCCGCCAAAGAAAAATTAGACGAAACCAATCAACAAATCCGTGAAGCCAATCAGGCCTTATCTGATTATCTGGCCCAATACGTCGCTCTCTCCGGCACCAACCAACTCGAAAGTCCTGATGGTAAATTAATGCGCATTATCTACACTGCCCGCCTTGTTCCCGCCAAGGACTAAGGGTATAATCAAGCATGGAAATAACACTTACTGCAGACAATTTTGAGTCCGAAGTTCTCAAGTTTGAAGGTAAAGTTTTAGTAGATTTCTGGGCTCCCTGGTGCGGTCCTTGCCAAATGCTTGGCCCAATCATTGAGGAGATCAGTCGTGAGGTTGGGCAGGGGATCAAGGTCGGCAAAGTCAATGTCGACGAGAACCAGGCTTTAGCCCAAACTTACAATGTCAGCTCTATTCCCAACGTCATCATTTTTGAAAACGGCCAACCAGTTTCCAGCCTAGTCGGCCTTAGAAATAAACAAGACTATTTGGATGCGCTGAAATAAGGCATGGATTTTGCCGCTCTTGAGGATTTTTTGATCAAAAACAATTATCCTGAATTTCGTTTTCGTCAAATCATCAAAAACTATTTTTCTGGTCACTTTCGATCCTTTGATCTTATGTCCGATCTGCCGCTGGATCTTCGGCAAAATTTAGCCAAGAATTTTGAATTTATCTCGGTTTCTGAACAAAAAACATCCACCTCTTCTCATACTCAAAAAAGCCTCCTCAAGCT
Organism: uncultured Gammaproteobacteria bacterium; assembly: GCA_964604055.1. GTDB lineage: Bacteria > Patescibacteriota > Microgenomatia > UBA12405 > UBA12405 > CAZRXL01. The sequence goes on from CAZRXL010000015.1 coordinate 3,751, forward strand.
GACTGATGGTCAAACCATTGAAACAGTCAAAATGGATTACGGTTCCTGGATTACCGCTTGCGTTTCATCTCAAGTTGGTTGTCCTTTGGCCTGTCGTTTTTGTGCCACCGGCCAGATGGGTTTTGTCCGAAATTTGACCAGTCAGGAAATTGTTGACCAAATTGTCTATTGGAACCAGCTTCTTTCTCCGGCCTATATTGGCCGACTTGTTTTTATGGGTATGGGTGAACCCTTTCTAAATTGGGACAATTTAATCGAAGCCTTGGCTATTATCAATTCAAGGCATGGTCTAAATATTGGCCAGCGCAAAATCAGCATCTCCACTGCCGGCGTCACCCATCGGATTCGCGATTTTGCCGACCTTAAAAGCCAAGTCAATCTAGCCATTTCTCTTCACTCTCTTGATCCTGTTACCAGACTCGACATTATGCCCGTTACCAAAAAATATCCCTTACCTGAGTTGCTTGATTCCGCTCTCTATTATGTCACCACCACTCGCCGTCAGCTGGTTTTTGAGTATGCTCTGATTAAAGGTGTTAATGATAGCGATCAGGACTTAGCCCAACTCATCCGCTTTATTCGTTCCAACTATCTTTATTTCCTCAATCTAATTCCTTTAAATTATATTGCTGGCGGTCTTGTCCCCAGCCCCAAAAGCCGTCTCGATTATTTTGTTGATGTTTTAACCAGGCAAGCCGTTAACTTTTCTGTCCGCCGCTCTCTTGGCGATCCGATTGAGGCGGCTTGCGGTCAGCTGGCTCGTTACAATAATAACTCCCCGGCACACAAGGCAAAACACTCATGAATCCTCCGCACATTAATTTTATTTTACCGGTTACCGGATCATAAACTTCACTTGCATTAGAACACATCTCTTTTCCTTTTCCCATAGGATCTAGATTATAATACATTTATGCTTATAGACCAAGTAGAAATTACCATCAAGGCCGGTAACGGCGGCAATGGTCTGGTCCACTTACTGTCCAGCCGTCGTCAACCTAGAGGCGGCCCTGACGGTGGCGATGGCGGTGACGGTGGCTCTGTCTATTTTCAAGCCCAATCCGACATCACCCTTTTAAACCAGTTTCGGCATCTCAAAAAGTTTAGCGCCCAAAACGGCGATCCTGGTCATGTCAAAAAAATGTCTGGCAAAAACGGTCAAGATCTCATCTTAAATCTCCCGGTTGGCTCTGTTATCAACTTTCCTGGTGGTGCCAGTATTGAATTATCCCAAGTCGGCCAGTCAGTTTTAGCCGCCAAAGGTGGTCGCGGTGGCCAAGGCAATCATCACTATGCCACCTCAGTCAATCGCGCTCCCAAATATGCCCAACCTGGCCAAGTGGTTGAACCAATGGTAATTTTTATTGAACTCAAACTAATTGCCGACGTCGGCCTAATCGGCCTACCCAACGCCGGCAAAACCAGTTTGCTAAACGAACGTACCGCCGCCCACGCCAAAACGGCTGCTTACCCCTTTACCACTCTTGAACCTAACTTGGGTGTAGCCAAGGGCAATATAATTATTGCCGATATCCCAGGGTTAATTGACGGCGCTAGTCGGGGTAAAGGTTTGGGGGTTAGATTTTTGCGCCATATTGAACGCACTCGTCTTTTAGTCCATTGTATTAGTCAAGAATCTACCGATCCAGCCCGCGACTACCAAATAATTCGCCAAGAACTCAAAAATTACAACCCACTCCTTTTGACCAAACCAGAAATAATTGTTTCCACCAAATCTGACCTAGCCAACCCTGTTGCTTACAAATCTGACCTCAGTGTCTCCATTCTTGACGACAAATCCATTTCATCCCTCCAAAAACTTATTTCGACTCGACTTTCTTCACGGGAAGCTTCTTCTTGACCACTCTCTTTTTAGGTTTCAATGCCATCTCCACTTTTTTATAATCACTTTTTAAATATTTTGCCAACTTAGCCACTCCGCCCTTAGCTTTTCCCAGTTCAGACTTAAATTCTGTTACTACCTCATCTACCACTGTTCCATATTTATCTTTACTGATAGTCTTACCGGCCTCAACTATCTCAGCCACTCTAGCTGCTACCTCTTTTTTAACCTGTTCATACTTTGCTACCGCCGCCTGACCCTGATTACCAAAAACATCTTCGACCACCTTTTTAGTTTCTAGCTCGCCCTTTTTCATTTTTTTTGCCACTACATCGGCTATTCTTTTAACCTCTTTTCTGGTTTCCTTGCCCGTTTTTGGTGCAAACAACAGTCCGGTCACTGCGCCCAACACTCCAGCCAATAAAAACTTTACAAAACCACCTTTTTTATTCATAACTTAGTCTAATTTAATTAAATTTATCTGTCAATACCAATCCGTCATTTGCTTCAATCTCGTAATAGTAAACACCATCTTGACTCGCCCAGTATTTAATTTCTCTATAACTTATTTTTCTTTTGCCGATAATTAAAGTTTTAACTTCATCATTTTCCATCGTCAATCGAAAATTGTAAGTCATATCCTTATCGTCCGGTATCATGTCAGGCCACAACTTCTCCACTTCCAAAAAGGCCAACTTATCTATGACTGTTTTTAGCTCTGACCATTTTGGCTCATCTTTATTTACCACCAACTGTTTGCCGCCATAATCAACCGCCATCGTTTTTATCTGATATATTGGCCAATTACTTACATGTTTCAAACGCCAACCATCAGCCTGACTCCAACTATTTTTATCAATTACTGTTTCGATCTTATAGATCTTGTCTTCACTGTCGGGTTTGACGTAGCTACCACTATAATCATTGGCAATATCACCGATGATTAATTTCTTGCCATTGGCCACCAGCCAGACCGGTTCTTCCGGTTCGATTCCCATTGTCAAAAACCGGTCTTTATTTTCCGAAACTAAAGTCTCTAATCTAACTTCTTCCAGTTTGGCAATTGAGCTTGTTACCAATTCGTCATTAGCCGGCTCTTCTCTTTCTTCGCTTTTTACCATCCATCTGTCGCCATCTTTAACCAAACAACCCCAGTTACTACAAACCTGACCGATATTTTGCCCAAACCAAAGTTCCGCTTCTTTCTTTTCTTTTAGCCAACCCGCCTTATTTGCCACCACCAAAAACCCGATTATCACCACCATTACACTCCACCACCAGGCTTGTTGCCACCATCTTTTAGTTTTCATTAGCTTGTTTTTTCTGTCTTAATTTTGTTACCGCTATCGCTGTTGCCGCCGTTATTATTATTGGTAAAAACACGTTGCCATATCTGACCAATCCCTTTTGAGTCTGACTCAATTTTGCCAACGGATAAATTACAATCGATTTACTCCTGACCTTCAACAGTGTTTCATCTTGCATCAAATAATCGACTAGATTCAAAGCCAGTATCAAGTTTTCCTGCTTATTGAGGACAAAATCATCTACCACCATTTTGCTACTGGCCACCAGTGCTACTTTGCTATCCTTATTAATTGCCGCCAGTACCTGCCCGCCGGAGTATGAATCAGCTTTTTTGATTGCCACTGGTGACAAATCAATCATCGCTTGGTCAATCCAGCTATTTTGGCTACTTTCAAACAATTTTTCCACTCCCTGACCGGTTTCAATTGAGCTAGCCCAAGGCAACATCAAGCCCGACAACCCCGACACCGCCGGAATTACCTTACTAATATTTTCTGGCCTGACCTCTATCCAATATGGGTACTGGCTAATAAAGGCGCCCTGATCTGACCTAAAATTAGCAATCGTACTTGATTCATCCAGCACTAGATTTCTATTTATAGTCAAACCATTGTTTTTCAAGTATTCCTCAAGATCGATCAGTTCTGATTTTGTTCCCGACATATTGGTTCCGTCAACCACCGCCCCATCGACAAAAGCCAGTACCGCTCGCCCCGCCAACCACTCATTCATTTTCTCCTGATTATCCGCTTTTTTACCACTATTACCAATCCACAAAACCAGCTTAGCCTCATCTGGCCAATCTTCTTGTTCCGTTTTCATCTCCGTTACGGCGTAATCTCTGGTCAAGTACTGAGCTAAGTAACTAATTTGACCCTGATCCTGAGTCAAATTATTGACCACTGCTACCTCCTCTTTGTTGTCACTGATCAATCTCTTTATCCCCGATACCAAAAAATATTCCAAATTACCTACATCTGATGCCACTGGCAACACTTCTTTTTCAGACCCAAACATCATCATCAAACCCAAATAACCACTACTAACTTCAAACTTATCGGCCTTGACCGAAGAAAACTGCAATGGCTGGATGCCGGAACCAATTGCTTCCTGTTCAGCTTTCTTATCCGTCAACGGATCAACATAAGTTACCTTTATTTTTGCCGGATTCAATCTGGCAAATTCATCGACAATTGTTTTCAGGCTAGTTGCCACCGGCTTGACTTGAGTCGGCAACTGTCCGCTAATATAAACCTTAATTTGGATTACATCCTCAAGATTTTTGGCCATTACCCGGCTTGCCTCCGACAACGAGTGGATTTTATTTTCGGTCAAATCGATCTTCCAAAACGGATAAAAAGATAAAAATACATTCAACAATACCAATCCAGCTGCCAAATTAATACCGGTGACAAAATTCTTAATCTGTTTCATTTATCTCTAATTTTTAACCTCAAAATTGAAAAATTCAGACAAATTATTATCCAAGAACCAAAAAAGACCAAGTCACTTATTTCCAGCAAACCTGACCAAAACCGACCTGCTCGCCAGCTTAGACTTAATCCTGACAAAACTTGGGCAATAAAAGGGGGCAGTCGCGATAAAAGTACTTCTTGGCCTAGTAGATTGTTCAAAAGTAGAGCCACCGTTGTCAACAAGAAAGCCACAATTGATTGTTCAGTCAAACTTGACATCAATATTCCTGTCGCCAAATAAGCGCCAATCAATAACCAGCTTGCTACCACTCCGCTGGCCACCAAACCTACATCCAGACGTCCCAGCAATGCCACTGACACAATTGTTGGTATCGCCATTGCTAGTACCAACAGCAAATAGATCATACTGCCCAAAAATTTGGCTACTACCAACTCCACTTCGCTAATCGGTAAAGATAGTATTGTCTCCCAGGTGCCGTTTTTCTTTTCATCCGCAAGCAAGCCCATCGAAATTGCTGGTACAAAGATCGACATCAAAAACGTCAAGCTACCCCAATAATTTTTCAAATCGGCCTGATTGATCAAAAACAAATCGTTAAAAAACAACCAATTAACCACCACCATCAGCACTGCCGCAAATAAATAGCCCAAAGGCGAACTGGCATAGTTCAACAGTTCTTTTTTAGTTAAAATCATTATTTTTTTCATATCGTCAACTCCACAAATTTTTTCTCTAAATTCCTAATTCCAATATTAGCCTGATCCATGACAATTTTGCCCCGGTTGATAATCAAAATCTTGTCAGCCATTTCTTTTGCCTCCGGTAAAATATGAGTCGACAAAATCACGATCCTATTTTTGGCCAGCTTTTTTATTAGTTTTCTAATTTCTATAATCTGATTTGGATCCAGTCCCGAGCTTGGTTCGTCCAGAATCAGCAATTTTGATTCCCCTAGTATTGCCGCCGCCAAACCAACCCTTTGTTTATACCCTTTTGACAGCTGATCAATTTTTTTAACCAACATCTCTCTCAAACCACAACTATCGATCACCTTTTCCACCTCTGTTGTCCCTACCCCCTTTAAACCAGCCATCATTTCCAAATATTCTCTAGGATACATAAAACCATACAAAGGATTGCTTTCCGGCAGATAGCCAATTTTCTGTCGATAAGCAATTTCGCTTGTATCCACTTCTTTTTTATCCCATCTGATTTTGCCTCCATCTGATTTCAAAAAACCAGCCATCACCCTCATTAAAGTCGTTTTCCCGGCTCCATTTGGCCCCAGCAAAGCCGTTACTTCACCTTGTCTAAGCTCAAAGCTGACCTCATCTACCGCCCTAACCTTGCCAAAATTTTTACTGATTTTTTTAACCAGAAACATACTATTTCTTAATTTCCATTTTCAGCAATTTGCTGATGACCACAAATACAACTAGAGCTACGATAACAAATTGAAGCAAACTTGACAAGACCTGTCCCACTTCAAAGCTAGCGCCACCAACTACCATCGCCCAGTCTTGCCAGTTGCCGCTTGGTGTCAATAGTCCTATTATCGGCATGATCAAGCTATTAGCTATTGTTGTTACCACGTCTTTGGCGGCATTACCCACCACCACCCCGACCGCTAGTTGGATAACATTATAGCTTTTCAAAAATTCCACAAATTCATTTTTATTATTTTTTACTTGCTCAATTACTTTGTTCTTTTTCATTTTTTAAATTTTAAAATTTATAATTTTTTAATCTATTAATTGGCAAAAGCCCTCTCTGGCCAGTGTTTATCTACTTCCACCCTCAAATCCAAATATACTTTTTTACCAGACATTAGCTCCAGTTCTTTTCTGGCCGTAAAGCCAATCTGTTTTATTTTGGACCCCCTCTTGCCAATAATCATCTTTTTATACCGGCTATCAGTTGTCAAAATTTTTGCCTCAATTACTATTACCTTACCCTTATCAGTCACTTTTTCTGTTTCCACCGTCAAACTATAGGGAATTTCTTGTCTCAACTCTAGATATGCTTTTTCTCGTATAATATCAGCGATATATTCTTTTGAGCTTTCCAAAATAGCCATTCCTTCATAATTTTTTAGTTCAGATTCAACCTCTTCTTGGTCTACTTCTGGCAACAGGCCAAATATAATCTTAACCAAACCCTTAATATTTTTACTCTTCAAAGCCGATACTTCTATTGTCTTGTCAAATTCATCTTCCAACCACAAATAGTCTGGTCGATGATTTTTTGGTCCTATCGCCTTATCCATTTTGTTGTAGACCAAAACCTTTTTAGCCCGGCTTGCTCTAACCAGTGCCAAACTTTTATTTTCCTCCTCATTTTTTGGTCGGCTAATATCTACCACCATTACCAGCACATCGCTACCGGCCAAACTTTTTGGCGCCTCTAAGTTGATTTTTTTAGCCACCAAATTTTCAACCTTATCAATTATTCCCGGAGTGTCAGAAAAAACTATTACTCCATCTTTCGATCGGTATATCGCTCTTATATTTTTTCTGGTCGTTTGAGGTAGGGGAGAGGTGATGCTAACTTTCTGCTCCAGTATATTGTTCAGCAAAGTTGATTTGCCCACATTTGGTCGGCCCAACAATACTACTCGTCCATACTTTATTTTCATGCTATATTGTATCTCACCTAACTCAATTTGACTATTAGCAAACCAAATGTTAGACTGCTAAACATATGCCCAGTGACAATCTTGACCAAAAAGTCATTACCCCTATCAAAAAGGTCCTTCCTCTCATTCCTCTTCGCAATTTAGTTTTGTTTCCATCTGTCGAATCATCCCTTTTCTTTGGCCGAAAGTCATCTACCGACGCTTTAATGCACGCCTATCGCAAAACTAATCGCTTAGTTATTATTACCGCCCAAAAAAATTCCACCACCGAAGATCCAGACTTGACCGAAATCTATACCGTTGGCTGTTTAGCTCAAGTCGAACACGTCATTCAAAGCGATGACAGTATCCACGCCGTTGTTAGGGGTATCTCTCGGGTCAACATCACCCGTCTCACCCAACGCCTGCCATTTTTGCAGGCCGAATTCGTTGATCTGCCTGTTATCGCCGAATCAAAACAGCAAATCGAACAAGCAGCTGAAGCCCTGATGCGTCAGCTCAAAAAAGCCTTTGCCATGGGCCGCCGTTTTGACCTGCCTGCCATTATGCAACTAAGCTCGGGTGTTAGTAGCAACGAATTGGCAGATCAGGTCTGTTTTAGTGTCGAGGCCAAGATGGCAGAAAGACAAAAGATGCTTGAGACCTTACTGGTCAGCAAAAGACTCGAGCTGGCCACTGAATATATGATTCAAGAGATAAAAGTTGCCCAGCTAGAACACAATATCGAAAGAAAAACCCAAGAAAAATTCAATACCGGCATGAAGCAAAATATTTTGGAAGAAAGAAAACGTCAAATCGAAAAAGAACTCAAAAAAATCGGTGCCAAGCAGAAAGAAAAAAACGGTCTTTGGTCAAAAATCAAAAAAACCAATCTGCCCAAAAATATCAAAAAGAAGATCAAATCAGAATACAACCGACTTCAACAAATGAATAGCATGGCTCCCGAATATAGTTATATTCAAAACTACCTTGAGACTGTTCTCGATCTACCTTGGGGCAAGTTTGATAATTCTCGGCTAGATATCAAAAAAGCTCAAAAAATTTTAGACACCGACCACTATGGTCTAAAAGAGGTCAAAGAGCGCATGCTCGAGTATCTGGCTGTCTATAAACTTAAATCTAAAAGCAAATCCAAAGACAACAAGCTAACCAACATTCTTTGTTTTATTGGCCCTCCTGGTGTCGGCAAAACTTCTTTAGGTAAATCTATTGCTAGCGCTCTGGGTCGCAAGTTTGTTAGAGCCTCTTTGGGTGGTATCCGAGACGAAGCCGAAATTCGCGGTCATCGTCGCACCTATGTTGGCGCCATGACTGGTCGAATTGTTAAATCGCTCAAAAATGCTGGCTCTATGAATCCTGTTTTTATGCTGGACGAGGTTGACAAGATTGGGG
>CAZRXL010000016.1:0-12212 GCA_964604055.1 uncultured Gammaproteobacteria bacterium
AGTGGCAAGAGAAGAAGCGAGTTAGTTGGTAGCGGCGCAACCACCCGAGCCGCCCTAAAAGGTTATGACAAAAGTCTTTTAAATTTTTACACCACCATGTTTGCCGTTTGCACTCTTCTGTCTTATGCCATGTTTACCTTTTTTGAAGAAGCAGTTAGTTTCAACGGTGTTATTCACAATTTTCTTTTGGAAAATTTCCCCAAGCTTTTAGACCGAAAGTGGTATATGGTCACTATTTTACCCGTCATTTTTGGCATTATGCGTTATGGCCAAATTATCTTTGAAATGCAAGAAGGTGAGCGGCCCGAAAGAATTATTACTACTGATATTCCTTTGCTTATGTCAATTTTTACTTGGGGTTTGATGATTATCACCATCATCTATGTTTTCTAGTCGTGTTTTATCCCTCCTTCTCATCTGTCTCCTCATTTTTACCCGCTTTGTCAAATTAGATTGGGGTGATGGCTATTTTTTTCACCCCGACGAGGGCAATATGGCCCGGTCCGTCTCCCAACTTACCGTCGACAATCTTGATCCTCATTTTTATGCCTATGGTCAATTTCCGCTTTATCTGGCCTTTTTTACTGGCCGTCTTATTTTAGCTGCCAATCCCGATTTCAGCCAGGCTGTCTTTTTGCTCCGGTTTTACTCTGCCCTTTTTTCAGTTCTAGCCATCATCGTCTTCTACTTGTGGTCAAAGACGCTCAAAATCAATCGCTTTTTACCTTTGATTTTTTTATCTTTACTTATCTTTAACCCCGGACTAATTCAACAGTCTCATTTTGGCACCACCGAATCTATCTTGATTTTTGTTTTCGCCGCCAATCTGTTTATTTCCTCACTTATCCTTTCTCGCCATCGTTATTTTTTTTGTTTTCTATTGGCAATATTAGTTAACGCCGTCGGTTTGGCCAGCAAAAATAGCTCTTTAGTCTTATTTGCCCCAATTTTATTAGCATTCTTTATTAGCCGCCAAATCATTTATCTTATTTTATTTCCGCTTCTAAGTTTTAGTCTATTTTTCTTTCTCTCTCCTTACAATTTTTTATCTCGGCCCGAAGCTTTATCCACCTTTCGTTATGAAGCCTCAGTTGCCACTGGTGCTAGCCCCGTTTTTTATACCCGTCAATTTTTAGCCACTCAACCCTATCTTTTCCAATTCCAAAAAGTTTTCCCTTATACTTCCGGCCTAACTGTCTTTCTTCTCTTTTTTCCCTCCCTATTATCGCTTCCCAAACTAAAAAAATCCAAAACCAGTTTTTACCCCCTTTTAATTGCCTTCATTTCCGTCCTTAGCTACTTTACTTATTTTGGCCAGCTTTTTACCAAATGGACCCGTTTTATGGCCCCTATCTTTTTTATCTTTCCCTTAGTAGTTTCTTTATTCCTGTCTCAGCTTAAGTCAAAATTTGTTTGGCCCCTATTATTTCTCTGCCTTGTCCCAGGTCTGTTCTTCTTAACTTTATATCTAAAACCAGACCTTCGCCTCGTCGCCAGCCAGGATCTAAATTTACTGCCCGTCAATTCCACAATTTTATCTGAGGCCGGCAATATTCTCAATTTACCCCTGACCAACACCAGGGAACTCAATGTCAAACATATCGATTTTTATGGTCTTGATGACAATCCGGCTCTAGTCGATCAGCTATATTCTACCGTCAACCAATCAGACTACATTTTGATTCCCAGTCGGCGTATCTTCAAAAACCAAAGTAATCCTGATTTTCCCGAAAGCCAGCGCTATTACCAACAGCTTTTTTCCGGTCAACTTGGCTTCAACCCCGTCTCTACCTGGCAGCCCACCAATTCTTTTATTCTTGACCCCGAACAGGCCGAAGAAACCTTTTCCGTCTTTGACCACCCCACCATCAGGCTCTATGAAAGACAAAACTAAACTAGTCGCCATTGTTGTTCTCGCTCTTGTTATTAGACTGTTTGGCCTCAACTGGGATTCCGGTTTTCATCTTCACCCCGACGAAAGAATGATCATTATGACCAGCCAAAACCTAAGTCCGACCAATCTTAACCCCAAATTTTTTGCTTACGGCTCTTTTCCCCTTTATCTTCTTAAATTTGTTTCCAGTCTCTTCTCTTATGATAGTTACCAACTAATGCCCTTTGTTGGCCGGCCTGTATCAGCCTTAGCTGACACCATCGTCGTTATATTAATCTACAAAATTTGTCTCTCTCTCTTTAAATCCTCCAAAACGGCCCTAATCTCCGCCTTCATTTACGCCATCTCCGTTTTGCCAGTTCAGCTCTCCCATTTTTATGCTGTCGACACTCTTTTAAACTTGTTTGTTTGGCTAACCCTTTCTAGTCTTATCTCTTTAAAACAAAAGCCAAGTTTCAAACAAGTTATCTTAACTTGTCTCTGTTTTAGTTTGGCTGTCACCACCAAAATCTCGGCCATTATTTTAGTCTTGCCCTTTTTTCTAGTTTTTGTATCCCAGCTCAGGTCTCATCTAAAACTCTACCTAATCGCCCCCCTCGCTATTCTATTTTTCTGTTTTATATTTGAGCCTTATGCTTTTCTCGATTTTGACACTTTTATCCGTCAAATCAAAGAGCAACAAGCTATGACCAAAGACGCTTTTGTTTTCCCTTATACTCTTCAGTACGTTGGTACTTTGGCTTATCTTCATCCTCTAAAAAACATTTTTTTGTGGGGTTTTGGTCCTGTTTTTTCTATTTTGGCTCTAACTGCTTTCCCAAAATTCCTCAAAAAAATAAATTTCCCCAAAATTATTTTATTGTCTTTTGTTCTAACTTATTTTCTAGTCACTGGCCGTTTTGCCGTCAAATTCATGCGCTACTATTTACTCCTTTATCCTTTTTTAGCTATTTTAGCCGCCTTATCCCTTCAAAAACTAAAACCAATATTTTACTTGCTTTTTTTGCCCCAAATTTTTTGGCTTCTTGCCTTTCTGTCAATTTACACTCAACCCAACACTAGACTTCAGGCTACTACTTGGCTTTTAGATCATGTCCCTGCCGGTTCCACCATTGCTCGCGAGCATTGGGATGACGGCATTCCTTTGGGCTACCATGATTACCAATATCTCGAACTGCCTCTCTATGAACCAGATTCTGACCAAAAATGGCAAGCTATCAACCAAGATCTCGCCTCGTCCGACTATCTTATTATCGCCAGTCACCGCCTGTATCTACCCCTATCCAAACTCACCGACTGTTCCGTTCTACCCCGCCACCGCTGTTATCCTCAAACCCAAAAATATTATCAGCAACTTTTTTCCGGTCAACTCAATTATCAGCTAGTCAAACAATTTCAGGTTCAACCCTGTCTTTTTGGTCTTTGTCTAAACGATCTGTCCGCCGACGAATCTTTTACCGTTTACGACCACCCACCCGTCTTCATCTTTCAAAATCAGTCTCAAATTTAACCGGCGATCCAATCAAAAACGCCGTCTCTCCGTCTCCATACTCAATTGTTTTTTCCACCTTAAACCAATAGTTTGGTTCTAAGTCTTCGAGCTCAGCCACGTCCTCTGGTCTTAGCGCCATTAACTGTCTTTTGTCTGGTTCAACCCTAATCGGATTCTCGGCTGTCTGGCACTTTGGACAGTCCAAGCTTAACTTAAAAAACTCTACCATCGTTCCCGCCTGGTTAAACCGATGACTAATCGAAACTTGGTCAAAGTCTTTTTGTCTTGTTGCCAAATATTTTAAACTTTCCTCCATTCCCGATTGCCAGCCCATATATTTACTGCCACTCACTTCATATTGATCGTACTTCTGCCAAAAATCAATCGCTGATACCATTGTTATCGCCAGCATTAAAGCAAAAATCAGTTTTGACTTATTTATATTTTTTATCCCCAATCCCATCAAAAGAGTTAGTGGCACTATTCCCAAAATCGATCTGGTCGCCTGGGGTGTGCCCACCTCAGTTACAGCCGAACCCAGTGGGTAAAGCAATAATATCAATACTGATATTGCCCATATCTTTTTATCAATTTTTTTACCCCAAATTAAGCCCACTGCCACCAACAGCATTTGCCACCAATACAGTTGGCCTAGCCCCAAAACTGAATGTCTGACCACATCTTGGCCTTTCATACCCGCATCTCCCTTGATTACCAAAAAATTAAAGCCAAAATGAGCCAAATAAGTCTCAACCATTCTGACCGGTTCTATCTCGCCCTTGACTTGTTGCCACCGGCTCATCCCTGGCCCAGCCAATATGTGTGTTGCCATCGGCCACATCAATGCCATTGCCCAAACAGTAATTTTTTTTAAATCAACCATTTTTCGATCCATTATTACCAATCCCAGGCCCAGCAAAGGCATCAAGATTCTACCGGGAAAATAGCTATAAGCCGCCAAACACAGACACGCTGTCGCCCAATAATATTTCTTCTGAATCCACCAATAAATTCCCAAAAAAGTTAAGCTGACCATCGCCATCATCCCTTCCATAGCGCTTCTAGACAAATGCCAGTGCCAGGGTAAAACCATCAGCATCACTGCCGTCAAAAACCCAGTCTTTTTGTCAATCGTTTTAGCCACCAGCCAATAACAAATCACCACCCCTAAACTTCCCCATATCCCTGCTACCAGCCGAACCGATTCCACCGTCGGTCCAAATATAGCCACTATTGGAATTGTGCTGTAAATTTGGATTGGATTCTTGTACTCTCCAAAAGCTTCAAAAAATATGGGCCATTTTTTGCCATATTCATCTTTGCCGCTAGTTAACAATTTATAAGCATTCAATCCAATTGATGCCTCATCGCAAAAAAAACCATTCGGCTTTTTGGCCAATTGGTAGTTTCTGGTAAACAAACTTACCCCAAACAACAGAAGTACTATTAGCCATTCTTTTTTCTGTGCTATCATCATCTATTCCATTCTAATTCATTATGGCCTCAGTTTACACTACTTCTACTTCCCCCAAAACCGTTTTGAGCGACTATCAAAAATTATATTCGCATTTTTCTAAGCCCAAAAACATTCCCACTATTATCAAACTAAATCTCTCTTGGACCAAATTTTATCCGGCCGTCTCCACTCCACCCTGGCATTTTGAAGCCACCCTAAAATGGCTAATTGACGCCGGAGTTTCACCCAAAAACATTATTCCGGTTGAAAATAAAACCGTTGTCACCAAGGTTAAGCAAGGGGCAAAAAATCACGGTTGGGACCGAATTGCCAAAAAATACAATGTCAGGATTCACTACTTAACTGATCAAACCTATTCAGTTTACAAGCCCAAAGCTAAAATGTTAATTCTGGACCAAATTTTTCCTAATGGCATTCTTTTACCCAACATCATCCGAAACAAGCCCCTGATCAGTCTTTGCACTCTCAAGTCCCACGTTTTTACCACCACCACCGGTTCCATCAAAAACTATTTTGGCATGTTAAATACCAATCGCCACCACTGTCATCGTTTCATTCACCAAGCCATTATCGATCTTTTAGCTATCCAGCAAGAACTCCACCCCACCATCATTGCCGCCATGGATGGTTCTGTGGTTGGTTTCGGCCCCGGCCCTCGGGCCATGAACTTCAAACCGGCCAATTTGGCTTTAGCCAGCACCGATCTAGTTGGCCTTGATGCCACCGCCGCCAAAATTATTGGTTTCAATCCCCAAAAAATCGATTATCTGACTCTTGGTCACCGCCTTGGGCTAGGGGATATCAACTCAAAAGCAGTCGGTCCAAAAAAACTCCCCAATCTCAAAGTCGGCTTTAAAATCGACACCTTCGCTTCTCGTGGCCAAAAACTAATTTATGGCCGTTTTCCTCTATGGTTAGAAAAACTACTCTTGCAAAGCATCATCACCCCTTGGTCTTATTTTGCCAGCAATCTCTATCACGACTACTATTGGTATAATTTTGTCGGCGCCAATCGTTTAAAGACTTACTATCGATCCGATTGGGGTCAACTCTTCAAGCACTATGTCAATCCCTAAAACCGGCCTTCTCTTTTGGCAGCCAAAAACTGATTTTTTCAAAAAACTGTCTTGTTCTCCCTCTGGCTGCAATCTGCTTCTACTAAGCAACTATCTGATCTGGTTCTTTTTCCTGTTTGTCAGTTATCTTTTGGTTTTTCCTCACCCCTTTTTATTTTGGCAAATTTTTGCCAGCATGCTGGTAAGTGAACTAATCGAGAAGTATTTAAAAATTAAATGTCTCTGGCTTCGACCATTCAAAACCAGCAACAACCAAGTTCCTGACGGTTTTATCAAGACTTGGTATCACAAAGGCAGTTTTCCCAGCGGTCACACCATCAAAGCGGTTATCTTTTTCTTGTTCATTCTTCAGTATCAAGTCATCAACCCTCTTATCTTTATTTTATTCACCCTCCCCCTGCTGTTGTTTAGAGTTATCGTCGGTCTTCATTATCCAGCCGACGTTCTAGGCGGCGCTGTCATTGGCTACCTTATCTTTCTTGCTGTAAAACTTATTAGCATTCCCCAATTTTTAATTACCCCCATCTCTACTCTGATCAAATTTATCTTTCCATGATTCAAGATCTAAATTTTATCTTAACCTGGTGGTTAGTTATTTTTCTTATTTCACTTTCTTCTCTACCCATTATTTTTTTCTTGTTCAAAAAATTCGCCGACCGAGGTTACATTTTCAGCAAAATTTTTTCTTTAAGCTTGTTAACTTATCTCATTTTTGTCTTAAGTTCCTTTAAACTGTTTACTTTCTCTTCCGCCAGTCTCTTGGTTCTGATTTTGTTAATCATTTTTGCCAATCTCCTTTTTCTTAATCGTTTTTCTTCCACTAGCCAATTTGTCGCTACTATCAAAAAAATCAAACCCCTTATTTTTTTGGAAGAAGGCCTCTTTTTATTAGTCTTAGTTGCCTGGTCCTATGTTCGCGGCTTTGCTAGCAACATTGAAGGTTTAGAAAAATTTATGGACTGGGGTTTTGTTAACTCAGCTCTTCGGTCCACCTATCTCCCACCTGCTGATATGTGGTTTGCCGGCTCTTCGATCAATTATTACTATTTTGGCCACCTCATTTTTGCCCTTTTAACCAAATTATCCAACATTAGCTCGGCCATTACCTATAATCTCTCCATTGCTACCGTTGCCGCCCTAACCTTCGCCTCCGCCTTTTCTCTCAGTTTAAACCTAACCAAAAAAAAGATTGTCATCGCCCTTTTGGCCGCTAGTTTATTAACTTTTGGTGGCAATCTCCATGCTGTCTATAAAATCAGCAAGACGGCTATTACTCAAAAACTTAGCCTCAACGATGCGGCTGACAAATATTGGTATCCCGATGCCACCAGATTTATCGGCCACGACCCCGAAACCGAAGACAAGACCATTCACGAATTTCCTCTTTATAGTTTCGTCGTCGCCGATCTCCATGGTCATATGAACGATATCCCCATCATCATCTTTTTTGTCGCTCTGACTTTATCTCTCTTTATCACCCAAAAATCAAAATTAAACAGTTTTTTACCCTTACTTGGTCTGGTTTTGTCCTGGGCCTACATGACTAATGCTTGGGATGTTATGAATTACGGTCTTTTGTTTGGCACCTTTTGTCTTTTTTACAATTTAAATCACCAGTCTTTCAAAAAAGCCTTAATCTCGACTCTTATTTCTGGTCTGACCGTTATTGTTTTTTGGTATATCTTCAGCCTGCCTTTTTCTCTCCGCTTTAGTCCTATGATGGAAGGACTGATGCGCTCTGACGCCCGCTCACCTTTTTATCAGCTTTTTATCTTGCACGGCGGTTTCTGGCTAATCACTTTCCCTTTTATTTTCTATATCACCAAACACCGCCAAAAACTAACTACCACTGACCTTTTAGTTTTATCTTTGATTTTAACCGCCACCATTTTAATTATTTTGCCCGAGATCGGCTACATCAAAGACATCTATATTTACTCCCACCGCCGCAGCAATACCATGTTCAAATTGGTTTATCAAAGCTTTATCATGTATAGCCTGGCCGCCAGCTACGTTTTTTATCGTCTCAAAAAAAATCTAGTCTACAAACTTATTTTCTTGTTTGTCTTTACCGCTCATATGATTTACCCCTATTTTGCGATTTCATCTTACTATGGCAGTCTAAAAAATTATCAAGGCCTTTGGGGTCTCAACTTCTTAAAAGACCAATACCCCGACAATTTTGCCGCTATAGAATGGATTCAAGACAATATCGCCGGTCAGCCGGTTATGCTCGAAGCCGTTGGTGACAGCTATACCACTTTCAATCAGGTTTCCGCCGTCACCGGTTTACCTACTATCCAAGGTTGGTTAGTCCACGAATGGCTCTGGCGGGGTGGTTTTGACCAGCCTGGCTCCCGCCGAGATGAAGTCTCTCTGATTTACACCTGTAGAATATATTTTTGTCGGTGACAAATAACGGGAAAAGTATCCTGACCTCAACGAACAAAATTTTGTTGACCTCGGTGCCAAAGTCATCTTTTCCTCCGGCCAAACTAAAATCTATCAACTGTAATTTACCCACACCCGGTGTGTGCTAAGTAGACACACCGGTCAGGTTTATATTCTCCAGGCATCATCGTCCGGTTCGCAGGGAAGCCAACAATCCGGATCATTTTTTCTTTTAATTCTTATCTCTAGCAATCCCGCGGCCATCAAAGACAGTCTAATGTCTTGCTCCAATGCCTCTCGGCTCAATCCTCTCATCTGCAACTCCGTCAATTGTTGATCGTCTAATTTTCTTAGATCAAATCTTTCTGTCAACTTACTTCATTGTACACAATCTCTTCATTGAATTATTTGGTCACTAAAGTTATCTTAAAACATGCCCGATATTTTATCCGGTCTCAATCCCGCCCAAAAAAAAGCCGTTACTCATACTGGGACGCCTCTCTTGGTCCTGGCCGGTGCTGGTTCTGGTAAAACCAGGGTTTTGACCCACCGAGCCGCCCATTTTATCCAAACCGGGGCCGCCAAACCAGATCAAGTTGTTCTTCTCACCTTTACCAACAAAGCCGCTCAAGAGATGAAAGAACGGATGGCTAAATTATTAAATACCGACCCCAAATCTATTGGTCTTTTTGCCGGCACCTTTCATTCTTTTTGTTGCCAGATTTTACGTCGTGACGGCTATCTTGATGGTATTCCTCACAATTTTGCCATCTACGACACCAACGACCAAGAAACTTTAGTTAAAAACATCCTAAATGACCTAAACCTTAGTAGTAAAGAATTCAAGCCCAGCTCCGTCCTTTATTTTATCGAAAACAACAAAAACAGTTTTTTTTCTGCCGCCGATGCCGCCAATTCCTCAGACAATTTTTGGGCCGAGTCGGCCAGCAAAATTTACCAAGAATATCAGTCCCGTCTAAAAGATTTTCACGCTCTCGATTTTACCGACCTTCTTTATCAGGCGGTCAAACTTTTCCAGGGCCACCCAGAAATTTTGGAAAAATACCAAAAAATATACCAGTACGTCTTAGTCGACGAATACCAGGACACCAATCAAATCCAATATCTTTTAACCCGGCTTTTGGCCATCAACCATCATCAGATCACTGCTGTCGGCGATGCTTCCCAAGCCATCTATGGTTGGCGTGGCGCCGATTACAAAAATCTAGAAAGTTTTACCAAAGATTTCAAATCTACCACCGTCATCAATCTGGAACAAAACTACCGCTCAACTCAAATCATTTTAAATGCCGCCAATGCTGTTATCAGCAAAAACAGTAGTCATCCGATCCTTAAACTTTTTACCAACAAAGTCAGTAGTGACAAAATCAATCTGTTTGAAGCCGATTCTGAACTGTCCGAAGCCGAATATGTCGCCCAAAAATTTACACATTCCCTTATCTTCCATTGCCGTCTTGTATCGGATGAATGCCCAGTCTCGGGTTTTGGAAGAAGCTTTTTTGCGCCACTCCATCCCCTATGTCCTAATCGGTGGCACCCGATTTTACGAGCGCTCCGAGGTCAAAGATGTTTTGGCTATGTGCCGTTACGCCCAAGACCCGGCCGACAAAATTTCTTTAGAGCGAGTCGACAAAGCCTTAGGCAAACGCCGTCTGGCCCGTTTTCTTGACCATCTCAAAAATATTGATATCGCCAGTTTATCTTCCAGCCAAATTATGGAAAGTCTAACCCTAAATTCCGGTTATTTAGAAAAATTTGATCCCAAATCCGAAGAGGACCAGCGTCGGATCGAAAACATCAAAGAGCTCAAGTCTGTTGCCGCCGTTCATCCCAATTTAACCGATTTTTTAGAAAATGTGGCCCTAGTCCAGCAAGAATATTCTTTGCAGGAAAAAAACAAAAAGAAAGACAACAAATATGGTGTTAAGCTGATGACTCTTCATGGCAGCAAGGGTCTAGAATTTGACGCTGTTTTTCTGGTTGGTTTTGAAGAGGGGATTCTGCCTCACTCCCGTTCTATGATCGACCAAGACCAAATCGAAGAAGAGCGTCGTCTTTGTTACGTTGGTATTACCAGAGCCAAAGATTATCTTTTTATTAGTTTTGCCAGCCGCCGCCTCTATTTTGGTAAATCTTCCCTAAACGAACCCAGCCGTTTTCTGGCCGATATTCCACCGGATTTAATTGAATATCAACAGTCAACCGAAGTCGTCCGTGATTATAGGTCTGGTCAAAACAAGCTCGACGACGACCTTATCTACGACCCTGATATCTATTAACCGGATTATCTTTGTCCTTTCCCCAATTTTTAGGATTATCTATTGTATATTGCCTGATAGCATTTAACTCTCGCTCATTACGAATGATATGTTCGTAATAATTCCGTTGCCACAACTGCACACCAATTTCTTTTGAAACATTCATTTTTAGGTAACCAATTATTTTCGACAACACCGATCTGTCTTGTAGGGGCGATTCACGAATCGCCCTGGGCGCATCATGATGCGCCCCTACATTTATGATCAAATGAACATGATTCGGCATAACTTGATATTGCTCCATTCTTAAATCATATCTATCACTTAATTTTTTAATCCACTTAATTATAATTTTGCCTTTTTCATTTTCAGCAAACTCTCCATCTACAATATCTCCCCAATACTTTTCACCTTTAAAACTACATATCGTCACAAAATACCAACCTCGATTATTGTAATTCCACCCTTTCAACCTGGTCGATATCCTGTTTTTTCTCTTTATACCTATATAATAAAACCATCATGGATCAAAAATCTTATGATTCCTTAGTTTCTCATCCCGTCCAGTCCTGGCTCTGGGGCGAGTTTCAACAATCGCAGGGTCATCAAATCGTTCGTTTTGCCAATTTCACTGTTTCGTTTCATCAGATTCCCAAAACCAGTTTTACTGTCGGCACAGTCTTGCGCGGTCCCAAATTAACCCAAAAAGACTTGCTTTCTGTTACCGCCGAAGCCAAAAAAAGAAACTGTATTTTTGTCAAATTCGAGCCCAATACAACTAATGGCAAACCCGTAAATTTCAAAAATTTAGTTAAATCACCAAAAGAGGCCTTTTACCCCCACTCTTATGTCATTGATCTAACCAAATCAGAACAAGATTTATTAGCTTCCCAACATCCCAAAACCCGCTACAACATCAAAATCGCCCAAAAACACGGTGTTCAGATTAAAGGAATGACCGATGACAAAGGTTTTGCAAAATATCTCGATTTATTAATGGATACTACCAAACGTCAGGGTTTTTATTTACACACAAAAAAATATCACCAAGATC
The DNA here is from genome assembly GCA_964604055.1 of uncultured Gammaproteobacteria bacterium. Classification (GTDB taxonomy): domain Bacteria; phylum Patescibacteriota; class Microgenomatia; order UBA12405; family UBA12405; genus CAZRXL01. The sequence continues at coordinate 11,664 of CAZRXL010000016.1, forward strand.
TTTGGCGTTTACTCAAGAAAACTGACATGGTTCATATCTTAATTGCTTTTTATCAAGACAAACCTCTAGGAGCTTTTATGTTTTTAAAATGGCACCATACTTGGTACTATCCCTACGGTGGCACCAGTCATGAAGACAGACAAGTTCAGGCCCCCACGCTTCTGATGTGGCAAGCCATTCTTTTGGGAAAAAAACTGGGTTGCACCAGTTTTGATATGTGGGGTTCTCTTGGGCCGAATGCCAAAGAAACCGACAACGGTTACGGCTTTCATAGATTCAAACAAGGCTTCGGCGGTCAGCTTGTTGAGTTCACCGGCACTTATGACCTGGTCATTAATCCTGTTTTGTATCGTCTCTACAATTTCGTCGACAAGCTCCGCTGGTTTCTCCTCCGTCTTAAGGTTAAATTAAGACAGTAAATTTACTTATCCAACTCCCAGTTACCACTTTCTTTGAAATAATACCCACACTCTTCACCATCACATATTTTTAACATACCGCCTTCAATACCTACAACCTTGCTTTCCTACCCAAACCCCGGGCCAGACG
>CAZRXL010000017.1:0-612 GCA_964604055.1 uncultured Gammaproteobacteria bacterium
GCGGATACATTTGCCTAAATAACTAACTAAAAGGACTTGGTCAGAGCCGGTAGTTAGTCGGGCCCAGACTAGTTCGTCGGCGGGAGCTAACTTGATGGCAATTAGACCGCTTTGTCTGATGTTTTTGAACTGTCTAATGGAGGTTTTTTTGACGGTGCCGTTTTTGGTGGCCAAGAGGATGTATTTGGCATGGTTGTCTTTGGAAAGAGGTAAAACGGCTTGAACCTTTTCGTCTTTGGCAAGAGAGATAACATTGATGATGGCCTGGCCTTTTGATTGACGGTTGGATTCGGCAATTTCCCAGACTTTGGTTTTGAAAACTTTACCTTGGTTGGTGAAAAATAGAAGTTGATCGTGGGTGTTGACAGAAATAATATCGTCGACTTCGTCTTTTTCTTTGGTGGTCATGCCAATGGTACCCACTCCACCGCGTTGTTGGGTTCGGTAGGATTCCTTGGTGACTCTTTTGATGTAACCGGTTTTGGTGATGGTGACTAAAACGGGTAGGTTGGGGATGAGGTCTTCTTCGTTGAATTTACCTATCTCTTTGACATAAATTTTGGTTTTTCTGGTGTCACCAAATTCGGCCATCATGGCTTTGTTTTCGGTTGA
>CAZRXL010000017.1:719-11737 GCA_964604055.1 uncultured Gammaproteobacteria bacterium
ATTTTTTGACGTTCGAGGGCGGCTAGACGTCTGAGCTGCATTTCTAGAATGGCGTCAGCTTGAAGATCGGTAAATTTGAATTTGGCCATAAGATTGTTTTTGGCATCGGTTTCGCTGGCGCTGGCTCTGATGGTTTTGATGACGGCGTCAAGTTGGTCAAGGGCGATTTTTAGGCCCTCTAAAATGTGGGCCCTTAGGGTGATGGATTTAAGGTCGTGGATGGTCCGGCGGCGAATGACCGTTTGCCGGTGACGAAGAAAGAGGAGGAGTAGTTGACGAAGGTTGAGAGTCTGGGGAACTCCGTCGACTAAAGCCAACATGTTGGCTGAATATGAGCTTTGAAGTGAAGTATATTTGAAAAGTTTGTTTAAAACGGCTTTGGGACGGACGAATTTTTTGAGTTCGATGACGATTTGGATACCGTGACGGTCGGATTCGTCTCTTAGGTCACTGATGCCGATGATTTTTTTGTCTTTGGCAAGGTTGGCGATATGACTGACTAGATCGGACTTGTTGATTTGGTAAGGAATTTGGCTAATGATGATTCTGTGGCGGCCGGATTTGATTTCTTTGATGTCAACTTTGCCTCGGATCATAAATTTACCCCGGCCAGTTTGGTACATTTGCCTAATCCCCTCTCGACCATAGATTTCGCCGGCAGTAGGAAAGTCGGGTCCCTCAACAATATCTATTAGTTCTTCGACGCTAGCTTGGGTTTCAAAATTAAAATGAGTTTTTTCTAGTTGATAGACGGAGGATAGAACCTGATCGATAGTGCTAACTGGACCGGGTTTGAGAGGTTTGAGTTTGAAATCATCGGCGTCTGGGGTAACTAGTTCTAGGTTGGATTTTTTGAGCATTAACTCTAAAGCTTGGCCTAGTTCGGTTAAGTTGTGGGGCGGAATTTTGGTGGCCATGCCAACAGCAATGCCGTCAGCGCCATTTAGTAACAGGTTGGGAATTTTGGCTGGCAAGACCGCGGGTTCTTTGGTGGTACCATCGTAATTGTCGATCATGTCAACAGTGTTTTTGGCAAGATCTTCGACCATTTGCCGACTGATTTTGGACATGCGACTTTCGGTGTAACGCATGGCGGCGGGAGGATCACCGTCGATTGAGCCGAAATTACCCTGACCTTTGACCAGGGGATATCTGAGGGAAAATTCTTGAGCCATTCTGACTAGGGCCATGTAGACGGATTGGTCGCCGTGGGGATGGTAAGATTTTAGAACTTCGCCGACGACGGCGGCTGATTTGACGTTTTTTCCTTTTGAAAGACCCATTTTGTCCATGGCGTAGATGATGCGGCGGTGGACAGGTTTAAGGCCATCTTTGACATCGGGTAAGGCTCTAGCAACAATGACTGACATGGCGTAGTCGAGATAAGACTTCTCCATTTCGGGGACGATATTGGCGGGAATAATGGTGCCGATTTGTGAGCTCATATTAGATATCTAAGGTAGCCAGATGGGCGTGGCTGGTAATAAATTTTTTTCGAGGGGGAACATCTTTGCCCATTAAGATTCTAAAGGTTTCGTCAGCCTTGATGGCGTCATCAATTCTAACTTGTTTTAGGATTCGGGTGGCGGGGTTCATGGTGGTGTCCCAAAGTTGAGTAGGGTTCATTTCTCCTAAACCTTTGTAGCGTTGGATATCATACTTTTGATTGGTGGGCAGAGTTTTTAGAAAGTCATCCTTTTCTTCTTCGGTATAGACATATTTTTTGGTTTTGCCAAACTGGATTTTGTAGAGAGGAGGCATGGCGATATAGACGTAACCACCTTCAATGGTGGTGGGTAGATGGCGGTAAAGAAAGGTCAAAAGAAGAGTGCTGATATGGGCACCGTCGACATCGGCATCGGACATTAAAATAATGCGGTGGTAGCGTAGTTTTTTGTCATCGAGGGTTTCGCCTATACCCATACCCAAAGCGATGATTAAATCTTTGAGCTTGACGGAGTTGACGATTTTGTCCAGACTCATGGATTCGGTATTGATAGCTTTGCCCCAGAGAGGTAAGACAGCCTGAAAATGGCGATCGCGGCCTTGTTTGGCCGATCCACCGGCTGAATCTCCTTCGACGATGAAGAGCTCGGATTCGGCTGGTTCTTTGCTTTGACAGTCGGCTAGTTTACCGGGAAGGCCAAGGGAGTCAAAGGCTCCTTTGCGCATAATAGCGTCTCGGGCGGCTTTGGCGGCTTTTCTGATCTTGATGGACAGTAAAGCCTTGCCAACGACAATTTTGGCAATAGCGGGGTTTTCTTCAAAAAAAGTAGATAGTTCTTGTCTGACAATTTTGGCCACAATTGGTTGGACTTCGCTATTGCCTAACTTGCTTTTGGTTTGACCTTCAAACTGGAGATCTTTGCTGGACATTTTGACGGAGACAACGGCGGTTAAGCCCTGTCTAACATCGTCGCCGGTGATGATATCGGTTTTGGCCTTGATCATTTGTTCCTTGTCGGCGTAGTCTTTGATGACTTTGGTTAGGGCAATTTTGAAACCGGTTAAATGAGTGCCGCCTTCGGTAGTATTGATGATATTGACGTAAGAAGGTAGGTTTTCTTTGAAGGAATCGTTGTATTGGAGAGCGATTTCGATGTCGATGTCGTTTTCTTGGCCGTGAAGATAGATGGGTTCGTGCAAGAGTTCTTTGTTTTTGTTTAGTTCGTGCAAAAGAGACATGATGCCGCCTTCAAAATAAAAATGTTTTTCTTGTTGGTTTCTGGCATCAAAAAAATGAAAATAGATTTTGCTGGTCAAGTAAGCCCGATCTTTGAGGGATCTTAAGATAGTGCTGGTATTAAATTCGAGGGTGTCTTTGAAAATTTCGGGATCGGGGCGGAAAGTGGTGGTGGTACCGGTGACTGATTTGGGTAGACGAGGGGCAAGATAGGCGATTTTGGTTTCGGGAATGGTGGTTAGTTTGGTTTTGACTAAACCTCTTGAAAAATCCATGTAATTTATTTTGCCGTCTCGTCTGACTTCGACCTGGTAGTCGACTGATAGAGCTGAGACGCAGGCGGCGCCGACACCATGAAGACCACCGCTGACTTTGTAAGCGGTGCCTTCGAATTTGCCGCCGGAATGAAGGGTGGTCATGATGACTTCTAGGGCTGGTTTTTTGTATTTGGGCATGATGTCGATGGGAATACCTCGACCGTCGTCGGCAATGGTAGCAGAATTGTCTTCGTGAATTACAACCCAAATGTTTTTGGCAAAGCCAGCTAAAGCTTCGTCAATACTATTGTCGATGATTTCGGTTAAACAGTGGTGTAGTCCCCTGGTGTCGGTGGAGCCAATATACATGGCGGGCCGTTTTCGGACTGGAGACAAGCCTTCCAAAACGACGATTTGGTCACTGGTGTAATCGGAAGTATTATTTTTCATTTTTGGGGGTAATTTTCTTGTTTTTTGTGCATATTCATTGTAGCAATCCCCTTTTAGCTTTACAATAGGCAAATTGTTCGGAAGGATAGGTGTAAAATAATCGAATTTCGGCTCTATTTTGACGAGTCTAAAGCGGCAAAAGAAATGACGGAAGCGGCGACTAAAACGTTTAGAGATTTGTTGATACCATAGAGGGGAATTTCGACAATTTGGTCAACTAATTTTTGGACTTTTGGGTCGATGCCGGCCGATTCGCTACCCAGAACAATGGCTAGCGGTTTTTGATAGTTGGCCTGCCGATAATCAACACTAGTTTTGGCTTGCTCACAAGCAATAAGGTTAAAACCTTCTTTTTTGAGTTGGACAAGACAATCGGTGGTGTTGGGAAAGTGTTGCCAGGGGACCCATTTCCAGGTGCCGATGGAGGATCTATGGATTTTGATATTGGGCGGGGTGACGATGGGACCGCAGAGATAGAGTTTTTGGGCGGCTAGAGCATCGGCGAGCCGAAAAAAACAGCCGATGTTGTAAGTATCAAAGACATTGTCTAGTACCAAGACAACCTGGTTGCGTTTGACCTGGTGCTGTAATTTTTTCGACTCCCCCACTCCACTCTTTCGAAGTTGATCAGCGTTTAGTTTCATAAATCAACTAACAGCCGGCGTCAGCGGCGGGAGCGGCGGAATTGGCTGAGGGCAGATCGGTTTGGCATTCTTTGGGGGCTTTGGTAAAAGCGCCACAGACGGCTTGCTTGAGACCATTGGCCGAGCGATATTGGCTTTGTTCGATAATTTGATCGCCGATGACAGTCTGGCCATTGCCAGCTTGGTTGTAGCCGGCTTCAGGCGGAAATTGAACGTCATTGATAAACAAGGTAGGAGAACCGCTAACACCAAGTCGGTCGGTGATTTCGATTTCTTTTTCGATTAGGCTGATGGCATCGTTGTTGAAACAGTCCTTGATGGCTTGGGTATCCAGATCGGCGGCGTTGGCTTGATCTTCCCAACAAGTATCAGCGTTTTGGGCGGTACAATTTTTGTTGACATTGTCAATGAAATTCCACCATTTGGTTTTGTTGTCGGTGGTGTTGTAGGCACAGATTTCTCTGACGTTTTGGTTGGCTTCAACGCGGCCATGGAGGGAGGCATAGTAGGTGTTGTTGGCTTCGATATAGGCACTGGTGTCTTGACAGGCGGTTAAGTTTTCGGCGATGGCAGTTTTACATTGATCAGTGTCGGTAAAATAGCCGTTTTTGATGTATTGGTCGCATTGAGCGGGGTCGCCAGAACGAATTTGGCAGTAGCTGGTAAGATCTTCAATTTTGTCGAAAATATAACGAGGTTGAAGGGTAACTTTGTCACCTAAAAGATCGGCGACTGGTTTTAAAACCTCTTCGATTTGGTTACCGTAGGGACAAAAACTCATGACATAAAAATCGAGTTGAGGGGTTTGACTGGGGTTAAGAGTTAATTCAGCGGCAGTTTCGCTCCTGACCACACCAGCAACAGTGCCGGTTTGATTTTTGCCGAGATAAAAACCGGATAAAAAGGCGATGGCAGTGACAACTAGAGCGGGAAGAAGAATGTTTTTCATAAATTATTTAATGGATATAGCGTCAACCGGACAGGAGTTTTGGGCTGATTTGGTGTCGGTGGTGACTTTTTGGTCGATGACATCGGCCAGATTTGTGTCTGGATTTAGCTGGAAATTTTTGGGGGCTAAAGCAACACAGGTGCCACAACCAATACAGGTTTTGGGGTTAACTAAAATTGGCATAGGTTGATTGTAGCATACGCGGTTGTCATCGCGAGGCCAAAGGCCGTGGCGATCTTGTTGGGATTGCTTCGTCCCTTAAGGGACTCGCAATGACGGGGTGTTAACTAAATTTTTGGGTGATGATGTTGTTTTTGACAAATTGATCAGATTTGATGATGGCGGATAAAACTTGCTCGATTCTATTGGTAGCTTCGGTTTTATCTAAAAAATCAACTTGGTTGGGGAAGTAATGAAAGATGAGATTGCGGCCGTATTTCCAGGCATCCCAGAGAGTTTCGGCTAGCTCTTGGCCAGAATCGTCTAATTCGGTTAGGCGTTGGAAAATGGAAAAATTTTTGTACCTAAGGGAGGGGTTGAGGGTTTTGCCGACTCGAAAGCGATCACCTTGGTGAGTTTTTTGGTCAATGAGACCGATTTTTAGAAAAAAATCTTTTAGATAACCTTCGTAGGCTTTGGCAACCGGGGCGACCATAAAGGAGTAATCGTTGATTTGATCACCTTCGGTGGTTTCCAAAATGACGTTGGCATCGGTCAGGAGGAGCTTTTGCTCTGGCGAGACGATTTTGACAGCTTGAGACAGAAGGGTTTGGTTTAGACTCATACTTGGGAATTTAGCAAAAAGAAAAAGGCGATTAGGTTAAGACTGATGAAGACAAGAAGATAGTGGGGTAAGTATTTTCTTGGTAGCTGCTTTTGTTCTCGGGCAAATAACCAAGCTTGAAGCCGGGTGGGATTTTTGAAAAAGTCGTCGATTTCGTCGGTTAGAAGATGGACATTGATGGCTAAAATAAAAGCTTTGGCGAAGACGGAATCAGAACTGGTGAAAATAAAAAGAGTAATGATGGCCAAAACGATTTGAAAAAAGAAATGATGGAAAATAAGGCTGGTATGATGGGAATGAGTGCGTTCGAGGTGAGCAAAAAAACCGACAATATCTTTGTCTTTGACTAGTTTTTTGGCTTTTTGGGATTCGGGTAGATCTGGGGCTAAAAAATACCAATAAATAAGATGATCAATGTCGATAAAAAAAGAGCCCCAGATAAAACCAAACAATAGGTAGATAAAGGAAAAGATGGGGACCTGGGCAAAGAGCCAAACCAGACTAGCAAATAAAAATAGGGCCAACAAAGGCGACAGGTGTTTGATTAATTCCCGCTTCATAAACTAATAGTAGCAGATTATTCGTATCTGAGGGCTTCGATGGGAGAAAGGCGGGAGGCTTTGCGGGCAGGAGCGACACCAAAGATAATGCCAACTAAAGAAGAGACACCAAAGGCTAATAAAATTGAGCTTAAAGTGACTTTGGCAGGAAAGAAATTGTTGATGGCAAGAGTGCCTAGGGAGCCTAAAATGATGCCAACTAGGCCGCCTAAGCCGGATAAGATGACGGCTTCGAATAAAAACTGGAGTAGAATGGCTCTGGGGTAGGCACCAACTGCTTTTCGAAGACCGATTTCACGGGTGCGTTCGGTAACGGTGACCAACATGATATTCATGATACCGATACCGCCAACAACCAAAGAGATGGCGGCAATGCCGGAAAGAGCGACGGTTAAAGTGCTTAAGATAGTATTGATGGAAGATAAAAGCTGGTTTTGGTCAAAGACAGAAAAATCGTCTTCGTCGTAGCGTTTGAGCATGGTGGTTTCGGCTTGTTTTTTGACCAAGTCAACGTCATCAGATGATTTGACACTAAGCTGGATGGCCTGAATACTGTCTTTGCCAGTTAGGGCTTGGCCGGTTTGCAGGGGGACGTAGAGATAGTCATCAAAACTGGGGCCACCAAAGCCTCCCCCACCCTGTTTGGGGATAACGCCAATAACTTTGAAAGATTTGGATTCGATAATAACTTTTTTGCCGATGGGGCTTCTATTGGTAAATAAATCTTGGGCAACTTGCCAGCCCAAAACAACCACTTTGCTTTTTTTGAGATCCTCTTCTTGACTAAAGACACGACCCTGGCCATCTTGAGGATACTGATTTCGACTGGCAAAGTAATCGGGGCTGGTAGCAAAAAGAGTGTTTTTTTGTTGGGTGTTGCCGTATTTAATGTCGACTTGATTTTGACTGACGGGGATAACATATTTGACGATACTTTTTAGGTCTCGATTTAAGGCTCTGATGTCTTTTTGGTCAAAACTAAGAGAGATAAAACCGCTATCTCTGGAAAAACCACCGGATTCGTTGAAAACATTGCCGGGGGAAATAAAGATCAGGTTGCTACCAAGACTTTCGAATTGGTCAGAAACGAAGCCTTTTAGACCATTGCCGATACTGACTAGTAAAATGACAGAGGTGACGCCAATGATGATGCCCAGTGAAGTTAAAACGGTCCGGCCTTTGTTTTTTAGGATCGACTTGACACTACTGGTCAGGAGGTCTTTGAGACTAGGTTTGAGGTTAATTTTCAATTTCATGAGTGTGGCCGTCTTTGATAATAATTGATCGTTTGGCTTGGCGGGCGAGGCTGGCGTCGTGGGTGACAAAAACAATAGTGTTGCCTTCGGCGTGGAGCTGATGAAAAAGTTGCATAATTTGTTTGCCAGATTTACTGTCCAGATTGCCAGTTGGTTCGTCGGCCAGAATTATTTTGGGATGGTTGACCAGAGCTCTGGCGATAGCGACGCGCTGCATTTGACCGCCAGATAATTGAGCAGGAGTGTTTTTGAGTTTGTCGGACAAGTCAACTTTGGCAAGCATTTGTCTGCCGATTGACAGGTGGTCTTTTTTGGGGACATTACTGTAAAGCAGGGGTAAAATGACGTTGTCGAAAGCGCTAGTTTTGGCCAAAAGGTTGAATTGTTGGAAAACAAAACCGAGAGTGGTGTTTCGAAGCTCGGCTAGCTGTTTTTCGGAAAAACGACTAATGTCTTGGCCTTGTAAAAAAACTTGGCCGGAAGTGGGAGTGTCCAGAAGGCCGATGATGTGCATTAGAGTTGACTTGCCGGAACCCGAGGGGCCGGTAATGGAAACAAATTCACCGGTTTTGATTTTGATATTGACTCGTTTGAGGGCGTTGAAACTGGTATTGCCGGAACGGTAGGTTTTGGTAACGTTTTTTAGTTCCAAAAGGAGCTTATTTTTGGATGACGATCTGGTCATTGTCGGTAATGCCACTTAAAATTTGAACATAGTCGTCTGACTCAAGACCAATATCGATTGGAGTTTGTTGGGCTTGCTTGCCGGATTTAACTAAAACATAACTAGCGCCACCATCATCGTAGAGAGCATCGATGGGTAGAGATAAAGTATCGTTGACTTGGGCAATGGTTAAGCTAACATCGCCGGTCATGCCAAGACGATAGCCAAGATCTTGGTTGTCGAAGGTAAGGGGGAAACGAATTTCATAACTGGTGGTGGAGGCACTGGCAATTGGGTTAAAAGAGATAAAGCTGACAGCACTGGCAATTTCTGAATCGGCAAAACTATCTAGATAGATGGTGGCGGCTTGGTTTAGATTTATATTGACAACATCTTCTTGGTCGATTTCGGCTGAAAAATAGAGAGCCGAAGGGTCGACGACGGTGAAGCTGGTGGTAGTAGAGATAATGTTGACACCAGCAACGGGCTCAGTTATAGCGGTAACAATGCCATCAATGGGGCTGTAAATAGTGGCGTATTTAACAGCTAATTCGGCTATTTCGTAGTCGAGAACGATATTGTTAAGGGAATACTGGGTGTTTTCTAAAATTCTTTTAATTTCATCGGTAATAAGAGAGTTATCCTTTTGGGTTTGGTAGGTAGCGTGACCGTCTAAAAAATTGTTATAGCCAGTTAGATAATCGTTGATTTCTTTTTGGAAAGTTTTTTGAAGTTGAGCTTTGTCCAGTGAGGCCAGGGCTTGGCCTTTTTTGACCCTATCCCCTACTCTGACGCCGACCCAGGCTAATCGACCAGAGGTCTGAAATTTGACATTGGCAATCTGGTCGGAGTTGATTGATCCGGCTAAGACCAAAACTTGTTTTATGTCACGTCTTTGGGCGGAAGTAACAGTGTCATCTTTGTTGATTTTGACGGTCTGACCATCATCGGCCAAAACCCGGTTGACTAGACTGAGACTGATGGCGGCAAAACAAAGAAAAATAAAGACAATAAATTGTTTGTTGGATTTGTACACGGTTGTATTATAGCGTATTCGTATTTAGGGCGAGTCACGCCTCGCCCCTACTCTTAACTGTTTTAGTTTTCACAAACAAAATCCACCCCTAACCCCTCCTTTGAAGAAAGGAGGGGCACTATTATGTTTTGTTAACTTTGTTTCTTTCTTGTCTTAAGAGTTTAAGTTTCCACATAAAAAGTTTATACGGGGTTTGAATGGTGCCGGGGGTTTGGTCCTTGACGAAATAACGGGCTTGTTCCAACAGTCCCCTGCTTTCGGTTTTGGCCAGGCGGATATAAAGGCTTCTATTTTTCCAATCGTGTAATTCTTCGGCTAACTGGAGACCGTAGGCCTGAAATTCGTTTTTGACATATTTTTGACGATCAACCAGGGTTTGTTGATAGGTGGCAAATTGGTCTTTGAGGTCGGTGGGGAGTTGTTTGCGGTTCGGTGGGGACATGCTTATATTATATATAGTGAGAAAAAAGATTGAGCTGTTTTTGATGTTGATGGTGCCGTTTTTGGCGGCGGGGAATTTTTATTTTTTTAAAAGCTACCAGCCGGAAAAGACTTTAAAAGTAATTGATGTGATTGATGGAGATACTTTTGTGACTGAAGAAAAAATGAGGGTTCGGTTGATGTCGGTGGATGCGCCGGAACTGGATAGGTGTGGCGGACAAGAAGCAAAAAAAGGTCTGGAAAAATTGTTAAATAATAAGCAAGTAGTTTTGAAAGAGGCGGTGGCAGATAAGTTTGGGCGATTGGTGGCTTTGGTTTATGTGGATAATTTTTTGATTAATCAAGCGGTGTTGAAACAGGGTTGGGGTAGGTACGGAGGTAGTGATAATAGCCAAAGAGATAATTTAAAACAAGCCGGTGGTTGGGCGAGAGAAAATAAATTAGGATTGTATGCGCCAGAGTGTTATCAGACAGAAAATATTGATCAGCCTGGTTGTTTGATAAAGGCTAACTTTGATAATAAGATTTATCATTTTCCGGGTTGTTCTGGGTACAATGTGGTGGTGGTTGAAAAAGATTTGGGCGACGAATGGTTTTGTAGTGAAAAAGAAGCTGAAGCGGCGGGATATGTGAAGTCGAAACAGTGTTTTGAAAAGGAGTATAATTGAGTAAGAAATGAGTCCAGAAGAAGGAGAGGAGGTTTTGGTTTGTCAATCAGCGGCGGCGATGGTGATGAGGTTGGTAACGCGGGCAATTGAGGATCCAGATCAAGCACAACGTTTAATGGCTGAGGCAGAGAGTTTGGCCAGATATGACGTAAAATTTCACCGCGGTCACCCGGACGGAAAATTACCACCAAGAGAGGTTCGAATTGATTTGGGTGAATTGGTGACGAGGTAAACCCGTCTTCGTCCAGCGTTGCTGGACTACGACGAGGTAAAGTGGACCCAGGGGGAGTCGAACCCCCGACTCATCAGTGCGACTGACGTGTTTTAACCAACTGAACTATGGGCCCATTGATGTCATCGCGAGCCGTAGGCGTGGCGATCCCAATGGGATTGCTTCGTCGTTCCTTCTTTCGGCGGGTTTAAAAGGCATCAAGACATAATCTTCGACTGGGACATTGTCGATGGGGTGGCCGATGCCAATCCTAATACGCCAGAAGGCTTGAGAACCAAGCTGGTCAATTATGGAGGTAACACCGTTATGACCGGCAGGACCGCGGTCAAACTGAATTTTGTAGTCCCCTACCCCAAGATCGAGATCGTCGTGGACGATATAAAGGTCTTTTAAG
>CAZRXL010000018.1:0-2770 GCA_964604055.1 uncultured Gammaproteobacteria bacterium
TGGTATTAAATTTTAATCTTTTTACTACATCACCCCACACACAACCGGTGTTTGAAAAAAATATGTTATAATATTAGCCATGACACCAAGAGAAGTCGAACCTAAAAACAAGAAACCAGCCGACTCAAGAACGCAAAGACTTTTTGATGAAATAGATACATTCCTTCGAGATGAGGAATGGCCCACCCTTCCCCCGAAACAACCGCCAAAAAACTTTTCTAATTCCGATTTCGCCGATGCTGTGCTTCGTCGTGCCATCGAAGAGTCTCTGTAACTTCCGGTCGCAACAACCCTCTTAGCTCACATCTTTAGCACACACTGATTGCCCACAAATAGTTCTGCCGCCCCAAACTTATGATTAGTACTGCTAATCACAGTTTCTTCACCGATCAAGCAAGTATCAAGCGATTTTTCTATTTCCTCAATTGTTACCTTTTTCATTAGCACCGAATTTTCTATTTTTACCGATTTTATAGCACATTCATTTCCAATTGATGTGTATGGCCCAATAAATGAATTTTCTATTATCACTCCGTCACCAATTATTATCGGCCCTCTTAATTTACTATTTTTAATTTTACATTTTTGGCCGATCTGTACTCTACCTTCAATTGATACACTCTTATCAACCTTGCTTTTACTTGTATTTTTGATGGTCTGGTCCAAAATAAACCGGTTAGTGGCAATCCAGTCATCAAACTTACCCGGATCACGCCATATTCCATCAAATTCCGCCGTTTCCACTTTGTACCCCTGCCTCATCATCCAGTTATAAGTCTCGCCCACCTCCAGCTCTCCCCGCGCTGAAGGCTTAATTGCCTTTTTACCAGAAAAGCACTCAAACACATGATGATCAAAAAAATATATCCCCGGGATTCCAAAGTCATGAGGTGGGTTACTAGGTTTTTCTACATATTTTTCAAATTTACCCGTCTTGTCAAAATAGGGCACTCCCAACCGGCTATTTTCTGAATGATGCAACATCGTAATCATGCCGTTAGCGCCACTTTTTTCAAATTTCTCCACCAGTTTTTTAATTCCGCCAAAAAAAATGTTGTCCCCCAAATGCATTACAAATTTATCTTTGCCCAAAAATTCCTCCGACACCTTGATAATATGGGCCAAACCTCCCGGATAATCTTGCAATATAAACGTAAATTTTGCTCCAAATTGCTTTCCTGTCCCCAATTTTTCCTTCAATTCTTCAAGTTGACCCGGGTTATAATTTATCCCGATTTCGCTAATTCCTGCCTCAACCATTTCCTCAATCGCATAATGCAACAGCGGTTTATTGGCAATCGGAATCAGATGTTTATTACTAGAAAAAGTCAGTGGCCTCATTCTGGTTCCTCGGCCGCCGGCTGTCAAAAGTCCCTTCATTTTTTCTTATTTTTGTAGAAGTTTTCCGCTTCAATTTTTAATTTTTTCCACCATTCTAAATTATTTTTATACCAGTCTATCGTTATTTTTAGCCCTTTCTCTAAATTATATTTTGGTTGCCAGCCCAATTCTCTTTCAATTTTACTCCAGTCAATCGCGTATCTTCTATCATGACCTTCCCTGTCAGTTACAAATTCAATTCTATCTTCACCCATTCCCATCGTTTTCAGAATAATTTTAGCCAATTTTAGATTATTAACATCATTTCTGCCTCCACCTACACAGTAAGTTTCTCCCGCCTTGCCCTTTTTCACAATCAGTTCAATTGCTCGGCAATGATCTTCTACATACAACCAGTCTCTTACATACTTGCCATCGCCATAAATTGGAATATTTTTTCCTTCGATCAAATTAGTAATCATTCTCGGGATAAATTTTTCCGGGTTTTGGTATGGGCCAAAATTATTCGAGCAGTTGCTAATTGTTATTGGCACTCCAAAACTATGAAAATAAGCCCGGACCAAGTGGTCACTGCTGGCCTTACTGGCCGAATATGGGCTTCTCGGATCATAAGCAGTTTTTTCATTAAATTTTTTAGTTGTCCCCAGCTCTAGCTCACCAAATACCTCATCTGTTGATACGTGATGAAACCTTTTTATTTTATATTTATCGGCCGCATTTAGTAGATTAAATGTTCCCAAAATATTGGTTTTCAAAAACACTTCCGGATCCGTCAACGACCGATCAACGTGCGATTCCGCCGCAAAATGAACAATTACATCTACCCCAGCCACTAACTTATCAACCAGTTTTTGATCGCAAATATCGCCCTTCACAAAACTATAGTTTTTCTTGCCAGCCACCTTCTTTAAATTGTCCAGATTACCGGCATAGGTCAGTTTATCCAGATTTATTATCTTATCTTTGGGGTATTTTCCTGTCCAGTATTCGATAAAATTACTGCCAATAAAACCGGCGCCACCTGTCACTAACATTATCACTAATTCTCCATTCTAGCACAATTCCAATCTCGCTTCCCGGTCCATTTCGTCGATATTTTTCACCAACTCACCCCGTTTTGCCTTGTAGTATCCCGCCAGCCCTATCATGGCCGCGTTGTCGGTTGTCCATTCTTTTTTGGCAGGAAAATAAATTGGCAAACCCATTTCTTTTGCCATTGTTCTAAGTCTTTTTCTCAGTTCCATATTAGCGCTGACTCCGCCCGATACCAATAAAGTTCTTGGCACCAACTCTTCTGCCGCTTTTCGGTATCGACCAACCAAACTATCAACCACTGCCGCCTGAAAACTAGCCGCCAAATTTGCCAAATTTTTACCAATTTTATCTTCTTTCCACTCCTTAATCGTATAATAAAAGCTGGTTTTTAAGC
>CAZRXL010000018.1:2813-3302 GCA_964604055.1 uncultured Gammaproteobacteria bacterium
GAGTAGTCATAACCCTTTGCCCCCTTCATCGGTCGGGGCAGTTCCAAAAAAGTTGGATCACCACTTTTTGCCAGTCTTTCCAATACTGGTCCGCCCGGATAGCCCAGACCCAGCATCTTGCTGGCCTTATCCAGTGCCTCTCCTGCCGCATCATCCAGCGTTTCTCCTACAATCTTATATCCCCCTAAACCTTTCATTAGCACTATATCGCTATGTCCTCCCGACACTGTCAAAACCAAAGCTGGAAATTCAATATTTCTCTCTGGTTGACCTTTTGAGTTTTTCAAAAAATTGCTTACTATATGTCCCTCGATATGGTTAACCGCCACCAATTTTTTCTTATATTTTTTTGCCAATTCTTTAGCTTTTTTTATTCCTACTCCCAGCGCTATCGCCAGTCCCGGCCCCTGCGTTACCGCAATTACATCTACATCTGTCATCCCGAATTTATCTCGGGATCTCACTCTTCTCAACGCCTCTGTCACTACT
>CAZRXL010000018.1:3312-4992 GCA_964604055.1 uncultured Gammaproteobacteria bacterium
TACTGGTTTTATTCTTTCCTCATGTGCTCGTTTAGCCACATCTGGCACCACCCCGCCCCACTTTTTGTGCAAGTCAATTTGACTTGATACCACTGATGACAAGACCCAATCATTTTCCAGTACCGCCGCGCAGGTATCATCACAACTAGTTTCTATCGCCAAAATTTTCATCTTGTTGTATTATAAATTAATGCCACAAAATCGTACCAACATTGACGACCTCTATCCCGGCGCTAAATCTTATATCATCTTGACTATTTTATTTTTCCTCTTGTCAGCCCTGGCCTTAGCCCTGTTCTATTTTATCAAAACCCCCCAATCACAGCCGACTTATCTTTCTCCGACCCTTCAGAACGTCACTCCGACTCCAGAACTGGAAATCATTATTCCAACCGAAACCGAACCAGCTTCATCACCCGCACTTCAGAACGTCACTCCGACAGAGTCGGAGGATACGTTCCCTAGTCCCACTCCCACTCCTATCCTTAAATCTTTCACCGACCCCGACAGTATTTTTTCTGTTACCTACAAAAGCAATCGTACTGTTTATCAAGATCAACAATCCTATGGCCATCGCTACACCTTCTACCGTTTAGACTCTACCATCACTGTCCACCTTGGTTCTGACTGGTCCTGGTATTATCCTGATCGTCAATTCACTTCTGCCCCCATTTCTGGTCAATCCACCTTTAGATATGACATCGCCCAGCAAAGCATCGTCGATTTAGTTTACGGTGATAACAAGATTACTATCCAATGTGTTCATTCAGCCAAAGACGAACTCAAAGCCGAGTGTCAAGATTTTGTCACCAGTTTTAAACTGCTCTAAAACTTATTTTTCTAGTTTCAGCATCCAGGTATTCAAAACTGACCAGCACCAAATTAGTCTCTTTCTTTAATTTTTCCAAATTCTTTTTACCCAAATTTTCCGGCCATTCAATGCAGACTACTTTCGCTTTTTTAATTTCTTGCCAAAAATCAATTTCGCCAAGTTCAAAATTCTCTTCAATTCGATACAAATCAAAGTGTAGAAAAAATTGTTTTTTGTACTCATTGTAAATCGTAAAAGTAGGGGATTTGATTTTCTCTTTTATCCCCAATGCTTGTCCAATTCCTCTGGCAAAGACTGTTTTTCCTGTTCCCAAATCCCCACTCAAGCCAAATATTATTGTGTCATCCTGAACTTGTTTCAGGATCTTTTCCAATAAAAATTTAGCAATTTTTTCAGTCTCTTTCTCTGATTTTGACAGCAAACTTGTCCCTCCACCCGCAATCAATTCTCCCGCTCTCAATACTTTTACCTTATCTTTAGTCACATCGATTACCGTCGATGGTTTATTTCTAGGCAACTTACCCCCGTCAACTATCAAATCGATGGTCATCAATTTTTTCTTAGATAAAGTTTTTATAAAACTTTCAACCGAATAATGTGGTCTTCTGCCCGCCAAATTAGCTGATGTTGCTGTTATTGGTCTGCCCAGTTTTTTGACCACTTCCGCTACCAATTTGTTGTCTGGTATTCTGATCCCCAAACTGCCATTCTCAGCCTCTATTCCTTTGGCCATTTTGTGTCTACCCTCCGAAATTACCGTAAACGGTCCCGGCAATAGATTTTTATAAATTTGCTTTGCCTCTTCATTTAGGGTTACGTATTTTTCTGCCATTTTTTGATCTACCACC
>CAZRXL010000018.1:5002-10105 GCA_964604055.1 uncultured Gammaproteobacteria bacterium
GGAACACTACCAGCCCTCCCGCTCCAATTGTCTGTGCCATTTCCTCCACCGCCTTCTTGTGGTGATTTCTTATTTTGACTATTTTCACGCACTTATTCTAGCATTTTCCATGCTAAAATAGCCGTATGGATAAGCATTATGATCCCGCCTCGGAACCCGATATTTATGCTCTATGGCAAAAGTCGTCTGCCTTTACCCCGAAAATAGACAAAACCAAACAACCTTTCACCATTATTTTGCCCCCGCCCAACGCCAATAATCCCTTACACGCCGGCCATGCTCTCTACACTGTTGAAGACATCTTAGTTCGTTTCCATCGTATGCTTGGCGACCCCACTCTTTGGCTTCCCGGTACCGACCATGCTGGTATCGAAACTCAGTTTGTTTTCGAAAAAGAACTTCAAAAAAACGGCCAATCCCGCTTCGATTACGATCGGGATACTCTTTTTAAACTCATTTCTGATTTTGTCCAAAAAAACAAAGACATCTCCATCAACCAGCTCAAGCGGCTCGGTTTTTCTTTGGACTGGACCCGCCTCAAGTTCACTCTCGACCCTGACCATACCAAGCGGGTTTATGCCATTTTCAGGCGCCTGGTCAAAGACAATCTGGTCTATCGAGATGAAAAAATCGTTAATTACTGTACTTTTTGCGGCACTTCTTTTAGCAATCTAGAAGTCAATCACAAAACCGTCGCCTCTCACCTTTGGTACATCAACTATGGTCCTTTAACTGTTGCCACTACCCGTCCCGAAACTATGTTGGGTGATACTGCTGTTGCTGTTAATCCTAGCGACAAACGCTACCAAAAATTAATTGGCAATACTCTTTGTCTACCTCTAGTTAATCGCCACATCCCCATTATCGCCGACGATATGGTTGATCCCAAATTTGGTACCGGTGCCGTCAAAGTTACTCCCGCTCATTCGCCCGAAGACTTTGATTTAGCCAAACGTCACCACCTAGACATTATTCGCATTTTTGATTACGACGGTCGCTCCAACAAAAACGTACCCCAAAAATACCAAGGTCTTTTCCCCCAACAAGTCAGACAGGCGGTCATTACCGATCTAGAAAGTCAGGGTCTACTAGAAAAAACCGTTGATTACAGTCACCAAGTTGGTCATTGCTATCGCTGTGGTCATCCCATCGAACCACTTACTTCTCCCCAGTGGTATGTCAAAATCGACTCTTTGGCCAAACCAGCCATCAAAGTCGTTCAAGACGATACTCTTACCATTTTCCCCAAACGTTTCAAAAAACAGTTTTTGACCTGGATGAAAGACATCAAAGATTGGAACATTAGCCGTCAAATTGTTTGGGGCCATCGTATTCCCGTTTATTACAATCTTGACCAAAACCCCGACATTTTTATCACCTTTATTGATTCCGCCAAGACTATTGTTTCCGATACCTGGGCCAAACTACAAACCAAATATAGCCACCAAGACATCATCTCCGGTCTTCAGACTTTGACTGCCCCTGCCGATGCCACCTATTTTCTGACCGAAAAAGAAGCCGGCCAACATTTTATCCAAGAAACCGACACTTTCGACACCTGGTTTAGTTCTGGTCAGTGGCCTTATTCCACCCTAGGTTGGGATCCCGACGGCCACCATTCTCCTGATTTTGACTATTTTTATCCCACTTCTGTTCTCGACACCATGTGGGACATTCTCTTTTTCTGGGTTGCCCGCATGATTATGCTTGGTCTCTATGCCACGGGCCAGATTCCCTTCCAAGTCGCCCATATGCACTCTCGCGTTCTAGCCGGTGATGGTCAAAAAATGAGCAAATCCCGCGGCAATGCCATCAACCCCACCGATATTGCAAAACAATTTGGCGCCGACGCTTTGAGGTTAGCCTTGGTTTACGGTGTCGGCCCCGGTTCAGACATTGCCCTGTCTATGGACAAAATCACTGCTCAGCGTAACTTTATCAACAAAATTTGGAATGCCGCCCGTTTTGTCGATATGCTTTTGGATCGCCACCCCAATATTTCACTTAAACTCGATCCCAACCAATTTAGTTCCGAAGATAAATCCATCATCACCAAGCTCAATCTTGTTATTGCTTCCACCACTAAAGATCTTGAAAAATATCGTTTCGGCCAAGCCAGTGAAAATCTTTATCAATTCTTTTGGCACGATTTTTGTGATCTCTATCTTGAATCAGCCAAAGACCGGCCCGAGCAATCTCTTCCGGTTCTAGTTAGGGTTTTACTTGACTCTCTCAAACTACTCCATCCCTTTGCCCCTTTTGTCACCGAATCTATTTACCAAAGTCTCAAAAATAAGTTAAACTTAACCCCAGACCAGCTTATTACCACTCCCTGGCCAGATGAAGTCAAAATTTAAACTAATCCTTTCCTCCCTAATTGTCGTCCTTTTTCTTAGCAATCTTTTTCTAGTTATTGTCTTTCCTACTCCTTATACCCAAGCTCGTCTGTCTATGCTTTCGCTCTCAAAAGGGGATCGCTATTCTGGCCGTCTTTTATTGTGGCAAACTTATGTCAAAGCCCAAGCATGGGACAAAGCCAAAGACTTATCCCGCCAGCTCAATCCCATTGACCTGGCTTATTATCAATCAATTTATTTTCCCGCCAATTTAAAAAAAGAACTTAACCAGCTCACTGTCAAACCCGACAAAAGCATCGAAGACTACATTCGTCTGGCTCAACTCTACCAAAATCTGGGTGATTCATCATCCGCTCTATCGGCCATCAAAACCGCCCGTCAGATTGATCCCGTTCGTCAGGACTTGGCCGCTATTTTTTGGGAGCTTCAGTCTTCTCGTCCTTAGCCTTTTCTTTCTCCTCAGCTTCAAGTTCTTCAGGCGTCTTTTGCTCAGTCGTTGGTACGTCTCCAGGAGCTACTTCCTCAGTTGTTTCTTCAATTATTTCTTCAGGCGCCGGTTCTTCGATTTTAGCGATTAGCTGATCATCGGCCACTTTTAGCTCAACCTTTTCTTTGTCATAGTCCAATTCCGCCACCGTTATCACGTCGCCCACCTTGGTCAATTTACTTATATCGATCTCAAATTTATCAGGCAAATCAGTTGGCAATGCCTCCACCTCCACCTCGCTATTAATTTCAATCAAGACGTTACCCTCTTTAACTGCACTTGATTCACCAATCAGTTCAATTGGTACTGTCGCCGTAATCTTTCTGGTCAAATCCACCTTATAACAATCAATATGAACCAAAAAATCAGTCAAAGGGTTATATACTGGATTTTTAAATAATATTGGCCACCTTTCTTCACCTACCACCAAATCCACCAACGAAGATTCTCCTGCCTCTTGATACACTTTCGCCAATTCATCCAGTTTTATTTTTATCGATTTTGACTCAAAACCTCGGCCATAAACTGTCGCTGGCACCCAGCCTTCTTTTCTCAGTCGCTTTACCTTTCTGCCCAATTCTGGTCTCAATTCTGACTTAAGTTCAATTCTTTTTTTCATGATTTTTGTTCAACCAGCGCTTTTCCCATCAGGTACCTGCGCCAGGTCGTTAATAAACTAGGCGTTATTATAGCAAAAAATG
Organism: uncultured Gammaproteobacteria bacterium; assembly: GCA_964604055.1. Lineage (GTDB taxonomy): Bacteria > Patescibacteriota > Microgenomatia > UBA12405 > UBA12405 > CAZRXL01. The sequence continues at coordinate 8,548 of CAZRXL010000018.1, forward strand.
CTAGAATCAACCATGACTACGAAAGACAAACCTCGAATCTTAACTGGCGACCGGCCCACCGGCCCTCTCCATTTAGGGCATTTCGTTGGCACTCTCAAAAATCGGGTTGCCTTACAAGATAAATATGACTGCTTCTTTATTATTGCCGATCTTCACACCCTTACCACTGCCCCCACCAAGGACAAAACCAAAACCATTCAAGACCGGGCTAGGGGATTAGTTCTCGATTATTTATCTGTTGGTATCGATCCCCAAAAATCTGTTATCTATCAGCAAAGCCAAGTGCCCGAAGTTGCCTACTTATCCCTCATCTTTAGTATGCTTGTTTCTGTTCCCCGGGTTCAACGCGTTCCTACTCTCAAAGACGTCATGCACGATCTAAAAATCAAACAACCCTCCTTAGGTCTTTTAACTTACCCTGTTTTGCAAGCCGCCGATATTTTAATGGTCAAGGCCAATCTAGTCCCAGTTGGTCGGGATCAAGAATCTCATGTCGAAGTCACTAGAGAAATTGCCACTGCTTTCAACAAGACCTATGGCGATACTTTCCCCATCCCCAAGGCCTTAATCGGTGATGTCGGCACTTTGCCTGGTACCGACGGCAAGGCCAAAATGAGCAAGTCGGTTGGCAATTGTATTTACTTGTCAGATGATCACGATACTGTTACCAAAAAAGTTATGAGTATGTATACTGACCCCAATCGTATTCGCGCCACCGACCCCGGTACTGTCGAGGGCAATCCGGTTTTCATCTACCATGATGCCTTCAATCCCGATCTAGACCAAGTTGCCGATCTCAAGTCTCGTTACCGCGCTGGCACTGTTGGTGATATCGAAGTCAAACAAAAACTAGCCCTTGCCCTCAATGCCTTTTTAGATCCGATCCGGGCCCGTCGTGCCCAATATGAGGCTAATACCAAATTAATCGATCAAATTATCGCCTCTGGTAGCCAGGCCGCCAGAGCCCAAGCTCAAATAACTCTCAAACAAGTTCTCTCGGCCATGGCCTTATAAAATCTGTTAGACTGATTACAGTTATATATTATTTTTCAACTGTAATCATGAAAAAATATCTCCCCTTTTTTTGCCTTCTCTTTTTAGCCGTTTTCGTCTACCTCAATCAATCTGTCAAGGCTACTTCCACCGAACAGGAGTTACGAGATAAATTTCAAGAAAAATTAATAGAAGCCAGTGGCACCACTGATATGCCTGATTTTAAAGATCCCAAAAATTTCCCCTGGCGCGACACTGTTCAGGAGATGATCAGCCTTGCTTTGGTCAAAATCGGCCTTCCTCCTTCCACTCCCGATTGGTCTTTGCCTACCGATGACAAATGGTACACCAGTTTAAATTCTACTGGTTTCACTATCCAAACCTTACCTAGTCGCGATAACCCCTTAAATAGCTGCAATTACCAAGGGGCCTACATCTCCAGCAATGCTATTTTTGCTAAAGCCAAAGTAGAACTGCCTTCTGGCCAGATTCTCTACGGTGCTGGTAACTGTGAATATCTCAATTTAGCCATTCCTTCCGGTCAAGTTATTCCTTCCGGTACCAA
>CAZRXL010000019.1:0-338 GCA_964604055.1 uncultured Gammaproteobacteria bacterium
TAGAGTAGATTATTGGAATCCTTCGTCTGTATATCAATCTACTTTGAATAATCAAATCGTGGTTACGTCGTCTGAAACTGATTCTTGGGTTCATCACCAGGCAGTTGGACGAGCTTTGAGTACAACAATAGCGAATAGAATTTATGGTGAAAATGGCGACGAAAGTACCACTGTTTATGATGATTTTTATACAGTTGCGTTGGATAATGTCAGCTTGACGGTGACGGGGGCGAGTCAGGCGAATTCGGCGGAGGCGACGGGACTAAGGGTGGATGGAAAAGATACCTTAACGCAAGCGATAAGTGAATTGGACAGTAGTAGCGGGATGATGAAATTTA
>CAZRXL010000019.1:371-1860 GCA_964604055.1 uncultured Gammaproteobacteria bacterium
GACGCCACGGCATAGCTGGAGCGTGGCGGGGAGCTTTGGGACGACGGCGCCGGTGGTGTTTGAGGCCAACGCTGATGCTGATGATTTTATTAGGATGCAAAAAGTGGGTGGAACATTGGCGACAATAATTTCGATGGCGGGGACAACGGCGGTGGCTAATTGGGGATCGCCGACGCTGGATAGTGGTACCAGCTATCCGGTGGTGATCAGCTATTCGGTGGGTGGAAGTATGACGGTTAATATTGGTGGCACAGATCGGGCCAGTGTAAATGTGGCGGCCGGGTCGGCCTTTGGAGCGGTGCCAGATACGGCGTATTTTGGATCGGACAGTAGTGGCACAAATCAGTATGATGCAACTTATACCAATTTCGAAGCGATGACACCATCGGAAAATACAACGGCGCCGTATTATAAATTTGGCAGTAAGTCACTTAAAATTATAAATAGCACTAATGCGGATCAATACACGATAGACGTAGGGGCGACTAATACTAATACTTTAAGCGCGTATGTGTATAACGGTAGTACGGTGGGGGGGACGGTGGATGCGACGGTGGCGGGGCTGTATTTTGGTAATCAGGCCGTTGGGACGACTTATGCCGATCAAGGCGGGGGTTGGTGGCGGTTGACGGGGACAGTGGTAGGTACCGGGGCGACGGTGCCGGCGGGGGTGGAGGTGAAAGCGGGAAAGACAGTTTATGTGGATGGGGTGCAACTAGAACAAAAAACATATGTGACGACCTATGCTGATGGCAGTTTGGGGACGGGGTACGCATGGAGCGGGATGGAGAATAATAGTAATAGTAATAGGTCTGTAAGTGATTTGAAATATTCGACAAGTTCAAACGTTGAGGCTAATCAAGGAGCGGTAAGTTTTTGGGTTAATTTGAAAGATGTGAGTTCGGCAAATGCTTCTCATAAATTAGTAAGCATGAATGGTTCAGAGGGTGGAACTGGAATTGGCGTTTGGACCCAAATGACTGGTTTTAGATATAGCTATCCCGGAAATGCTCCTTGGGCAAATGTAACGGCGGTGGAAGGTGATTGGTATCATGTGGTTATAACGTGGGATGTGGACGACAATTCGATTGTTTATTATAGTAATGGTGTTGCCACTTCTACTCAGGATAACTTTAGCGTGCCGACTTTAGGTAGTGACATAGGTGTTGGTATTCAATATACAGGAACTGCGCATCCAGGAAATGCTGAAATCTCAGATTTGAGAATATTTAATGGTAAGTTGTCACAACAGGAAGTGAGGGATTTGTACTGGCAGGGGTTGATGGTGCATAGTAATGGTAGTGAGGGGGTGGATAGATATAACGCAACAGGGACGTACATTAGTCCGGTGGTGGATTTGGGGATAATTGGAGCTTGGGGATCCTCCGCCTTTCAGGCTACGGAATCCCTGGCGGGAGGCTCTTTGAATTATTGGACGAGAAGTAGTAGTGATAATGTTAGCTGGTCTGATTGGGTGGGGACGGTGGGG
>CAZRXL010000019.1:1870-7769 GCA_964604055.1 uncultured Gammaproteobacteria bacterium
GCTGATAATTTGAGTTGGTCGGATTGGGTAGCGGTGAGTGGAGCGAATATAGCTTCAGACCCCAGAAAATATTTCCAATGGAAGGTGGATTTGAGTAGCAACGACGATCAGTCAGAAACACCGGAAATAACAGGGATGGTGGTAAGTTATGCTGAGGACTCGACGGCACCGACTAACCCGTCGGATTTGGCAACGGCTTATAGCGCTTCTGTGGGAACGACGGAGATCAGTAGTGATACTTGGTATAACTATACGTCACCATCTTTTGTATGGGGGTCGGGGGTGGATACGGGGGAGGGAGCTAGTGGGGTGGATGGGTATCATCTATTGCTAACATCAGATATTGGAGCAACGCCGGCAGATAATGCGGATGATGATTGTTATGCTTATGTATTGGAAGGAAGCCGGACGGTACAGGTGGGTAGTGGGGATTTAAGTGGTTGTGAGTTGAGTAATGGGACTAAATATTTGTTGATTCAGACTGAAGATGTGTCGGGCAATGTGGCAGGGCCGGTGAATTTGTTTATTTACAAATATGATGGATCCAGTCCGGCGGCGCCTTCATCGGTGTCTAGCACGACTGTGGGTTATACGGCGACAAACATGTTTACTTTTTATTGGCCGTCGGCTTTGGATACGGGGCCGGCGGGCATAATGGGCTATGAGTATAAAACGGGGACGACTGATCCGGCGGACGCTTTTTATGATTGGCAATATACGGCCGATGTTCAGGTAACAGGAGTGACGGCTTACAAAGAAGGGCAAAATACGTTTTATGTCAGGTCGTTGGATAATGCGGGTAACTATAGCACTACCACTAGTAATATTGGGGTGGCGATGTTTTATTATAATGAGACGGCACCAACGGCCCCTCGTAATGTTTCCGTTTCACCGGAAACAAACGCGGCAGGGCCGGCAGCGACCAATTCGTTTACGGTGACATGGGATAAACCGGAATCATATAGCGGGGAGATTTTGAAATATCATTATTGTGTCAACTGTACGCCGGGGGCGGGAACGATGACAGAAACAACAGCGGGAGAAACGGCGGAGCGGAGTTTGACTGCGATGGCATTGGCAACGCAACAGGGTAAAAATACTTTTTATATTGTGGCTGAGGATAATAATATTGATAGCGTGACGGGCTTGGGTAACCGCAATTTTGAGGCTTATGCGTTGGTGGATTTTTATGCCAGTACGGTGGCACCAGCCTCTCCGACTAATTTGACGATTTCTGATGCTTCAGATAGGAGTAGCAGTAAGTGGCGGTTGACATTGGCTTGGGATGTGGGGTCGAGTTTGGTAGACCCGGATCATTATGAAGTGTATCGATCAACTGATAACACAACTTTTGCGGTGATTGGGACGGTGACGGGCACGGCTTATACTGATGCTAGTTTGACCCAATCGACGACTTATTATTATAAGGTCAAGGCGGTAGATGACGCTGGGTCAGAGAGTAGTTTTAGCAATACGGTCAATGATACGCCTGAAGGAAAATATACTAGTCCGCCGTCGGCGGGAGGGACACCAACGGTGACAGCTGGGTCGAGCACGGCCACAATTGCCTGGGTGACAGGCAGAAGCGCTTATGGGACGGTGGAATATGGCAAGGATAGCGGTTATGGCTCGGCGGCTTCGGGGACGACGGCGGCAACTAGCCACTCAATCAAACTGACCGGGTTGGCGCCGGGGACAACTTATCATTATCGGGTTCAAAGTCTGGATGAATCGGGTTTGGTTGGTTATGAGCGGTCAAGTGCTTATAGTGCTGATTATACTTTTACTACTTTGGCAACAGCGGAAATTAGCGATATTGTGGTGGAGGAGGTGGGGTTGGAAACGGCAGTGATTAGTTGGAAGACGACGACAGTGGCAAGCACTGAAATTGATTATGGCAAGAGTGAAACTTATGGTAAAAATCAGACAATTTCGACGACGGCGGCGGCCAATACCCATACGGCTCGCTTGACCAATTTGGATCACTCGACGACATATCATTTTAGAATTAAAGGAGTGACAGTAGATGGGACAGACATTTATAGCCAGGATATGATTTTTGAGACGGTGACCTATCCCAAAATTACGGCTTATATTTTAAAAACTGATCAAAATGCCGGAGGGACAAGCATTGCGGTGGCATGGAGTACCAATGTCAAGACGACTAGTGTGGTGCAGTATAAGAGTGTTTTGATAGAGACGGATAGGACTACGACGGAATTGGAAGGGATGAGTCAGGCGGAGTTGGCTAAAATTCCGATAACTTCAAATACCGACCAGTGGAAGGAGGCGAGCAAGTCAACTTTGGAATTGACTCATGTGTTGAAGATAAGTGATTTGGAGGATGGATCGATGTATATTGTCCAGTTTAGAGGTAGGGATGAGTTTGGTAATGAGGTGGTGAGTGATCCGATTCGGTATGTGACCGGAGCGGATACTAGGGCACCAGTGATTGGTGAGGTGACAGTGGAAACTCAAATTTCGGGAAGTGGGTCGGCGGGGACAGCGTCAGTGGTAATTAGTTGGGAAACGGATGAGCCGGCGACAACCCAGGTGGTTTATAGTCTTGGAACGGAAGGGGATTATAATTTGGAAAGCCAAAAAGAAGAAGGTCTGACCAAGAGACATGTGGTGGTCTTGCGGGATTTGGAGACAAGTAGTGCTTATCATCTCCAGATCAGAAGTGAGGATGAAACCGGCAATGAGGCCAGGTCGGAGGATTTGATTGCGGTGACGCCGGGAGCGGAGGAGTCGGCATTGGACGTGGTGTTGATGAATTTGGAGGAGGTGTTTGGATTTTTGAAAATTTAAAATGAAAAAACAAAATAACAAAATAAAATCCCTCTTTAATTCTCCCTTTAAAGAAAGGGAGAACATTAGTCTAGTGTCCCTCCTTTCTTTAAAGGAGGGATTAAGGGTGGATTTGATTAAGAGGGATTTAATATGAAAAACAACAGAGCAAAAAATAAGGCGATGGTGAAGAGGGCTAGGAGAAAGATTGGGACGGACGTAGGGTCGATGCGGTTGCCTAAGAAGCAAAAAAGGAGCCATAAGGTGATTTTTAAGATGGAAAAGGTAGGTAAGTCTTTTAAAATTGGCAAACGATATATTAGAGTTCTAAAAGATATAGATCTATGTTTTTATTCGGGTGAGTTTGTTATAGTTTTTGGGCCTTCTGGATGTGGTAAATCGACCTTGCTTCATACTATGTTGGGTTTGGAAGAGCCGGATCGGGGCAGGGTGTGGTTGAGAGGGAAAAGCGTCTATCAGATGGAGGATGAAAATCGATTAAATTGGCGACGGGAGAAAATTGGGATAGTGTTTCAGCAAAGTAATTGGATCAAATCTTTGTCGGTATTGGAAAATGTGTCTTATCCATTGTACTTGTCAGGCTTGAGCGATGGGGAGATAGAAGATAAGGCCAGACAGATGTTAAAGCTGGTTGACTTGGAGAAAACGGCTAAACAACAACCGACAGAGTTGTCGGGAGGAGAGCAGCAAAGGGTAGCCTTGGCGCGGGCTTTGGTGACTGATCCGGGGATAATTATTGCTGACGAGCCGACAGGAAATTTGGATAGTCGAAGTGGTAAGGAGTTGATTGGCTTGTTGGCTAAACTGAACAGAAAGGAAAGAAAGGCGATTGTGATGGTGACTCACGAGGATGATTTTTTGCCAGTGGCCAATCGTCGGGTGTATATGAAAGACGGACGGATTGTGGGGGATGAACATGACTAAAATTGATAACACGGATTGAGGGCGGATTGACACAGATAAGTTTGGCTTGTATTTGATTGAGTGGGTTGGTAGACTAGTTGGATATTGTTGAGTGGTAAGCTTAGGGAAACTATATCAATTGTGATAAAGCAGAGGATGGTCGAGAGTGCTAATGAGTTTAAATTAGATTTATAGATGGGAAAAATGACTAAAATTGAATATTTTGAATTAAAAAATGGAATTCGGGTAGTAATGGTGCCTTTGGAGGGGAGAAAAAGCGTGACGGTCAGGGTAATGACCGATAGCAAGTATGAGACGGAGACAGAAGCAGGATTGAGCCATTTTTTGGAGCACATGGCTTTTAAGGGAACTAAAAAAAGACCAAATCCGATGGATATAAATTTGGAACTAGATGGTAAGGGAGCAAGGTGGAATGCGGAAACAAATTTTGACTATACGGCTTACTATATTACCAGCGTGGCTAAAAATTTGGACTGGATGTTGGATTTGCTGTCGGATGTATTGTTGAATTCAATCTTTAGAGAAAAGGAGGTGGAGAAGGAGAGGGGTGTAATCGTGGAAGAGATAAGGATGTATCGTGACAATCCGATTATGGGACTGTCAGGTGATTTTGTGGATTATCTTTTGGCCGATAGCCCGATTGGTTGTTGGAATATTGCCGGGCACGAAAAAACAGTGTCTGGTTTTAGCAGAAGAGCGGTGGTTGAGTTTAGGGATAAGTATGTAGATCCAAAGAGGATGGTGGTGGTGATAGCGGGGAACATTAACAATTTTCAATTTTCAATTTTCAATTTTCAAAAATTAATGGAAAAATATTTTGGGGGATTTAAGTCAAGTGGCAATAAGATGCCGGAGGTGAAGATGAGTTTTGGTGATAAGGCGGATAAAGTAATAAAAAGACAGGTGGAGCAGGGACATTTTGTATTGGGAGGGAAGGGTTTGTCGAGACGAGAGAAAGAGGAGATGTATGTTTTAAGGTTGTTGGAAGTGGTGGCGGCGGAAAATTCTAGTTCTAGGCTGCACAAGGCGATTAGAGAAGATCGGGGTTGGGCTTATTATGTCAACAGCGAGTTTGATTGTTTGAGAGAGGGAGGAATGTGGCTGGTTCAGTCAGGAGTGATGCAAAACAAGCTTGACGAGGCGATTGAGTTGGCCAGAAGGGAATTGAGACGGATTGGTGATGATTTGGGGCCTGAAGAGTTGTCGAGGGCGAAGGATTATGTTTTGGGGACAACTGGTTTATCGATGGACAGTAGTGCTTTTTGGGCGAGTATGGCAGGCAAGAGGATGCTTTTGGACAACGAGGTCTTGGATTTGGAAGGAGAACTTTCGAAGGTGTCAAAAGTGAAGCTAAAGCAAGTCAAGGATTTGGCTAAAAGGTTGTTTTGTGATCAAAAAATGGTGTTGATGAAGGTAACAGGTTGATTTGGCAAAAGTTTTTTTGGAGTGCTAAAGGTTTTTTTTGGTTTATTTTTGTCTAATTTTGGGTTTTTAATATGGTTTTTGTTAAGTGGAGAATTGATGTGGATAAGTGGAAAATACTTGGGGAAAACTAGTTTGGAGTTTGATTTTAAATGATATATTTATTTTGCTGAGTAGGGAGTGGTAAATGATGAGTGGTAAATGATGATTATTTTTTGGTTAAAAAAGGAGTGGGGGAGCTTGATTTGCGGGGAATGTGAAGTATATGAGTTGTGTTTGATGTAGAAGAGTTAAGCTAGGCTGTAGACGGATGCGGAGAACGTATAGAAATTTTTACAAAAAATTTCTGACGTTCTGAACTGCGGAGAAAATACGAAAATAAAAATATGGGATGCGGAGATATAGAGAATTTAAGCTTGGGAAATGCGGTAAACGTATCAAAATCTTCAAAATTAAAATTTTACAGGGAATAGTGTCGTCATTGCGAGGTCGAAGTCTGTGGCAATTTTGTTGGGATTGCTTCGTCACTGCGTTCCTCGCAATGACGGGAGTTTTTTGTATCCCCAGGAAGAATCGAATCCGACTCACTGTGTTCGCTGGACTTCGGCCTAACGGCCTCAGCTTCCATTTGTGTGTATCCCCAGGAAGAATCGAACTTCCATTTGCCCCTTAGGGGGGGGCCGTTCTATCCATTGAACTATAGGGACAAGGCTGTCTTTACTACGTTTTGACGAGCCAAGTC
>CAZRXL010000019.1:7779-9517 GCA_964604055.1 uncultured Gammaproteobacteria bacterium
GCAGAAATATTTTTCGTAATAAATTAGGGAAAATGGGCCATTATTTCTTGTCCAGGAATTGCTACCGGAGTTGTGTTCTTTAAGTCGTATAAACGGTCTTTTTGAAGTATATCCTACATAAAATTTTTTGTTTTTATGGCTTTGCAGGAAATATACGTAATATATCATGTATTTAGCCGAATCGGCCTTTGGCCGAAATGCGCCTCAGCCAGAGGCTGATTCAATCTTTAGCGGTAGGCATATTTTACTTGAAAAAGAGCAATTTATAAAACATAAATTAACGTAAGTTTAATTATAGGAATAAAATGGACTTGAAATAATCTTGATATCTTTTGCTTGCTTTTGTTTTGCTTTTAAGTATATAACCGTGAATTTAGGGCTAATTATTGGCAGAGGGGAGGGTGGAGTGTTAGGCGAGCCACTGAAGCTATTGTGAGGGTAGGGATGCGTTTTTTGGTAATATTGGAGATTGGCGTGACCAAAAGGTTGTTTGGTTAAGAATGTTTGTTATAGGATTGATTTGCTCTATCAGAGTCGGTATTGACAGGAGAACAAAAAAAATTCATACTGATTGTATGAATGATGCAGCTAGAAATGTGAGAACTTTGATTGTTTGTTTTGTAATAGCAGTGATGGCCCTGATTCCTTTGAGGTTTGTGGAGGCGGGGCAGGAGAGAATAAGAATGTATGAAATGCGAAGAGTGCAAGTTTTGGGTGAGATGACGCAACGACCAGTTGTAGAAGAAGTAGAGGAGTTTGATCCAGCAATGATTTCGGCACCGTATGATGAGATAGACGGAGATTATCTGATGGTGATCGAGTAGAGATTGTCGTTGGCGCCTTGGTAAGGAGCAGTTAGAGTGACGATTCTAGTACCGTCGGACCAGGGGGCGACCAGGTTGGTGTCAAATTGACCAGAGTAGAGAGTGGCTTGATTGGTGCCATCGTATTCGACAACTTTGATGTCATTTCCAGAAACGTAGACAATGTGGTTGCTGTAAGGTAACCAAAAGGGGTTTTTGAGCTCGTCTTTTGAACCGATTAAAAAGTTGGTGTCATTTTTGATGTCATAAACATAATAGTGGTCGGGTTGAATGGTTCTGGTTTGAGTTTGAGTGCTTTGGGCCGGAGGGGGGGTGATAATGTTTTCTGGAATCTGGCCAGAAGCGCTGGCTAGATAAAAGATTTTTTCTTCGTCAGTATTGAAGCTGAGACTTTGGGCAGAATCGGTGGCTAGAAGAGGTAAAAGCTGGTCGGGGATTTGGGTCAGTTTGACGGTCATGGTCTCTTTGGTTTGGAGATTCCATTCTTGACGGATGATGGGCAGGCGAGGAGTGGCGTCGAAGAGAACGGATTGGGTAATAGGTCGGTTTAAGTCGAGAAGGTATGAGAAGTTGGTTTTGGTGTTTTGAGCTAGTATTTGACTGCTGTCGGGGGAAAAGGTAAATTCAAAATCAGCCCAGTTGACGCCGGGGAAATTGGTGGCAATCAGACGGGCGGCGTTTCGGTTGAGTGGTAAGGGGGTGTTTTTTAGTTCCAAGAGGTAAAGACCATTGTCTTTGGAGGCAGAGGCAGAAGCGACGGCATAGATAATTCTATCGCCTCCGGGAGATAGGGTGGGGCGGATTGCGCCAGCTAGAGTGATGGGGCGAAGATCGGGAACAGATCGAAACAGGGTGGCATCGGTCTGAAAAACAATTTCTTTTTTGATTTGAATGGTTTTTTGCCAGGGTAGGTA